>JALZKI010000012.1 GCA_030859325.1 Actinomycetota bacterium
GTGCAGCATGATGGCGCTGCAGCTACGTGGGGTGTTCGTCATCTGTCGGTTCAGCCATCGGGCCTGCCGGGCACAGTCGATCAGGGTGCAGTTGCTGTTGAGCGCATACACGCGCCAGCTCCCGACGCCGAAGGCGTAGTAGCCCTCCGCACGCGAGACCTGGTCCTCGAAGTACGTGTAGTAGTCCCTGGCCTCCGGTGTGCGGTACTCATGATTGCCCGGCACGGGCCTGGTCACCTGTTTCAGGGCACCCCAGGATTTGTCATAAGAGTTGGCGAAAGCCGTCAGGGCGCCCTTCTCGTACTGCAGGTCGCCCAGCCCGAGCACGTACCTCGGGTCGTAGGTCTGCGCGAGCGCGGCGGTTGCTGCTTGCTGACACCGCGCCGGCGTCACCGGATCGCCTGGTTTGCAGGCGATATCACCGACTGCGACCACCGTTGGCCCGCCCACGTTCGTGGTGCCGACGGAGGCTGACTGCCTCTCGGCGGAGGGCGCGTCGGCGGAGCTCGCCGCCGTGGACGCTGCGGCGGTGGCCACAAACAGTCCCGACGCGACTGCTACCAGGCTGGCAAGGGCACGTCTCACAAGTTCTCTCGCTTCGTCCGTTTTATATTGACTTATCAGGATATAAGGCTACCCGATGACTGACGGTGACGGAGCGTTTCACAAACCCAGGCTGGGGAACGGAAGCGCCGTGAGCGAACTTGGTACGACGGGCAGGCCGGGCGTTCTCTTCGACGTCGACGGAACCCTACTGGACACCAACTATCTCCACGTCCTTGCCTGGTGGCAGGCAATGCGCGACGCCGGCCACGACGACGTGGACATGGCGAGCATCCATCGTGCGATCGGAATAGCCAGCGAGGGTCTAGTCGAGCAGCTGACAGGTGCCAGTGACGACAAGGCGGTGGAGGCGCACTCCGCACGCTATGAGGCTCTGCGCGAGCAGGTGGTCGCTTTCCCGAGGGCCGGTGAGCTCGTCGCGGCCTGCTCGAAGAGGGGGCTGGCCGTGGTACTCGCCACCAGCGGGAAGAAGGAGGACCTCGAGTGGATGAAGCCGGCCATCGGTGTCGAGGACAGCGTGCAAGGGGCCACCACGTCGTCTGAGGTGGACGTTGCCAAGCCGGAGCCCGACCTGCTGCAGGTCGCTATGGATGAGAACGGGCTGGACGCCAAGCGCACAGTGGCCATCGGAGACACCGTGTGGGACGTGGAGTCGGCAACGAAGGCTGGTCTGCCGTGCATCGCCTTGACCTGTGGGGGCATATCGCGTGCAGAGCTCGAGGCCGCGGGCGCCGTCGAGGTCTACGCGGACCCCGCCGACCTCCTCGACAACATCGACGGGTCGCTGCTCGGTCAGCTATAGGCAGGCGGAAGCAACCGCCGTCCTCGGCCCAGCAGCTTCCGCATGCCACGGCCGATGTGCACATCCTGCCGAGATCGGCGAGTCGCCGGAACATCTGCCCATCGGGCGAGGCCCGGAAACCGGCTGCAAGGTAAATATCCGCTGATATCGCTTGGTTAGTTCTGACCATTTCCCTCGGTTGTTGTTGTCCGCGTCCGGTGCCACGCTCCAGCGTCGTCTCACGCGGCGCAAAGGACACGTCGCTGGCTTGAGGAGTGTGAACATGAAGTCTGCATACCGCGTCCTCGCCCTGCTGGTCGCACTTGGAGTGGTGGTCCAGGCCGGGTCGATCGCACTGGCGTACTTCGGACTGAGCAAATGGATCCAGGACGGTGGCACCCTGGACAAGGCTGGATTGGAGGGCGGCTCGGTCGAGTTCACCGGAGTCATCGGATTCCCGATCCACTTCCTCAACGCCTATCTCATCGTGCTCCTGGCGTTGATCCTGCTGATCATCTCGTTCTTCGCGAAGGTCAGTGGCGGAGCGAAGTGGGCCGCGTTCATTCTGCTCGCAGTCGTGGTACAGATCCTGCTCGGCATGCTCGCCCGCTCGACTCCGGTACTGGGAGCGCTGCACGGCGTGAACGCGCTGATCATCTTCGGCCTCGCAGTGACGGCCGCGATGCGCGTTCGCCGCCGCGACCCGGCGGCGGTCACGCATGCGACCTCCGGCACGGCGCCGTCGGAGCGCGAGCGCGTCTGAGCCTCAGCCAGCAGTTCCGGGAGAGTTCATGACGAGTCGCCTGCGCCTGGTGGTGGCGTGCCTGGCCACGGCCGCCGTACTCCTCCCGCTCGCGTGGCTGTGGACCTCAAGCCTGCTTCCGGACGAGTACTCGGTGATGGACATGGGCTACGCCGACTTCGGCGGCGGGCCCTCCTCGAGCGAGCCCGATGCACATGCGGGGATACACGCATACGGAACCAGCATCGCCGAGCTGACCGCGGACCCAGATCGTCGGGCTGACGTGAGCGTGGACCTGCGGGCGGAGCAGGGGACGTTCGAGCTTGCGTCCGGTCGCAAGGTCGAGGGTTACACCCTCAACGGTCGGTCGCCGGTCCGGTGATCCGCGCCACGCAGGGGCAGCTGGTGCAGGTGCGGCTGGAGAACGCGTCGGTTCCCGGCGGGATCACCCTGCACTGGCACGGGGTGGATGTGCCGACCGCGATGGACGGCGTTGCTGGGGTCACCCAGGACGCCGTGGACCAAGGTGAGGCCTTCACCTACCGATTCGTCGCCGAGCAAGCCGGCTCGTACTGGTATCACTCCCACCAGCTCTCCCACGAGCAGGTGAGGCAGGGACTCCTCGGGATGCTCGTCGTCAGCCCGCGCGGTGGCACGCCGGCCGACGTGGACGTGCCCGCGTTGACTCACCTCTACGACGGCTACCGCACGATCAACGGCCGGGAAGGTGACGTCGTGGTCCAGGCCGCCCCCGGAGAGAGCGTTCGGGTCCGGGTCGCGAACACCGATAACGCCGCGGTCCCGGTCTGGGTCAGCGGAGCGTCGTACCGCCTTCTCGCGGTGGACGGGACGGAGGTCAACGCGCCGACCCAGGTTTCCGACCAAGCCGTGACGGTGACCGCGGGCGGGCGCGCAGACCTGGGCGTCACCATGCCGGTGGACGGCTCCGGTGTCCGCGTGGAAGTAGGTGCCACCTCCGCTCTCGTGCTCGGTGAGGACACGCCGAACACGTCCCGGTCCGAAGAGCCGAAGACGTACGTGGATCCGTTGCACTACGGGTCCCCGGCGCGTCTGGACTTCGACCCGCGCGCGCCGACGAGGAGCTTCGAGTACGTCGTCGGACGGAGGCCAGGGTTCGTCCGCGGCCGACCGGGCTTCTGGTGGACGGTCAACGGCAACATGTTTCCGAATGTGCCGATGTTCACCGTCGCCGAGGGCGACGTCGTGCGAATGCGCATCCAGAACAAGAGTGCTGAGGCGCATCCGATGCACCTGCACGGGCACCACGCAGTCGTGCTGAGCCGCAACGGGATCGAGGCGACCGGCAGCCCGTGGTGGGTCGACTCCCTGGACGTGGCGGCCGGCGACTCCTACGAGGTCGCCTTCGTAGCCGACAACCCGGGCGTCTGGATGTATCACTGCCACAACCTTCCGCACGCGGCAGAGGGTCTGGTCGCGCATCTGGTGTACACCGGCTACGCGACGCCGTACTCCATCGGTGGTACGAGCGCGAACGAGCCGGAGTGAAGCTACGCCCAGGTCACCGCGTCGCGGTGACCGGCGCTTTCCTGTCGTTGTGGTAGGTCGGCTCCTGGTCGAGCATGGTGGTTTCGTCGAGGGGTCGTCGTCCGCGAGCACGCGGTCCAGCCGCTCCCGGTCGAGGCTGCCGGTCCACGACCCGACGAGCACGGTCGCGACCGAGTTGCCGGTGACACCTGCGGCCCCTTTGGAGGCGATGATCATGAACACCAGCAGGGAGATCTGCTCTCCGATGCTCAAGGGGTCACCGAGGGCCTCGGCGATGAACAGCGAAGCCATCGTCAGGTAGATCGCGGTGCCGTCGAGGTTGAACGAGCAGCCGGTGGGACCACGACCCCGACCGTGGTCTTGTCGACCACTGCATGCTCCATCTTGGTGATCAGTCGGGGCAGCGCGGACTCCGAGGACGAGGTCGAGAGGATCAGGAGGAACTCGCGGCCGAGGTACTTCAGGAGGCTGAACAGGTTCACACCGGTCGCCAGCTTCAGGACCAGGCCGAGAATGACGAACACGAACACGATGCAGGTCGCGTAGAAGCCGAGCATGATCACGGCCAGCACGCGAAAGACCACGCGCTGCAGATGCTCGATTCCGCGGATGGTCGGCTCGCGACACGCCCCATCATCTGCAGGGCGAAACCGACCAGCAGCGCAACCAGAAGCGTCTGAAGGATCTCCCCGGAGGTGAGCGCGGAGAAGAGAGTCGGGAATGATCCCGAGGAGGAAGTCAGTCGTCGAGCCGGCCTCCGCAGCCTGCGCCTTTCCTTCGGCCGCCAGCTCGTCACTCAGCTCGAGCCCCGCACCCGACTTGAGGATGTTGCCGACCACGAGGCCGATGGCCAGGGCAACGGTGGACATGGTGAGGAAGTAGGTCAGGGCGGGGCCGCCGAGCTTGCCTACCTGGGCAGCGCTTCGCACCGACCCGACGCCCAACACGATCGTGCAGAAGATGACCGGCTGGATCATCATCGTGATCAGGCCACGAAGGCCTCACCCAGCGGTTCCAGCTTGACCGCGAACTCGGGTGCGACGAAGCCGACCGCGATTCCGAGAAGCACCGCCGCGATCACGGCGAGGTAGAGACCCCACACGCTGTGGCCTCACCCCGAACGACCGGAGATCGGCGCATCCCCGGGATCTTGGCGCTCCGGCTCTGTCACCGTAGCGACCGTGAGCCGAGGCAGCAGGAGATGCACGATCGGCCCGATCGCGAACGCGTAGAGCAGGGTGCCGATCCCGAAGGTGCCGCCGAGCAGCCATCCGATCACGAGGACCATCGCCTCGAGGCTCGTGCGGACCGATCGCACCGAGCGCCCGGTCCGACGTACCAAGCCGGTCATCAGGCCGTCGCGCGGGCCCGGGCCCAGAAGCGCGCCGATGTAGAGCGCGGTGGCCAGCGCGTTGAGGAGCACGCCACCGACCAGGAGCAGGATCCGCGCCGGCCAGGAGCCCACGTCGCCGAGCACCAGGAGGGTGAGGTCCACGCTGACTCCGACGAGAATCGCGTTGGCGATGGTCCCGAACCCAGGAGGCTGCCGCAGCGGGATCCACAGCAGGAGTACGACGAAGCTGACCGCGATCACCATCGAGCCGACCGAGGTCCCGGTGAGCTCGGCCAGCCCCTGATGCAACACGTCCCACGGCGCGAGGCCAAGCCCGGCACGCAGCACGAAAGCGAGGCTGATGCCGTAGAGGAACAACCCGACGAACAGCTGGCTCAGTCGGCGGGTCACGCCGTCAACACTGCCAGCAGGGCACGCGCGTAGGCCCGCTCGGCGTCGATATCGAGATGTCGGGTCACAGGGAGGTCCGGGACCGCGTCGCTCCCGGCACCCGTGGCCCGTAGCTCCACCACGAACCCGTCGTGAACCTTCTCCAGTCGTAGGAAGTGCTCACCCAGTCGGGCGCGCAGCTGCGCTTCGTGAGGAAGCCAGATCACCTCGGACTGCTCGATACTGTCCATGGCCCACTCCGTCGTGCCGTTGAAGCGCACGACCCCCCCGGACACCAACTGCTCCGGCTCGACGGTCATCTCACTGATCACGAAGACCTCGGTGTCCAGGTCACGGTCGGGCACCACGAACCGGTCACCGGAAGCCGGCTCCCAGGTCAGGCCGGCGTCGCGAAGCCTGGCCGCGAGCTCGAGGGTGATCACCTGCTTCGTTCTGCCTAGCCCTGTTGCGTCTGCCCATCACCGGGCATCGGGTTGGCCGCACCCGCCCCTGCGTCACCACCCTCTGCGGCACCCTCTTCGTCGGGGTTCTTCGCCAAGGGGTTGTCGTCGGTGGGCTGGAGGTCCTCGGGCAGCTGGTCGTCCGTGATGATCCCGGGAACGTCGGCCTGCGAGTCGTTCCGGCCAGCAGGTGAGGTGTCCTCCGGCTCGTTCGGTGTGGAAGTCATGGGGAAGTCCTACCCGATCGACCGGTCGCGCTAACTGCCGTTGATCCACCCGTCTCGGTGGAACGCGATTCAGATGCGCTGGTCGACCTGGGTCACATCATGCTCGGTGGCATCATCACCGAGTCGATGAGGTACACGGTGGCGTTGTCGGTCTGTACGCCGCCACAGATCACGCTTGCGTCCTGGGACTTGAGGTTGTCACCCTCGCCGGAGATCTTCAGCTTGTCGCCCTGACCGTGGTCAGGGTCTGACCGGCAATCTCGTCCGGGGTCATCTGACCGGGGACCACGTGGTAGGTCAGGATCGTCGACAGAAGGTCGCCGTGCTTGGCCAACATGCCCATGGTCTTCTTGTCGACCGTGGCGAACGCGTCGTCGGTCGGCGCGAAGACAGTGAACTCGTCACCGTTCAGCGTGTCGACCAGGTTCACGTCGGGGTTCACCTTGCCGGAGACGGCGGCGGTGAGGGTCTTGAGCATCGGGTTGTTGCCTGCGCTACGGCGACCGGGTCCTTGGCCATACCCTGCACCGAGCCGGCGCCATCCGGCACGGCCTTCGCGTAGTCGTCGCACGCCGGACCGACGAGGTTGGCCGCCGGGTCGGCTGACTTGGCCTTGCTCGGGGCGGACTGTGACTGGCTGCTGTGGCTGTGTGGTGGCCGATAGATACGGTTTTGCGAAGTTTGTTTTGTTGCTTATGGTTCGTCACTGCAGCCGAGAAGGATTGGTCAGCTGACGGTGACGTCGACGCTGTCCCACCCCGTGGATCCGTCCGGTGCGATCGGCACCCGGCGCGACGTCTGGGTGTACCCGGTGCTGTCGGTCGACCGGACCTCCAGCTTGTGGCTTCCCGGGGTGGCATCCCACTCCCAGACCCACTGGCGCCAGGTGTTGAGGTTGTCCTCCTCCGCCAGCCGGGCTCTCGCCCAGTCCTCGTCGTCCACGCGGACCTCGACCTTGTCGATGCCACGATCTTGGGACCAGGCGACTCCGGCGACGGGCGTCTTGCCTGCCGTGACCCGGGCGAAGGACCGAGGGACGTCGATGCGCGAGGACGTCTTGATGGGCGCCTCCGCGGCGTAGCCGCGCGTGGTCCAGTACGCCTTGAAGTCGGTGAACCTCGTAACCTCGAGGTCGACGAGCCACTTGGTGGCCGAGACGTAGCCGTAGAGGCCGGGGGTCACCATCCGCACCGGAAAGCCGTGCTCGATCGGCAGCGGGTCGCCGTTCATCGCGATGGCGACGAGGGCCTCGCGCTTCTCGTCGAGCAGCACCGGCAGCGGCGTACCGATCGTGAAGTCGTCCGCGCTCGTCGACTTGACGGCGTCGGCACCGGCCTGCACACCGGCTTCGGCGAGCAGCTCGTGCATGGGGACGCCGATCCAGGTGGCGTTGCCCATCAGGTCCCCACCCACTGGGTTCGACACACAGGTCAGCGTGATCCGGCGCTCGACGAGGCGGCGTTCGAGCAGGTCCTCGAAGGAGAGCTCGAGCTCCTTGTCGACCATGCCGTGGATGCGCAGGGTGAAGTCCTCGATCGGCACGTCGGGCACCCGCAGGGCCGTGTCCACACGGTAGAAGCTGCTGTTCGGTGTGAGGTACGGCGTGATACCGGGAACGTCGAGCGTGGCACCGGCGGCCAGGGCCGGCGCCGGGCTGGTCGGCTTGGGAACCATCACGCCGGCGCGTGAGGCGGACGCGGCCAGGTCACCGAACTGCCTGCTGACCAGGCCGCCGGTGGTAGCCACGGCACTGACGGCGAGGACTGCCTTCAGGAATCCACGGCGGTCGAAGGCCGGCGGCAGGTCATCACCCTCGACGTGGTCGCCGAGCAGGACACGACGGCTCTTCCCGGAGTCGCTCCCGGCCCGACCGAGCTGTGCGGACCGCTCGTCCGGCACCGGGCGCAAGGGCCGGAGCAGGAAGAGCAGAGCGATCAGGCCCACACCCACGAGTGCGAACACGGGCAGCAGCCGCAGGACCACCGATGCGGTGGCCGCCCGGTCGGTGACGGCTGCGACCGCGGCGATCGCGCTGAGGAGGAGGAACAGGCCGACGGCAACTCGTGGGCGTCGGACACCGAGAACACCGGCAGCCAGCGCCAGAAGTCCGACGGTGCCGATCACACCGGAGATGAGCACGACCTTGTCAGCGTCGCCGAACGTCTCGATCGCCCACTCCTTGACGGGTCGGGGGGTCACGTCGACGGCTCGGTTCGCGACTGCGAGAACCGGTGAGGTCACGCCGGTCACCAGGGCGACCACGGCTTCTGCAGCGGCGACGCCTGCGGTGCCCGCCAGCAGGCCGGCGAGAGCACCAGCGAGATGCCGCCCCTTGGGCTCGGTCCTTGTCCGGGTCACCTGTGCTGTTCGGTTCGGCACTTGCTTCGGATGGGTGTACGGCGGGTGCGCGCACCCTGGATCTGCCTGTCAGGGAGGTCGAACGGCACACCGTCCGCGAGGTTGTAGTGGGTCGCGAGCTTCAAGAAGGCGGGCTTCGCCGGGGCAGCGACTGGACTACACTTCCTCCATGCACCTCGACCTCGCTCGGCTGGTCCGATGACCGAGGAAACCGGTTTGCCGACGGCACATCGCTACGCCGAGCTTCCCGAGCCGGTCCGTCCCGAGGACATGGTCACCTCCCTCGATGTGGACCCCGTGCAGGACGAGAAGGACGACTACTGGCGCGAGGTCGAGTGGATGCTCAAAGTGACCGGTGGAGGCTGAGTCGCGCCGGGCCACCGCCCCTCCATACTAAGAACCACCTTCTGGCCCGTTCCGAAGTCATGTCGAGGAGACGCAGATGCGTGCTGTCCAGGTCGTCCGACTCGAGGGTCCCCCGGGCGTCGACCTCGTCGACGTACCCGAGCCCGTGCCGGCCGACGGCCAGCTCCTCATCGACGTGCACGCGGTGGGGGTGAGCTTCCCCGACCTCTTGTTGTCGGCCGGAAAGTACCAGCTCAAACCGGAGACGCCGTTCACCCTGGGGGTCGACTTCGCAGGCGAGGTCCGCGAGGCACCGGACGACTCGGGGTTCAGCCGCGGCCAGCGGGTCGCCGGCGTGCTGCCGTACGGCGGCGGGTCAGATGCAGTGGCGATCGGAAGCGAGTCGCTGTTCCCCCTTCCGGACGCCCTGAGCTTCGAGCAGGGCGCGGCATTGCCGATGAACTACCTCACCGCACAGTTCGCTCTGGCCACGCGCGGTCGAGTGGAGAACGGCGACATCGTCCTGGTGCACGGGGCGGCGGGCGGCGTCGGAACAGCCTGCATCCAGGTTGGGAAGGGGTACGGCGCCCGGGTGATCGCGGTGGTCTCCACGCGGGAGAAAGGCGAGTTCGCCCGTTCGGCAGGGGCCGACGAGGTTGTGCTGCTCGACGGGTTCCTCGAGGGGGTGAAGGAGCTGACCGACGATGAGGGTGTAGACATCGTGGTGGACGTGGTGGGCGGCGACGTGACGACCGACTCGCTGCGCGCACTCGCCTCCCGAGGACGCCTGCTGATCGTGGGCTTTGCAGCAGGTGCCATTTCCGAGGTGAAGACGAACCGGTTGCTGCTCAACAACGTCGACGTCCGCGGCGTCGGTTGGGGCGCGTATGCGAGGGTCCGTCCCGGCTACATGCGCGGTCAGTGGGAGGAGCTGCTGCCGATGATGCAGTCGGGTGTCGTGGACCCGCCGGTCGGCTCGACGTACCCCCTCGAGAGGGTCCGCGAGGCGCTGAGCGACATGGCCGAGCGGCGCACGCTCGGCAAGTCAGTGCTGGTTCTGCGCTGACGGAGGCCGCAGCTGCCGTTGCGGCGGGCGGGCTCCGATCCCGTGCGAGGCCGCCTCAGCCGGTGAGCAGGTCCTGGTACTCCGGGTGGCTGTCGATGAAGCTGGCGATGAAGTCGCACGCCGGCCGGACCTGGAGACCCGTCGTCCGGGCCTGGTCGAGGGCTCCCCGAGCCAGCGCCGAGCCCACACCCTGGCCCTCGAACGCGTCGTAGACCTCGGTGTGGGTGAAGATCAGAAGCCCCTCGCGAGTCTCGTACTCCGCAAAGCCGGCTACCACGCCGGACTCGTCTGCCGCCTCGTAGCGGCTCTGCTCGGGATTGTCGGTCACTGTGACGCTCACCTGTTCGCTCATGGCCCCCATACTGTCATCACCGATTAGGCTGGGAGGTGTGACGATCCTCGATGACGCCAAACCCGGCATGAACCATGACATCCGCCCCCAGGACGACCTCTTCGGCCACGTGAACGGGCGCTGGCTGGACTCGGTGGAGATTCCGCAGGACAGGTCGAGCTGGGGACCATTCGTGATGCTCGCCGACGAGGCGGAGTCGCGGGTCCGAGCGATCATCGAGGAATGCGCTGCCGGTGACCCGGAGAGGCAGAGCGCGAAGAAGATCGGCGACCTCTTCGACAGCTTCATGGACGAGGAGCGGGCCGAGCAGCTCGGCGCGAGCCCGATCTCGGAGGACCTGGCCCGCGTCGACGCGGTCACCTCGGTCGACGAGCTGGTCGACCTGATGGGATCTCTGGAGCGGTGCGGCTGCCCCGGTCTCTTCGGCTCCTACGTGGGCACCGACGACCGCGACTCCGACCGGTACCTGGTCAACATCGTGCAGGGCGGCCTCGGACTGCCTGATGAGTCCTATTACCGCGAGGACAAGTTCGCTGAGATCCGCTCGGCGTACTGCATGCACCTCGAGGTCATGTTCGGCCTCGCCGGTATCGAGGAGTCAGCTCGCGAAGCCCAGCGAGTGATGGACGTCGAGACCCGGCTGGCCCAGGGTCACTGGGAGCGGGCGGAGACCCGCGACGTCCTCAAGACCTACAACCTGATGAGCTTCGACGATCTGACAGGGGCCGCGTCGGCGTTCGACTGGGTTTCCTACGGCCGCGCACTCGAAGCCGATCCGGCGACCTTCACCGACGTGATCGTGCGCCAACCCAGCTACCTCGTGCACCTGTCGAAGGCGCTCGAGGACGTGCCAGTCGAGGAATGGAAGGCCTGGCTCGCGATCCGGGTCGTCCGCGCCGCCACGCCGTACCTCTCGTCGGCCTTCGTGGCCGAGAACTTCGCCTTCTACGGCAAGACGCTCAGCGGGACACCGGAGCTTCGGCCCAGGTGGAAGCGCGGTGTTGCGCTGGTGGAGAGCGCGTTGGGTGAGGCGGTCGGCGAGATCTACGTCGAGCGGCACTTCCCGGCGGCCTCGAAGGCGTTGGTGAACGACCTGGTGGCGAATCTGCTCGAGGCATACCGGCGCAACATCGACAAGCTCGACTGGATGGGTGAGGACACCAAGCAGCGCGCCTTCGAGAAGCTGGTGACGTTCCGCCCGAAGATCGGCTATCCCGAGAAGTTCCGCGACTACTCCGCGCTCGAGGTCGAGGCCGGAGACCTGCTCGGCAACGCGCGCAGGGCCGCCGCGTTCGAGACCGACCGTCAGCTGGGCAAGATCGGTTCACCGGTCGACCGAGACGAGTGGTTCATGTATCCCCAGACGGTCAACGCCTACTACAATCCCGGCACCAACGAGATCTGCTTTCCGGCCGGGATCCTGCAGAAGCCCTTCTTCTCGCCCGACGCCGACCCCGCGGAGAACTACGGAGGGATCGGCGCGGTGATCGGTCACGAGATCGGCCACGGGTTCGACGACCAGGGCTCGCAGTACGACGGCGCCGGAAACCTCAAGGAGTGGTGGACCTCAGCCGACCGCTCACGGTTCTCCCAGCGCTCCGGGGCCCTGATCGAGCAGTACGACGCGTTCTCCCCACGCAACCTCCCCGGCGAGAAGGTCAACGGCGCTTTGACCGTCGGGGAGAACATCGGCGATCTGGGGGGCCTGACCATCACGCACAAGGCCTACCTGATCAGTCTGGGCGGTTCCAAGCCAGCTGTCGTCGACGGGGCGACCGGGTCCCAGCGGGTGTTTCTCAACTGGGCGTACGTGTGGCGGACCAAGCGCCGCAAGGAACAGGAGCAGCAGTACCTTGCGATCGACCCGCATTCGCCGCCGGAGTTCCGGGCGAACATCGTGCGCAACCTCGATGAGTTCCACGAGGCCTTCGAGACCGCCTCCGGCGACGGCCTCTGGCTCAATCCGGAGGACCGCGTGCGCATCTGGTGAGGCCTCGCGGTCGACCTCAGTTTCATCAAGGTATGTCGTCGAACCTGCACTTCCCATGGCGAGTTGACCGCGGGAAGCGCAGGTTTATCTGCATACCTTGATGAAACTGGGGCGGGTGACGCTTGCTTTATACGAGCACGGACTCGATGGCCTCGGTGACCTGCGGGTCGCCGGGTACTACGGAGGGGTTGAAGCGGGCCACGACGGAGCCGTTGCCGTCCACGAGGAACTTCTCGAAGTTCCAGGCGATGTCGCCGGTCTTGCCGGACTCGTCGGGCACTTCGACAAGCGCGTCGTACACCGGGTGCCGGCTCGGACCGTTGACCTCGATTTTCGCGGCCATCGGGAAGGTGACGCCGTAGGTCGCGGAGCAGAACTCTGCAATCTCCTCCGAGCTGCCGGGCTCCTGACCGCCGAACTGGTTGCAGGGGATGCCGACGACCGTGAACCCACGTCCGGCGTAGTCCTCGTGCATCTGTTCGAGAGCGGCGTACTGCGAGGTCAGGCCGCACTTCGAGGCAACGTTCACCAGAAGCGCCGGCTGGCCACCGGTCAGCTCGCCGAGCGTGGCGGGGCTGCCGTCGAGGCGGCCGATCGGGATGTCGAGGAGGGTCACGGCCTCCAGCCTTCCACACCATGCAAAAGCACCAAGACCTGCTTGTCCTCCGAGATCCGCCCGCTGGTCGAGCGCATGACTCGAGAGTTCGGCGATGTCGTAGCCTCCAAGGACCTCTTCTCACCGACCGCGGGCGTCGCGCGGAGATGAGTCCCGGGGTGGGAGCCGGACATGACCAGGACCATCGACCGCGATCCCGCTACCGTGACGCTGGGGACACGTCTCTCGCAAGGTCGCGACTCACCCGGTGATCTGAGGATCACCGTCGACGCGTCCGAGGGTCAGCGTCTCGCCACGGGCACCGCCCATCCAGATGTCCTGGCAGGCGGCAGCCATGTCCTCCAGTCCCGTGATGACCGTGGCGAAGACGTTCCCGGGCACCCATCCCTGGTCACCATTGATCAGCAGGTTGTTGCGCCCGTAGAAAAGTGCGAGATCGACGATCTGCTGCATTCCGCGAATTCCCTCGCCTGTCTCGTAGCCGTAGGCGGTATTGCCGAGGTCGTCGGAGTCGAATGCGAAATAGCACAGGTCGCCAGGGATCGGCGTGATAGTGGTGTTCTCCTTGCCCGGTTCGACGGTGGCGAAGGCCGGAATCAGGTTGTAGATCTCGTTCCGTGCGTACTTACCGTGGAACACCTGCCCGGAAAGCGGCAGCGCGTCCCAGACGGCATGCGCGGTGCGGGGCGCCTCGTCGTCGAGCAGCCGGGCGATGCACTGCACCTGTCGGCTCTCGAGTGTCACGCTGATGTATCGCGGCATGGGTTCCTCCGTAGGGTGGACGGTTCGGCGGTGAGTCAGCTGGCGCCACCGGTCAGGCGTCGGGTGACGAGAGTGGGCACAGCGTCGCTCCAGGCGGTCGCTTGCTCGTATGCCTGACCGGCGCGCAGCACGAGCGCATCGCGGTGGCGGGGACCGACCACCTGCAGGCCGACCGGCAGCCCCGCCTCCGTGAAACCGCAGGGCACGCTCAGGGCGGGCTGCTGGGTCATGTTGAACAGATAGGTGTACGGCGTCCAGCTCGTCCACAGCTGCGAGGGCCACCCGTCGGGCGCATCCTGGCCGGCGGGAAACGCGACGATGGGCATGGTCGGGGTCAGCAGCAGGTCGTAGTTCTCGTGCAGCCTGCCCATCCGAAGACCGAGGTCCATGCGCACGGCCACGGCGCCGAGATAGTCCAGCGCGCTATGGGTCCTGCCCTCCTCGACGGCGGCACGAAGTCCGGGGTCGACCCGCTCCAGGGCGGTATCGTCGTACTGCTCGAGCACCTTGGCCGCACCCGCGAACCAGAGCACCTTGAAGGCTTCCTCAGGGTTGTCGATGCCGGGGTCGACCTCCTCGATCTCGGCTCCCGCATCAGCCAGCACGCCCACCGCCGTCCGGACCAGCGCCTCGACCTCAGGTGCGTTCTCACCGAAGCCGAGAGTCGGCGAGAACGCGATCCTCAACCCGGACACTCCGTCGTCCAGCCCCTGAAGGAAAGAGGAGCCGGGTGTCGGCATCGCCGACCAGTCGCGGGCGTCGAACCCGTAGATGGTGTCGAGCAGGAAGGCGCAGTCACGCACCGAGCGAGTCATCGGACCGGCATGCGCGAGGGTGCCGAACGGGCTGGCCGGCCAATGCGGCACGACTCCGTAGGTCGGCTTCATCGCCACAGTCCCAGTGAAAGACGCGGGAATCCGCACCGAACCGCCGCCGTCGGTGCCGATCGACCACGTCCCCATGCCGAGTGCGACAGCGGTCGCGGAGCCGCCACTCGACCCGCCCGCCGTCAGATTCGCCGCCCAGGCGTTGCCGGTCACGCCGAAGCGGGGGGAGTCGGTCACGCCCTTCC
This sequence comes from Actinomycetota bacterium, assembly GCA_030859325.1. Taxonomy (GTDB): domain Bacteria; phylum Actinomycetota; class Actinomycetes; order Propionibacteriales; family Nocardioidaceae; genus Nocardioides_C. The sequence goes on from JALZKI010000012.1 coordinate 14,587, forward strand.
ATGCGAACTCCGGCGTCGTCGTCTTCCCGAGGAAGACAGTGCCTGCCTCGCGTAGCCGTGCCACGGCAGGGGCGTCGTCCCGCCACTCCGCGTTCTCGTCGACCAGGTGACTGCCGCGGAGCGTGGGCCAGCCCGCGGTCAAGAAGATGTCCTTGATGGAGGTCGGCACCCCATCGGCTGGGCCGACGGGATGCCCAGACCGCCACCGCTCCTCGGACTGCTTCGCGGAGTCGAGTGCACCTGTCTCGTCCACACGCAGGAAGGCGTTGACGTGGTCGTCGTATGTCGCTATCGCGTCAAGAGCAACACGGGCAGCCTCGACCGGTGAGATCGCACCGTCGGCGTACGCCCTGACCAGGTCGACCGCGCTCATCCGGGCGAGATCGGTCACGGCAGCTCCTGGGGCCGGACAGCGCTCGACGATGGAACGAAACCGAGCTTCTTGTCGACCACGTTGAAGAGCTCGACGCCGTCGAGCCAGCGCAGCGCGTTGTCGACGAACTGGTGTGCGAGGGTGTCGCGCCAACCACGTGCATCACCGGAGAGGTGCGGTGAGACGAACAGGCCGGGAGTCGACCACATCGGGCTGTCTGCGGGCAGTGGCTCGCTGGCGAAGACGTCGAGCGAGGCGGCAGCGATCTGGCCTCCGCGCAATGCGTTGACCAGCGCCTCCTCGTCGAGAATGGGGCCGCGACCGACATTGACGACGTGGGCCGAGGGTTTCATCGAGGCGAACACCTCGGCGTCCAGCAGCCGCAGGGTCTGCTCGGTCAACGGCGCGGTCACCACCACATGGTCGGCGGCGCCGACATGCTCGACCAACCGTGAGCTGGCCACCACCTCGCCGAAGTCGGGGTCATCAGACCTGGCTGTTCTTCCAGCCCCCTGCACGCTCATGCCCACCGCGGAGAGCAGGCGGGCGGCCTCCCTGCCGATAGCTCCCGTGCCGACGATGAGCGCGTGCTGGCCGTAGATGCTGTCGGTCTCCCGGTGCTGCCATGACTTCTCTCGCTGCAGTTCGTGGCTCACGTGCAGCTGTTTCGCGTGGGCCAGGACAGAGGCGAGGACGAACTCCGCGATCGGGCGGTCGAACACGCCGCGGGCATTGGTGACGATGACGTTGGACTGGACCAGGTCGTCGAACAGCAACTTGTCGACCCCGGCGGCCGCCACGTGGATCCACTGCAGATCGCCTGCGCGGCTCCAGACGTCCTCGGCCGCGGTGGAGAAGAAGTCCCACAGCAACAGCGCTTGCGCACCGTCGACAGCGTCGGCGAGGCCAGCGGTATCGCTGTAGCGCAGATCTGCGCGGAGCTCTACCGGCTCCACGTGGGGCGGACGGTCACCCTGGTCCGCGCACAGCACCGCGATCACTGGCCGGTGGCCGGGGGACGTCACCGGTCGAGCCTAGGAATGGGCCGTAAGATTGTCAACAATCTTTGTGTAGCGGAGAATGTCTCCATGACTACTCTTCCCGTTATGTCTACGGGCATTGGCGTCGTCGTGCCACACGATATGGCCCTCGACCGCGAGCTGTGGCGATGGGTGCCCGACGACGTCTCGCTGCACCTGACCCGCACCCCGCACAGCCTGCTGGAGGTCACCGTCGAGATGGTGACGTTGATCAGCGATTACAACGACCTCGCACAAGGCGTCAAGAACCTCGTCGCGACCGAGTCAAAAGTCTATGCATACGCTTGTACGTCCGGCAGCTTCGTCCGAGGACGCGCGGGAGAGAGTGAGCTCGTTCAGGCGATGATAGCGGCCGGCGCTCCTGCGGCGGTGACGACGACAGGCGCACTTTCTCAGGCGGTGTCCCGTCTCGGGGCCAGTCGAGTCTCCGTGGCGACCCCGTACGAGAAGGAGCTGACCGTGCGGCTCGGCGATTTCCTCGTCGAGTCGGGCGTGCAGATGGTCGCCAGCGCCCACCTCGGCCTGGCCAGGGACATCGCGAAGGTGCCGTACGAGACGACCGCTGCCCTTGTCCGAGAGGCCGACCATCCTGATGCGGACGCAATTGTCGTCTCCTGCACCAACCTTGCGACCTACGACCTGATCGCGCCGCTCGAGGCCGAGCTCGGCAAGCCCGTCGTCACCGCAAACCAGGCCACCATCTGGGCGGCTCTGGGAGCTATGGGTCGACGTGGAGTCGGTCCGGGCCAGCGTCTGCTGCAGGTCTGAGCCGTTTTGCCGGACAGAGAACCTGCCGCTTGGTTGTTGACAATCTGCAAAATGTTTCGGCTGCACTAGGCTTCGGCGAAAGGATCAGGTGATCGAGTGCCCCGGACATCGCCGGAGGAGTTCCGCAAGAGCGTGAGCACGGCCGAGTTTTCCCAGCGGCTGGCAAACGTCCAGACAGCGATGGCAGAACGGTCCCTGTCCGCGCTGGTCATCACCGACCCGGCGAACTTGTTCTACCTCAGTGGGTACGACGCCTGGTCGTTCTACGTCCCCCAGTGTCTGATCGTTCCGGCAGAGGGAGATCCGCAGTTGTTCGCACGCGCCATGGACGCCGCCGGGGCGCGCTTCACCAGCGTGCTTCCGGACGAACAGGTGCATGCCTACCCAGAGGAGCTCGTTCATCGCCCCGACGTGCATCCCTTCGACTGGATTGCGGGCACGGCTCAAGAATGCGGCGCCTTAACGGACAGCCCGGACTCCGCAGTTGCGGTCGAAGGCGACAGCCACTTCTTCTCCGCACGGAGCTACCTGGCGCTGACCGCGGCGCTGCCGCGCAGCCGGTTTGTCGACAGTGTCGAGCTTGTCAACTGGGTGCGGCTGGTGAAGTCCGAGCACGAGCTGCACCAGCTGCGCATCGCCGGGTCCATCGCCCAGCAGGCGATGCAGGTCGCACTCGAAGCGGTGGCGGTCGGCCGCCGGCAGTGCGATGTGGCGGGCGAGATCATGGCTGCCCTGGCGTCGGGCACCGAGCAGCACGGCGGCGACTATGCGGCGATCATCCCGCTGCTTCCCACCGGCGAGGGCGCGGGAACGCCGCACCTCACGTGGACCGACCTGCCCTTTGTGGAAGGTGAGGCGACCACGATCGAGCTTGCCGGTGTATTCGGCCGCTATCACGCCCCGTTCGCCCGCACGGTGATGCTGGGTGAGCCCTCCGAGCGACTCACCAGCACAGCCAAGGTTGCCCAGGACGGGATGGCCGCGGCGCTCGAGGCCGCCGTCCCCGGTGCCGCGGCGAGCGACGTCCACGCCGCGTTCAACGCGGTCATCGCCAAGCATGGGCTCACCAAGGACTCCCGGATCGGGTACTCCATCGGAATCGGGTATCCCCCGGACTGGGGTGAGCGGACCGTGAGCCTGCGCGCCCAGGAGCGCACCGTGCTGGTCCCCGGCATGTCCTTTCACGTCATCCTCGGCATGTGGATGGATGGATGGGGATACGAGGTCTCGGAGCCGGTCGTGATCGCCGACTCAGGCGTCGAGCGACTGACCGACCTGCCCCAAGAGCTCACGATCAGAAGGTGAACACCGTGACCGACGCCGTCCCTGGCCTCCCGCTCGCTGCACGCGCCGACAAGCTCGTCGGGTCGGTAATCGACTCGAGCACGTCCCTGCTGCAGAAGCAGACCCACGACATCGTGCGGTTCGCGATGGGCAGTCCGGCAGAGGAGGCGATCCCGACCGACGTCTTCGCGACCATCCTTCCGGAGGCGCTGGGCACCGGCGCTGCGGCAGCCTACGACTACGGCGCCACCGAGGGCGACCCTCCGCTGCGCGATGCGTTGCTAAAGATGCTGTCGGGTACGACGGACGAGACCACGGCCGACCGTCTGTTCATCACCTCAGGAGGCATGCAGGGCCTCGACCTGTGTTGCAAGCTGTTCGTCGATCCCGGTGACCTCGTCGTCGTGGAGTCACCGACGTACACCAACGGCAGCGCCACGGCCTTGTCGTACGGCGCGGAGCTTGTCGAGGTCCCCGTCGATGACGACGGCATGGTCGTCGACGCGCTTCCCGAGCTGATCGAGCAGGTGGGCAGGAAGCCCAAGGCGATCTACGCGATCCCGACGTTCCAGAACCCTTCCGGGGCCACTCTGTCGCTGAGCCGCCGTGAGCGACTTCTCGAGCTGGCCCGGGAGTGGGGCTCGGTCGTGATCGACGACGACCCCTACGGGCAGCTCCGGTTCGAGGGGGAGGACCTGCCCTCACTTCGTCAGCTCGGAGCGGGCGACCCGCTGATCTTCTCGGTGCGGACCTTCTCCAAGATCCTGGCGCCGGGGCTCCGGGTCGGATGGGTCGACACCGCGCCGGAGCTGCACCAGCTCCTCGTCAACGCCAAGCAGGCGATGGACACCTGCACCAACCTGCCGGGCCAGCGCCTGGTGACCGCGTTCTTGAAGGGCGGCCACCTCGAGCAGCACCTGAAGACACAGCGGGAGCAGTACCGCACCCGCAAGATCGCGATGCAGGAGTCGCTCACCGAGCACTTCGGGGACGTCGCCAGGTGGACGGATCCCGAGGGCGGGTTCTTCCTGTGGGTGACCTTCGACAACGGGGTGCACACTCCCACCCTCTTCGAGGTGGCCCTGGCCGAGGGTGTGGCGTTCATTCCGGGTACGGCGTTCTCACCCGCCGGACACTTCGAGGACGCATTGCGGCTGTGCTTCGCCTCCACCCGCCCCGAGCGAGCCCAGGAGGGGATCGCTCGGCTACGACGGGCAGTGGACCGGGTCACCGAACAGGACCGCAGGCGTGGCTGACCCGGCTGTCACCGCAGAGGAGCAGACCGTCCTCGACCGCATCTCGCTTCAGGAGATCACGGAGCTGACCCGGTCGCTCATCGGTGCCGCCGGTGAGAACCCGCCGGGGGGCGAGGACGCGACTGTGGCCGTGCTCGCGGAGGCGTGCGACGCGCGTGAGCTGGACTGCACGCGCACCGAGGTGGAGCCAGGTCGGGCGAACCTCGCCGCGAATGTTGCCGGCGGCCCGGGCCCCGGGCTGCTGTTGCTCGGCCACACCGATGTCGTCCCGATCGGAGACGGCTGGACCGTCGACCCGACCGGTGGTCTGATCCGCGATGGTCGACTGTTCGGGCGGGGCTCGACCGACATGAAGGGCGGGCTCGCTGCCTGCGTCGTCGCTATGGCGGCCTTGCGGAGCGCCGGGTTTCCGCTGTCAGGTCCTGTCGAGCTCGCTGCGGTCGTCGACGAGGAGGAGACCGGCAAAGGAATCCGTCACTACATCGCAGAGCAGGACCGCTCCCACTTCCTCGGTTGCATCGTCGCCGAGCCGACGGACCTACAGACGATCGTCGCCGCTCGCGGCGACGCCTACCTGGAGTTCACGGTGCATGGTCGCGCAGCCCACTCGGGCAGTCCCGGCGACGGGGTGAACGCCATCTACGGCGCCGTTGCCCTCGTCGCAGATCTGGAGACCTGGCAGCACGAGCTCGAGCACGCACCGCACCCGCTGGTGGGGTCGCCCACGTGGAGTGTCGGCCAGATCCACGGCGGCACCGGCACCTCGATCGTCCCGGCGGAATGTCGCGTGCTGGCCGACCGCCGGCTATTGCCCGAGGAGTCCATCGCCTCCGTCCTGGAAGCCGTCACGAAACGCGTGGCATCGCTCCGGCTCGAAGAGCGCGGGGTCACGATTGACGTGCGAGACACGATGGACATGCCGGGATTCGAGACGCCGACCGATCATCCGTTCGTCGTCACCACTGACCACGCGCTCGCAGCCGCCGGCGGACCGGGCATGCCGTTCGGTGGCTGGACGGCGGCGTGCGATGGTGGGTTCGTCGCCCGGGATGCGGGGGTGCCCGTGGTCGTACTTGGTCCGGGATCGGTCGCCGACCAGGCCCATCGGGCGGACGAGTCTGTCGGTCTCGAGGAGCTGCTCGTCGCGTCCCGGGCCTACGCCCTCGCCGCTATGCGCCTCCTTCACCGTCCCCGACGCTAGGTGGGGGATCGAGTGCAGAGGCGAGAATCTCCGCCAGGTGGTGGGCCCGCCGGCTCGTTCCCTGGCTGATCTGAGTGCGACAGCTGAATCCGTCCGCGAGCACGGACGTTCCCGGAGCGGCCTCGCGCACCGCGGGCAGGATGACACGCTCTCCCGCCGCCTGCGACACGTCGTAGTGCCCTTCCTCGAAGCCGAAGTTGCCGGCCAGCCCACAGCATCCCGAGTCCGGAACGGAGGCGAGAATCCCGGCGGCCGACATCACCGCGGAGTCCGCGTCAAAGCCCATCACCGCGTGCTGGTGACAGTGCACCTGGACCAGTGCGGGGCGGTCCACCTTGGGCGGGCTCCAGTCCGGGGCAAGCTGTTGCAGCGCTTCGGCGAAGGTGTACGTCGAGCGCGCGGCTGCCCGGGCCAACGCGTCGTCCGGCAGCAGATCCTTGGCGTCGTGCCGGAACACCGCCGTGCAGCTGGGCTCCAGGCCGACGATCGGGACTCCTTCGACCAGATACGGCTCGAGCGTGCTCAGTGAACGGCCCAGAACCTTCCTGGCGACACCGAGCTGGCCGGTCGAGATCCAGGTCAGGCCACAGCAGACACGACCCGGTGGCAGCACCACCTCGAAGCCAGCGTTCTCGAGCACGCGAACGGCGCTCTGGCCGACCTCGGGGGACAGGAAGTTGGTGAACGTGTCGGGCCACAGCACGACCCTCCCGCGTGGGGCAGGCCTTGCGGGAGCCGCGCGGGTAGCGAACCAGTCGGTGAACGGGGTCGCAGCGAACTTCGGCAGCTCCCGTTCCTGGGTGACCCCACCGAGCCGCTTGAGCCAGCCCTGCAGCCCGGACGAGCTGATCGCATTGGCAAGGCCAGGAGCATGCGAAGCCATTCGCGACCAGAGCGGTAGCCATCCCATCGACCAGTGCGACCTTGGCCTCGCCCAGGGTCGTCCCTTGTAGTGGTGGTGGGTGAACTCCGCCTTGTAGGTGGCCATGTCGACGTTGACAGGACAGTCCGAGAGGCACCCCTTGCAGGACAGGCAGAGATCCAGCGCGTCGCGGACCTCCGTGGAGCGCCAGCCGTCAGTGACGAGGTCTCCCTCGAGCATCTCCCACAGCAGATGCGCCCGACCGCGCGTGGAATGCTGCTCGTCGCGGGTGACCTGGTAGCTCGGGCACATCACGCCCCCCGACGTCTGGCGGCACTTTCCGACACCCACGCATCTGCGTTGCGCCTGGGTGAAGCTGCCGGCGTCGTCGCCGTAGGCGAAGACCGTGAGCAGCTTGCGGTCCTTGGCCGGACCGATGTGGCGCAGGGCGACGTCGATGGGGGGAGGGTCGACGATCACGTGCGGGTTCATCCGTGTCGTTGGGTCCCAGACCTGCTTGACTGCAGCGAACAGGTCGACCGCGTCGTCGCCGTACATGCGCCGCAGCAGCTCAGACCGTGCACGTCCGTCTCCGTGCTCTCCTGAGACCGAGCCGCCGAGGGACACTGCGAGGTCGGTGGCCTGTTCGACGAACGAGCGGTAGTTCACCACACCCGGATCAGACAGGAGGTCGAAGTCGATCCGCATGTGCATGCAGCCTTCGCCGAAGTGACCGTACGACGCGCCCGACAAGCTGTGCTGGGCCAGCAGCTCGTCTAGCCCCCGCAGATAGGCGCCGAGCTTCGGTGGTGGAACGGCGGCGTCCTCCCAGCCTCCCCAGGCCTCAGCGCCGTCGACACGCCGGGTGGCAAGTCCGGTGCCGTCCCGGCGGCACCGCCAGAGCACCGACTGAGCGCGTGGGTCGGCGACCAGAGACGAGGTCACCGCGATGCTCGAGTCGCGAAGGTCGTCGGCGATGGCACGGCCCGACTTCGCTGCGTCCTCCGGGGAGTCACCTCCCACCTCGACCAGCAGCCATGCCTGACCCCCCGGAAGGCCGGCTGCGGCAGCCTCGCGACGTATCTGCTCGGGAAGGCGGTCGACGAGCGTGGCGTTGATCGACTCCATGGTCAGCGGCCCGTGCGGGAGCACATGTGGCACACTGTCGGCCGCCGCGACGGAGTTCGCAAAGCCCAACGCGAGCAGGACTGTCGCTGCCGGCATTGGCGTGAGGGCAACGGTGGCGCGCAGCGTGGTCGCAAGTGTTCCCTCGCTCCCGCAGAGCAGCCGGGCGACGTCATAGCCGTTCTCGGGCAGCAGCCGGTGCAGGGCGTAGCCTGAGATCTGGCGTGAGAACTGGCCGAAGCGACGACGGATCAGCAGGTCGCTGTCGTCGGAGATGCTGAAGAGGTTCTGGTAGACCTGGCCCTCGCGACCCGGCCCGGAGCACAGCTCGGCTCTTCGCTGCGCCGGGTTGATCCCGGCGCCGGGGGCCTCCACCGTCATCCGTTCTCCGTCGGCGAGCAGCAGGTCGAGGCCGCGGAGGTTGTCGGCCGTTGTACCCCACGCGACCGAGTGCGCACCGCAGGCGTTGTTCGCAATCATCCCGGCCAGGGTGGCCCGGCTCGCCGACGACGGGTCGGCGCCGAACGTGAGCCGGTGCTTCGCCGCTGCGGCCAACAGGTCGGTCAGCACGACGCCGGGCTCGACGACCGCCGTTCCTGCCGTCGGGTCGATGTCGAGGATCAGGTTCAAGTGGCGTGACACGTCGACCACGACGCCACCGATCGCGTTGCCCGCCATCGAGGTGCCACCACCCCGCAGCGTCACCGGTGCCCCTGCGTCGGCGCACAGCATCACGGTGGCGGCCAGATCATTGACCGACGTGGGCAGCACGACCAGGTCGGGCACTGCTCGGTAGTTGGAGGCGTCCACGGCGTACAGCGCTTTCGTCCCGGCATCCACGGAGACAGTGCCGCTGATCTCGGCGCGCAGCGACCCGGCGAGCCTCGCGACGTCCCATTCGGCGTCGGTGATCAATGGTCGAGCACTGCTCGGAGGAAGAGCCGTGTGCGCTCGTGCGACGGATGCTTGAAGATCTCCCCAGGCGGACCCTGCTCGACGACCGCCCCCGAGTCGAACATCACGACGCGGTCGGAGATCTCCTCGGCGAACCTCATCTCGTGGGTGACCATCAGCATGGTCATGTCAGCGCTGTGCGCCAAGTCGCGAATGACCCCCAGAACCTCGCCGATCAGCTCGGGGTCCAGGGCGGAGGTGGGCTCGTCGAAAAGCAGGATCTTCGGTCGCATCGCCAGCGCGCGGGCGATAGCGACGCGTTGCTGTTGACCGCCCGACATCTGCGGTGGCTTGTGGTCGAGATGTTGGCTGAGCCCCACCATCTCCATCAGCCCTTCGGCACGCTCCCGGGCCTCGGCCTTCGGCATTTTGAGCACCTGTACGGGTGCTTCCATGATGTTCTCGATGGCGGTCATGTGGGGGAACAGGTTGAAGGACTGGAAGACCATGCCGACCTTGCGGCGGGTCTCGCGCATCTGCTTCGTCTCCTTGGGCTTGGCGTCGTCCCGAGCATCCCAGAGCGGCTCGCCCTCGACCACCACAAGCCCGTCGTCGGGTGTCTCCAGGGTCATCAGTATTCGCAGGATCGTGGTCTTCCCGGATCCGGATGGTCCGATGATCGAGACCTTCTCCCCGGGGGCAACGTCGAAGTTGAGCGAGCGTAGGACGTGGTTGTCTCCCCAGCTCTTGCTCACGTTCTCGAACGTGAGCATCGGCCCGGAGGCGCTGGTGACGGTCACTCCGCTGGACTCTGGCTGCTCAGTGACCGGGGGCATAGCGGTGCTCCAATCTCTTCACCAGCAGCGAGCTGGTGTAGCTGACGACAAGGTAGAGAGCGGCCGCGATGGTGAACGGCTCGAGGTAACGGAACTCCCTCGACCCGATCGTATTCGCCGTCCGCATCAGCTCAACGACGGTGATGGCGAAGAGAATGGCGGAGTCCTTGAACATCTGGATCAGGTAGTTGCCCAGCACCGGGATGACCGTCTTGATCGACTGCGGCAGCACAACCCGGGTCCAGGTCCGGCGGCGAGGCAGGCTCAACGCAGTCGTCGCCTCCCACTGGCCCTTGTCCACGCCTTCGATACCGGCCCGGTAGACCTCAGCGGTGTAGGCGCTGTAGTTGACGCCGAGGACGATGACACCGGTGAGGAACGTCGACAACGTGACGCCGTACTCCGGCAACACGAAGTACACCAAGTAGGCCTGTACGAGGAGGGGGGTCCCCCGCACGAAGAGCACATAGAACGTGAAAAACGGTGAGACGACCGGGATCTCGAGGTAGCGAATCACCGCGACGACCAGACCGATGACCAAGGCGAGGGCCATGCTCAACAGGGTTATCTGCACGGTGACCCACAGGCCCCCCAACAGGTCGGGCAGGATCTCCAGCGCGAAGTCGTTGTCCCAGGTCATCGCCGCATCACATCCAGGCCCGTTGGAAGGTCCATGACCGGGGGGCAGCGAGCGTGACCTTGCGGTCGATGGCGAACCGGCGCTCCAGGAAGCGGGTCAGCCATGCCAGGAGCATGGCCAGGGCGAAGTACACCGCCAGGATGGTCAGGAAGATGACGGTTGTCTCACCGGTGAAGTTCCGCGCTGTCTGCGCGGCGAAGGTGAGATCGCTGATCGTCACCAGGGAGACAAGTGCGGTGGCCTTCAACAGGTCCACGAACACATTGCCGAAGGAGGGCAGCATTGCGGGGATCGACTGAGGGATCAGCACGCGGCGCATCCGCCGGCCGGGACTCAGGCCGAGCGCGATGCATGCCTCGGTCTGGCCCTTGGGCCGCGACACGATCGTTCCGCGGACGATCTCGGCGGCGTAGGAGCCCTCGTTGAGTCCGAGCACCAGCACCGCGGCCGCAATTGGGGTGAACTCGATCCCGAGGAACGGCAGAGCGTAGAAGAACCAGAACAGCTGCACGACCAAGGACGTCCCGCGGAAGACCTCGATGAAGAGGTACGCCGGTGCGCGCACGACCCAGAACCGCGACAACCGGGCCAGGCCGGCGGTGAAGGCGACGACGATCGTCAGGACAAGACCGAGCACCGTGATCAGCACGGTCATGCCGAGACCGCCGAGCAGCTCGGGCCAGTACTCCTTCAACGCAGACATGTCGCGAGCCAGCCTGTGGCCGGTGCCTCGTCAGCCGTCGTTCCTGCAGAGCTCTTCGGCGGTGACGGTCTTCGGTGCCTCCGGATCGAACCCCCATTTGGTCATGATCTCGGTGAACTCGTCAGTTTGCTTGAACGCCTTCAGCTCCTTGTTGTACTCCTCGACCATCTTCGTGGCGTCCTTCCGGAACGCCGCGCCGGAGCCAGTCTTCGGGGCGTCCGCCACCACGTCGGTGATCTCGAAGTTCGAGTCGTCCTCGGCGAGCGCCTCAAGCGACAGCGTCGGCAGGAAGAACGCGTCCGCCCGCCCGGCCTCCACAGCCGAGATGCCACCACGTCCGTCAGGGACGCTCACCCATTGCGCCTTCGGCACCCCTGCGGACTCGAGGATCCCCTCCTCGAAGGCGCCTGGCAGCACGCCGACCCTCAGCTCCGGGTTGTCGATGATGTCCTGAACCGTCTTGATGTCCTTCGGATTGCCGGGCGGGACAGCGAACGACTCAGTCGAGACGATCACCGGCTCCGAGTAGGCCACCTCCGCGCAACGGGACTCCTTCATGAACAACCCGGCGGCGACGACATCCCACCGGCCGGCCTGCAGACCCGGGATCATCGACTCGTATGCAGTGGTAACGCCCTCGAGGTCGCCGATCCCGAGTCGCTTCGCCACGGCGCGCAGCACATCGGGCTCGGCGCCGGTGACGGTGTCACCCTCCATCTTGGTGTACGGAGGCTCGTTGCCGATAGCGACCTTCAGCACCCCCTCTTCTCGAGCCCGCTCGAGAAGATCCCCGCCGGCACCGCCCGTTGTGTCCCCCGTGTCCGTCCTGCTGCATCCCGCTAGGGACAGCCCCACTGCGGCAGCGCCCAGCCCACGGAACAGGCTTCTTCGGGTGATCTGGTTAGTCATCTCGCTCCGATCGTCGTGACAGGGGCCAGGCGCAGCCCAGGTCGATGGGGCTCCTCCGTGGGGTGTGCCAGGCGCAACGAAACGTATCTTCGGTGTGTAGTATTGTCAACAATCTCACTATGGACCGATGCGTGCCCGGAGGGACAAGATGCCGCAGACAGGCGCCACAGTCGGGCTGCTCTATCCCGGCTTCGCAGCCGAGGACGACTATTCCGCGCTCGAGGCTCGGCTTGACGGGGCGGTCAGGTTTCCGCTGGTCCACACCTCCGTGGGAGAGGACGCACATCGGCTCGGCGCCCTTCTCGATCTTGGCTCCACCGAGAGGCTTGCCGACGGCGCTCAACAGCTCACCCGGCACGAGCCCGACTCGGTGATGTGGGCGTGCACGTCGGGCAGCTTCGTCTTCGGTTGGGACGGTGCCCGGGAGCAGGTGGAGGCGCTTGCCCGGACCACCCAGCGACCCGCATCCTCGACCTCGATCGCTTTCGTCAACGCCGTGCACGCGCTGGGGATGCAGCGGGTCGCCGTCGCAGCGTCGTACCCAGAGGAGATTGCTGCCCGCTTCGTCGAGTTCCTCTCCAAGGGCGGCATAGGGGTCGCCAACATGACCAGCCACGAGATCCTGACTGCCGCCGAGGTGGCCCTGCTGGATCGCGATGGCGTCCTGGCCGTGACGGAGAGCGTGGACACGACTGGTGCAGACGCGTTGCTGATACCAGACACGGCGATGCACTCGCTGGCATGGCTCGATACTCTGGAGACTGCGGCCGGAAAGCCGGTGCTCACCGCCAACCAGGTGACAATCTGGGAAGGGCTAAGTCTGCTCGGGGCAGTTCCTCGACTTGAGGGCCTGGGATCGCTGTTTCATGTCTGAGTTCTTCTCGGGCACATATCACGAAAATGGGAGCGCGAGATGACCTTGGAGCGGCGCTTCATCGAGCCTCTAGTCCAGGAGTCGACGCCGAGCATAATCGCCGACAAGCTGCGCCAGGCCATCAGTCATGGCGAGCTGCAGGCTGGCCAACAGCTCGGAGAGGCCGACCTTGCCCGCGAGCTGGGGGTGAGCCGTGGTCCCCTGCGTGAAGGAATGCAGCGGCTGACCCAGGAAGGTTTGCTCGTCTCGATCCGAAACCGCGGGCTCTTCGTCATCGAGATGACGCCAGAGAATGTGCGGGACATGTACGTCGCGCGTAGCGCAGTCGAACGGGCGGCTGCTGCACAGATCTTCCGTCACGACCCGGCGGACGCCGGCGCCCGGCTGCTAGGAGCGACCGAGCGCATGGCGGAGGCGGCAGCTCGACAGGACAGCAACGCCGTCAGCGAGGCTGACATCGAGTTCCACCAGATGCTTGCCTCGCTGGCAAGGAGCCCCAGGCTGAGCCGGATACACAACACGCTCCTGACCGAGACGCGCATGTGTATCCATGCCCTCGAGGAGACCTATCGCTTCTCCGACGAGCGAGTGGCCGAGCACCGCGGGATCGCCGAGGCATTCACGACGTCCGACTCGGCCCTGGTGGACCAGCTATTAGTGGCGCACATGGACGATGGCGTGGTCCGACTCATCCAGACACGGTCGGCCGCGGAGCCCGCCTGACCCTGGCCGCAGGTGCCTTGCGGCCAGGCGGCTCAAGCCAATGCGAGTCCGACGTACTTGGTCTCGAGGAACTCCTCGATCCCGGTGGAGCCGCCCTCGCGGCCCAGCCCGGACTGCTTGACCCCGCCGAAAGGGGCGGCCGGGTTGGACACGACCCCTTGGTTGAGCCCCACCATTCCGCTCTCGATCGCCTCCGCGACACGGAGCGCACGGCGCAGGTCATTGGTGTAGACGTAGGAGACGAGACCGAACTCGGTTGCGTTGGCAGCCTCGATCACCTCTGCCTCGTCCTTGAACGGGGTCAACGGCGCAACCGGGCCGAAGATCTCCTCGTCCGCCATCCGCGCACTCCGAGGTACGTCGGTGAGCACCGTGGGCGGGTAGAAGTAGCCCTTGCCGTTCGGTGTCACCCCGCCAGTGACGACCCGCGCCCCTTGCGCCACCGCGTCGGACACCAGTTCGGTGACCTTCTTCTGGGCTACGTCGTCGATCAGCGGGCCGACCCGCACGCCATCGTCGACGCCGCGGCCGACGGTGAGCGCCGACATCTTCTCCGCCAAGCCGACAGCGAACTTCTCGATGATGCCCTCGTGCACGTAGAGGCGATTTGCAGCGGTGCAGGCCTCCCCCATGTTGCGCATCTTGGCGGCGATGGCTCCGTCGACCGCCTCGTCGAGATCGGCGTCCTCGAAGACGATGAAAGGAGCATTCCCGCCGAGCTCCATCGAGGTGCGCAGCACCTTCTCGGCGCACTGCTCGAGCAGGATCCGCCCGACCTGCGTGGACCCGGTGAACGACAGTTTGCGCGCCTCACCGGACCGGATGAGCGGCTCCATCACGTCGTTGGCACGGGTGGTGGTCACGACGTTGACCACGCCGTCCGGCACACCTGCCTCACGCAGGATGTCGACGAAGGCCAGCATGGACAGAGGTGTCTGGTGTGCGGGCTTGATGACGCTGGTGCAGCCGGCGGCGATGGCCGGACCGACCTTGCGAGTTCCCATCGCCAGCGGGAAGTTCCACGGAGTGATGAGCAGGCACGGGCCCACGGGCTGCTTCATGACGAGGAACCGCGCACCCCCGGCCGGCGCGACCTGGAACCCGCCGTCGATCCGCACGGCCTCCCCGGCGAAGTGGCGGAGAAACTCTGCCGCGTAGGCGATCTCGCCCTTTGCCTCCGCGACCGGCTTGCCCATCTCCAGCGTCATCAGCACAGCGAGGTCGTCGATGCGTTCGTGGATCAGGTCGAAGGCCGCGGTCAGCATGTCGGCCCGCTCACGCGGAGACGTGGCAGCGAAGGCCGCCTGGGCGGAGACCGCGGCCTCGAGAGCGGCGCGACCGTCGACCGGCGACGCATCCGCCACCGAGCACAGCACATCCCCCGTCGAGGGGTCCAGCACCTCGAACGTCGCCCCCTCGTCCGCGGTGACCCAGCTTCCGCCGATGTACAGCTGCTTGGGCACCTTTCTGATCACGGAGATCTCCGTGTCGACTTCCCGGACGGCAGTGGTGTCACTTGGCGTGCTCATGGCGGCGACCCTTTCACCTACATCCATGCAGACGCCGGCGAGGGGTCCGCATTGACTTCGATAACCGATGTAATACGCTGATTGTCCACAATCTACCAGAGGAGAATCCCGTGGCTGAACTCTCGCATGCACTCAAGCAGGCAACCGGCGTCATTGCTGCCCGTGGCGAGGGTGTTCATCTCTATGACGAGGACGACCGGAGGTACCTCGACTTCACCGCCGGTATCGGCGTGACCAGCACCGGCCACTGCCACCCGCGGGTGGTGGAGGCTGCGCAGCGGCAGGTGGAAACCTTGATCCATGCGCAGTTCACGACCGTGATGCACCGTCCGCTACTGACCCTCGTGGACAGGCTCAGCGAGGTGCTTCCCTCTGGGTTGGACCGGATGTTCTTCGCAAACTCCGGCTCGGAGGCCGTCGAAGCCGCTCTACGGCTGACCCGCCAGGCCACTGGCCGGCCCAACGTCATCGTCTTCCACGGTGGCTTTCACGGCAGGACGGTTGCGGCAGCCTCGTTGACCACGTCCGGCACCAAGTTCCGGTCCGGCTTCAGCCCGATCATGAGCGGGGTCCACATCGCCCCCTTTCCCGACCCCACACACTTCGGCTGGTCGGAGGACGAGGTCACCGACTTCGCGCTGCGGCAGCTCGACTACCTGCTCCAGACGGTGACCTCCCCGGAGGACACGGCGGCATTTGTCGTCGAGCCGGTGCTCGGCGAGGGCGGATACGTGCCGGGAAACTCCCGGTTCTTCGCCGGTCTGCGAGAGCGCGCGGACAAACACGGCATCCTGCTCGTCGCCGACGAGGTGCAGACCGGCTGGGGGCGCACGGGTCGCTTCTGGGGTGGAGAGCACTTCGACCTGCGGCCCGACGTACTCATCACTGCCAAGGGCCTGGCCTCCGGCTTCCCGCTGTCCGCGATCGCCGCGCCTGCTGAGCTGATGGCCAAGGCCTGGCCCGGTTCACAGGGCGGAACCTACGGCGCGAACGCGGTCGCGTGTGCGGCAGCGCTCGCCACTCTTGACGTGATCGAGGACGAGAAGCTGGTCCAGAACGCGGCCGAGCGTGGCGACCAGCTGAAGTCGGCACTGTCAGCGGTGGCGACGAAGCACGAACAGATCACCGACGTGCGGGGGCTCGGCTTGATGCTCGGCAACGAGTTCCGCGATGTCGACGGCAACCCCGACGGTGCGATGGCAGCCGCGGCCCAGCAGGAGGCTGCCAAGCGTGGACTGCTGCTGCTCACCTGTGGTGCCTGGGGTCAGGTGGTCCGGTTCATTCCGGCCCTCGTGGTGCAGTCGGAGCAGGTCGACGAGGCCGTATCGATCTGGAAGGACTCCGTCGCCGCTGTCACCCGCTGACAACGGTCAGCGCCGTGAGCCCTCGGCGTGCCCGGCGGCGAAGAGCCCGAGCGGATGCTCTTCGTCGTCTGGGTATACCGCTGGCCCCGTTGACCCTGAGGTGGCTGGTCAGCAAAGTGGTTGGTGACGCGATCGAGATCGGCGGCGATGACAATGACCAGTGCGGCGGTGCTCAACCAGCCTGGGTGCCGATGGCTGCGGCCTCGATCGCCGGGCGAAAGTCTCCTCCGGCAATGCGGTCGACGCCGTGGCCGGTAGCCCGGTACCGGTAGGCGCCCCACCTCGAGACCCTCGACCCTGCCCAGACCAGCTGACCCGCCGCCGCTATCTCACCGGCCGGCCGGTGAACTGCTGGACGCTGCGGCCAGCACTAACTGCCCATGCCGGCCAGCTCCTTCTTGGACTCGTCCGAGCCGGGGATCTGGGTGCCGCGTAGCGAGCAACCGGAGGTCTCGGTGACGAACAGCATCGCCACGCCGCCGACGACACACGCCGCCATCATGTAGAAGGCGGGCACAAGGCTGTTGCCGGTCAGCCCGGTCAGATAGTCATTGACCAGGGGCGCTGTGCCGCCGAAGAGCGACGTCGAGACGTTGTAGGCGATCGCGAACCCGGCGAAGCGCACGTGCGTCGGGAACATCGCCGGGAAGGTCGCGGAGATCGTCGCCAGCTGGGGCACGTAGAGCAGCCCGAGCACGGCGAACCCGACGATCGCACCGAGAACGTTCGTTGCCATCAGCATGTACATCGGCACCACCATGATGAACAGGCCGATCAGCGATGTCCACCACAGAGGTTTGCGGCCGATCCTGTCGGACAGCGCCCCGGCCACCGGCAGGAAGACCATCATGGACAGCATGCCGATCAGAGGCACCACGAGAGACAGGTCGGTCGACAGTCCGATCTCCGCCTCGAGGTAGGTGGGCATGTAGCTGAGCAGGGTGTAGTTGACGACGTTGAGGGCTACCACCAGCCCGGCCAACAGAATCAGCGGCTTCCAGAAACCGATCAGCAGGTCCCTGAACTGGGTCTTGGTCTCTTCTTCCTTACTCCCCTGCGCCTCGATCTCACGGAAGATCGGGGTGTCCTCCATCCGGGAGCGCAGGTAAAGGCCGACGATGCCCAGCGGCGCGGCGACCAGGAACGGCAAGCGCCAGCCGAAGCTCTGCATGTTGGCCTCGCCCAGCACCAGCGAGAAGCCGAGCATCAACAGCGCGCCGAGCGAGAAGCCGGCCAACGTCCCGAACTCGAGGAAGCTGCCGCAGAAGCCGCGTCTCTTGTCGGGCGCGTACTCCGCCATGAAGGTGGCGGCGCCGCCGTACTCTCCGCCGGTCGAGAATCCCTGCACCATCCGCATGACGATCAGCAAAGTTGGCGCCCAGAACCCGATGGTGTCGTACGACGGGATCAGACCAACACCCAGTGTGGCGCCCGACATCATCAAGATGGTGAGAGCCAACACCGACTTGCGACCGAGCCGGTCGCCCAGCGGCCCCCAGAAGAGACCGCCGAGGGGCCGGACCAGGAAGGAGATGGCGAACGTCGCCAGAGCAAACAGAGTCGCCTCTTCGGTGTTACCTGGGAACAGTGCAGCTGAGATGTAGGTGACCCCGTAGGCGTAGATGCCGTAGTCGAACCATTCGGTCGCGTTTCCGATCGCCGATGCTGCGATAGCACGCCTCAGGATGCTTGGCGAGACTTCCTCGACGGGAATGGATGGACTGCCTGTGGACCCCATGTGGCTCCTCCTCGATGCCGGCCGGCCCGGTGTCATGAGCCACGTCATCGCACCTCGCGGTGACGGCGCCTGACCTACGCGACAGATCGTAGGGTTGTTGACAATCACAGAGTTTACGGTTTCGAGGCGGACTTGGCTAGACTCATGCTCACTTCTCCGGCCGAGGTCGGCCACGACGCAAGATGTCACGCCAGATCGAGCGCCTTGAGAGCCATCCGCTCCAGCAGGGAGTGCATCTGCGGCTCGGAGAGCATCGCACTGTGCGGCGTCGAGTTGAGCAGGCCGAACGCCGCGTGTGCCATGGCGCGGCCCCGCCTGGGTGGAAGGCCGTGGTCGATGCGGCGCAGCTGGTCGACCCAGAGCTCGACGTACTTTCGCTGTAGTGACCGGACCTGCTCGCGGGCCGTGGCTGGCAGCGAGGCCCAGTCCCGGTCCTGGACGACGATGAGCGCCTTGTTGTCCAGGGCGAAGTCGATGTGCCCGATCACCAACGCCCGAAGTGCCTGGCTCGCGTCCGGTGCCTCCGCCACCCGTTCCCGGCCGACCCCGAGCAGCTCCTCACTGATCGAGACGAGCATCTCGGCGAGCATCGCGTCCTTGGACGTGAAATGGCGGTACAGCGCCGGACCGGAGACTCCGCAGGCCGCGCCGAGGTCGGCCATCGACACGCCATGGAAGCCGCGCACGGCGAACAGCTCGGCAGCTGTGGACAGGATGTGCTCCCGGCGTGAGGTCACCTTCAGGAGCCTAGGCCACTTGAGTTAACGATCGCTAACCTCCGCATCGGAGAACGCACACAACTCCACATCAGCCGTGGTCACGTCGAGATGTATCCGGTTCTTGACCGTCTTGGGCTCGGCAATTGGAATGAAGCACAGCGAGTCGAAGGGCACACCGGGATCCGGTCGAGATAGGAGAAGCTGCGCTCCGAGTCCGTGAGACGACCGCCCAGAACTCACCGAGCCGCCTCGGCGACCGCGTCGATGCACATGTCCGCGTATCTCAGCGAGTGCGATGGGGGCATGCTAGGAGGGAAACGGCTGGACGGCGAGGTTAATGGACGCTAACCTCGTCACCCAAGTTAACGACCATTAACTATCGGAGGTCGGGCGTGGCCAACGACATGAAGGTGCTGGTCGCGGACCTGCGCAGTCGACTGGAGAAGGCCCGGCTGGGTGGCTCGGAGTCGGCGCGGCGCAAGCACCTCGACCGCGGCAAGTTGCTGGCCCGCGACCGGGTAGACGCGCTGCTCGACCCGGGCAGCCCGTTCCTTGAGCTCAGCCCGCTGGCGGCGACCGGTATGTACGACGATGCCGTGCCAAGCGCCGGGATCGTCACCGGGGTGGGAAGGGTGAGCGGTCGGGAATGCGTGATCGTGGCCAACGACGCGACCGTCAAAGGCGGCACCTACTACCCGGTCACGGTGAAGAAGCATCTCCGCGCCCAGGAGGTCGCGCGCGCGAACCGGCTGCCGTGCATCTATCTGGTCGACTCCGGAGGAGCCTTCCTTCCCATGCAGGACGAGGTCTTCCCGGACAAGGAGCACTTCGGCAGGATCTTCTTCAACCAAGCCAACCTGTCTGCCCAAGGAATTCCGCAGGTCGCGGCCGTGATGGGATCGTGCACCGCCGGCGGAGCCTACGTGCCCGCCATGTCGGACGAGTCGGTGATCGTGAAGGACCAGGGGACGATCTTCCTGGGTGGTCCACCGCTGGTGAAGGCAGCCACCGGCGAAGTGGTCACCGCGGAGGAGCTCGGCGGTGGTGACGTGCATGCCCGCAAGAGCGGGGTGGTCGATCACCTCGCCGCCGACGATGCCGAGGCGCTCGCGATCATCCGCTCGATCGTCGCGACCTTCGAGCAGACCGGCACCGTCTCCGCCGGGTCCGCCGGGTCGGACCCATCCAGCCCCGGTGACGCCCTGCGGCCGGCGGGGCTGTCGCCGCAGCGCGGCAGACCCGAGGAACCGCTGGAGAGCGCGGAGGGCCTTTACGACGTGGTGCCTACCGACTCTCGGACGCCTTACGACGTGCATGAGGTGATCACCCGGATCGTGGATGCGAGCCGGTTCCACGAGTTCAAGGCGCTCTACGGCGAGACGCTCGTGTGCGGCTTCGCGCGGATCTGGGGCTACCCGGTCGGCATCGTGGCCAACAACGGGATCCTGTTCTCCGAGTCCAGCCTGAAGGGAACCCACTTCATACAGCTGTGCAACCAGCGAGGAATTCCTCTCATCTTCCTGCAGAACATCGCCGGGTTCATGGTGGGCAAGGAGTACGAGACCGGCGGCATCGCGCGCGACGGTGCCAAGCTCGTCACGGCCGTGGCCTGCTCGGTCGTCCCCAAGTTCACGGTGGTGATCGGCGGTTCCTACGGTGCGGGCAACTACGGCATGTGCGGTCGCGCCTACGACCCGCGCTTCCTGTGGATGTGGCCCAACGCACGGATCTCGGTGATGGGCGGCGAGCAGGCGGCGTCGGTTCTCGCGACTGTTCGGCGAGATGCGCTCGAAGCGAGGAGCGGGTCCGGTGAGACAGGCGGTGACCCGTGGTCCGCTGCGGAGGAGGAGAAGTTCCGGGCCTCCATCCGCGACCAGTACGAACGCGAGGGGTCTCCGTACTATTCGACGGCACGGCTCTGGGACGACGGTGTCATCGACCCGCTGGACACGCGGCGGGTCCTGGGCATGGGACTCGCCGCGTCCGCCAATGCCCCGATTCCCGAGCCGACCTACGGCATCTTCCGGATGTGAGCCAGATGAGTCTCGACAAGCTCGACCCCCGACCGGTCTCCACGCTGCTCGTCGCCAACCGGGGCGAGATCGCCGTCCGGGTGATCGACTCCGCACGGGCAATGGGGCTGCGCTCGGTTGCGGTCTACTCCGACGCCGACCGGGAGGCGCCGCACGTCCGCGCCGCCGATGTCGCGGTTAGGATCGGGCCGACCCCCGCGAGCGAGTCCTATCTCTCGATCGAGGCAGTTCTCGACGCCGCACGCAGAACAGGTGCCGACGCGATCCACCCGGGCTACGGCTTCCTGTCCGAGCGGGCCGCCTTCGCCCGGGCGGTGGTCGAGGCTGGAATCACGTTCGTCGGCCCGAGCGCGGACGTGATGGAGCAGATGGGGCGCAAGGACGTGGCCCGCAAGATCGCTGAGGCCGCCGGGGTGCCCGTTCTACCCAGTTTCGAGGTCCGCGGGAGCGAGGTGTTCCCGACGAGCTCGACCAGGGAGGACGTGCGGTACCCGCTGCTGGTCAAGGCGGCTGCCGGTGGTGGTGGTAAGGGCATGCGGGTAGTCCGCGAGCCCGGTGAGCTGGGAGGCGCCATCGCGGCCGCCCAACGTGAGGCACGCGGCGCCTTCGGTGACGACACCACGCTGGTGGAGAGGTACGTCGAGGGTGGTCGCCACGTCGAGGTGCAGATCCTCGCCGACCAGCACGGCAACGTACTTCATCTGTTCGAGCGTGACTGCTCCACCCAGCGCCGGCACCAGAAGGTCCTCGAGGAAGCGCCCGCGCCGACGATCTCGCAGGAGGTACGACGCACGCTTACCGACTCCTCGGTCGCGCTAGCAAGGCAGGTCGGCTACACCAACGCGGGCACCGTCGAGTTCCTGGTCTCGGGTGAGGAGGTGTTCTTCCTGGAGATGAACACCCGGCTCCAGGTGGAGCACCCGGTCACCGAGCTCGCCGTGTCACTGCGAGGCGACCCGCCCGACCTCGTGCAGCTTCAGCTGCGGATTGCCGCAGGGGAGGAGCTTGCCCTGTCCCAGGCGGACGTGAGGCTCGAGGCACACGCGATCGAGGCACGGGTGTACGCCGAGGACGCCTTCGCAGGCTTTCTTCCACAGGCAGGGGTCGCCGAGCTCGTTCGGTGGTCCCCGAGGGCACGTGTCGATTCCGCGCTGGAGTCGGGACAGGTGGTCAGCACGGCGTACGACCCGATGCTCGGAAAGATCATCGCCTCTGGCTCGACGCGGGAGGCGGCACGCCGGGCCTTGCTCACCGCCCTCGACGACACCGCGATCCTTGGGCTCACCACCAATCTCGGCTTTCTACGCGGACTGGCCGCCTCGGACGCGTTCCGGGACTGCGAGATCGACACCGCCTGGCTGGATCGCAACCCGTTGGCGATCGTCCCCGAGAGTCCCGAGACCGCGAGCGTGCTGGGGGCATGGGTGCTCGCCACGAGCAGCGACACCGCCGTCTCCTACGACGCCGTCCACCACCCGTTCGGAGCGGCCGACGGATGGCGGCTGAGCGGTCCTGCGGCGCCCGTCCGAGTGCACCTGGAGGTCGAGGGCGAAAGCATCCTGTTCCAAATTGCGGTCGGTGCCGTCACGGCCGGTGACCGTACGTGGCGGGTAGCTCCCGTCGCCTCCGACCGAGGAGTGGTCCGGCTCGAGATCGACGACCTGGTGCAGGAGGCCGCGGTCCGGGTCGGGCCGCACCGGGTCGAGGTCGCCCATGGCGGGCACACCTTCGTCTTCCAACGTCCAGACGCCTTCGCTCCCGGCAGCACCGTCGCCGACTCCGACGGGACGGTCATCGCGCCCATGCCGGGCACGATCCTGCACATGTCGGCGGTGGTGGGCCGGTCCGTAGCAGAGGGCGAGGTCCTCGGTGCCCTGGAGGCGATGAAGATGGAGCTCTCACTCAAGGCACCGGTTGCCGGCACGGTCACCGCTGTGTCCGCGACCGCCGGAGAGCAGGTCGCGCTGGGCGCGGTGCTGTTCGTGGTCGAGGGAGACTGAGGCCATGCGAGAGCCTCAGGTCGTCCTCAACGCCAGTCTTCCCCGCAAGGTGACCATCTACGAGGTCGGTCCCCGGGACGGGTTGCAGAACGAGCAGAGCGTCCTACCGCTGGAGACCAAGGCCGAGTTCGTGGGCCGACTGGTTGCCGCCGGTCTTCCTATCATCGAGACCACCAGCTTCGTGCACCCGAGGTGGGTACCTCAGCTCGCCGACGCCGGCGAGCTGATCGACCTGCTGGCTCCGTTGGCGGCCCAACATCCGGTGCCCATGCCGGTCCTGGTTCCCAACGAGCGCGGACTGGACCGTGCGCTGGAGAAGGACATCGAGCACATCGCCATCTTCGGAAGCGCGACCGAGACCTTCGCGCAGCGCAACCTGAACCGGAGCCTGGACGAACAGTTCGCGATGTTCGAGCCCGTGGTCACCCGCGCCCGGGCTGCCGGGATGCAGGTGCGTGCCTACGTCTCCATGTGCTTCGGCGACCCGTGGGAGGGCGACGTACCCGTGGACCAGGTGGTCAGCGTCGGCAGGCGCCTGTTCGACCTGGGTGCCTCGCAGCTGTCGCTGGGAGACACGATCGGGGTGGGTACGCCGGGGCACGTCTCGGCCCTGCTGGCTGCCTTCGGACGGGCCGGTCTCGGCATGGACAGCCTCGCTGTGCACTTTCACGACACCTACGGGCAGGCGCTGTCGAACGCAGCCGCCGCGCTGCACGCAGGCATCACGACCTTCGACGCTTCGGCGGGCGGGCTGGGGGGCTGTCCCTACGCGGAGAGTGCGACCGGGAACCTGGCGACCGAGGACTTGGTCTGGATGCTGCACGGGCTGGGTATCGACACCGGTGTCGACCTGGCCAGGCTCGTGGCCACCAGCACCTGGATGGCCGCGCAGCTCGGCCGGCCGAGTCCGTCCCGGGTGGTCGCCGCCTTGTCCGACCGGTGAGCCGGTAAGGCAGGATTGGACCATGAGTCGCGTCGTCTATCTCCACATCGGTGCGCCGAAGACCGGTACCACCTACCTGCAGGACCGACTCGACCTCAACGGACATGCTTTGCGCCAGCACGGCGTCCACTTTCCGGTCGGCCCGCTGGGCCTGCCGGCCAGCCATGCACACTTCAAGGCCGCACTGGACCTGATGGGCATGGACTGGGGCGGCCCGCCAGGACATGCCCAGGGCCAGTGGGATGCGCTGATGAAGCGGGTCCGGCGCCTCGATGGGACAGTGATCGTCAGTCACGAGATCCTCGCCGCCGCCACGCCGGAACAGATCTCACGGGCGATGGCCGACCTCGGCGACAGCGAGGTGCACATCGTCTACTCGGCGCGTGACCTGACGCGTCAGGTCCCGGCGGTTTGGCAGGAGAGCATCAAGCAGGGTCGGCGATGGAGCTTCAAGAAGTATGTCCGGGACCTGCAGAACCGCTCCGACGTCAACTTCTGGAAGTCCCAGAGCCTGCCCGGCGTTCTGTCCCGTTGGAGCGCCGGCCTCACCCCCGAACACGTCCACCTGATCACCGTTCCCCAAGCGGGGGCGGCCCCGGAGCTGTTGTGGGAGAGGTTCTGCGAGGTGTGCGGGATCGAGCCCGAGTGGGCGCGCCAGAACAGCGTGCGCGCGAACCCGTCGATGGGTGTCGCGGAGACCGCGCTCGTACGACGGCTCAACAGGCTGCTGCGCGGGTCCGATCTCACCCGGGAGGACCACCGGATCCTGGTCAAGGACATGTTGGTCCAGCACAACCTGGCGCACCGGGCCGACAAACGCAAGGGCACCCTGCCACCGCGGCTCTATCCCTGGGCACGGGAGGTCGTCGACGAGTGGGTTGACTGGGTCGAGGGGGCCTCCATCGACGTAGTCGGTGACCTTCGCGAGCTCTACCCCGCGTCACCGGCCGTGTCACCGACCAGGAAGCAGAAGTGGGTCAACCCGGACCGTCCCGGGAGCAAGCAGATGGCCGATGCCGCCCTCGTCGCGCTCGCCGCGATGACTGAGGAGGCGGCCCGTCGGACGCCGGCGGACCAACAGCTGGGCCACCGTGTCGGCAGGGCCGCCCGCCGACTTCGAGGTCAGTAACGCTCCCGTCGCCGGGCGTCGCCGGGCGACATGGAGCACCGCCCTCAGTGCTTCCTCAGCAGGCCGTCGGGCCTCAGGAGAATCTATGTGCGGGTGCGCGGCAACAGCTCGGCGTCTGCGTACCGGCCGATCTGCCACGTCGCGAACGCGTCCGCGCCGGCGCCGACGAGACCGCCCACAACAGGCACCCGTCGCCCGATGGTCGTGGCAACGCGCTTGCCGGCCACCTTGGTCAGGAGCTCGGAAGTCACCTCGGCGGCCATCACTTTGTCTAGCTGCGGATCGTGGGCCGGCGCTGTGGCGAGCGCCATCGGGGGTGCTGGAATCTTCTTCTTCCGCACCAGCGACTTCACCGAGTCCTCGCCCAACATGCAGGCCAGGATCGCGTTGCGAACCCGCGGGTCAGCGAGGTCGTAGCCGCGCAGGTGGGCGATCCCGGCGATCATCCGGCACTGCAGCAGGGCGAGCCCGGCGATGTTGGCCGGGATAGTGAGCGCGGCGGTGACGAGCCCGCCGATGTTGGTCGCGAACCCCTGCGCACCGGCGAAGCGCACGTTGTTCTCGATCACCTCGTGGATGGCGGCTTCGACGTCACCGCCTTGCTCTCGCAGCTGTTTGTCGGCCGCAGCAGCTGCCCCGGGCAGCGGCCCCACCCCGTTGATCGCCCGCTGCAGCGCCTGGTGCAGGAAGTTCGCCGTCATGTCCGGGGCAAGCCTCTGCACGTTGGGAGCGAGCCGCTTGCCGATCGCGCCGCCGATGCCCATTTCGTCCTCCTGTGCTGCACGCGTGCGGTTCAGGGTCTGCCACCCTACGACGCGACTGGTATTAGTGGTCCGGTGCCCACCCAACCACCCGTCGAACCTCCTGAGTCGGGATGGGTCTTTCCGGACCCGGCCAGCGCGGACGACGACGACCTGGTCAGCATGGGGGCCGACCTCGAGCCGGGCACGATACTCGCGGCCTACCGCCGGGGACTGTTCCCGATGCCGACGGCTGATGCGGACTCCCCGATGCTGTGGTGGTCGCCACAGGAGCGAGGAGTCCTCCCGTTGCGTGAGTTCAGAGCCTCGCGTTCCCTACGGCAGTCGGCGCGCAGGATGGAGATCCGGGTGGACACGGCGTTTGCGGAAGTGATCGACGCGTGCGCGAACCCTGTTCGCGACTCGGGGTGGATCGACGGCAGGATCCTCGACGCCTACACCCGTCTGCACGAGCTCGGCTGGGTCCACTCGGTGGAGACCTGGCAGGACGACAAGCTCGTCGGCGGGTTGTACGGCGTCGCGACCGGCGGTTTGTTCGCCGGGGAGTCGATGTTCCACAGGGTTACCGACGCCTCGAAGGTGGCCTTGATGGGTCTGGTGGACATCTTGCGCGACGAGTATGCCGACCACCGGCTGCTCGACGTGCAGTGGCAGACCCCGCATCTCGCGTCACTCGGTGTAGTGCAGGTGCGCCGTTCGTCGTACACGCGGATGCTCAAGCGAGCCCTAGAGATACCCCTCCCACAACTCGTAGCGCGAGCAGACAGGAGCGGTTAGCCAGAGGTCCAGCCCCGGCCTGAAAGTCTTGACAGGCCAAAGGAGCGCGTGCAGTGTTACTTCGCTCACCCTCTCGACAAAGGAGCCGTCACACCATGCGCGTCAAACCTCTCGCCGCCACCGTCGCCGCGGCGTTGCTGACCGTCATGGCAGCCGGCAGCGCTCAGGCCAGCCATTCTTGGAACAACTACCACTGGGCCCGCACCAGCAACCCGTTCACCCTGAAGCTCGGCGATAACGTGGGCTCGTCGTGGGATGGCTATCTCACCACGACTTCGTCGGACTGGACCGCGTCCACGGTCCTCAATACCAGAGTCGTCGCCGGATCCACACGGCCCCGACTTTGCAAGGCCAGCAGCGGCCGAGTCGAGGTCTGCAACGCTACCTACGGACAAACCGGGTGGCTCGGCATCGCGAGGATCTCGATCACCGGGGGCACCCACATCACCTCGGGCACCGTCAAGCTGAACGACACCTACTTCAACACCGCGAAGTACAACACTCCCGCGTGGCGGAACCTGGTCAGCTGCCAGGAGGTCGGGCACACGCTCGGCCTCGACCACCAGGACGAGAACTTCAACAACGCCAACCTGGGCACTTGCATGGACTACAGCAACGACCCGAGCACTAACCAACACCCGAACTCGCACGACTACGCCCAGTTACAGAGCATCTACAAGCACCTCGACAGCACCACTACGGTCGGCGCGACCGCTCTGCGCAGCGCCCAGCCGCAGGTCGGCAACGACCCGGACACGTGGGGACGCCAGGTGGCGGGATCGCGCGCCTCAGGCCAATCGGTTTTCGTCCGTGCTTTCGGCGGAGGAAGCCAGGTCGTCACCTACGTGACCTGGGCCTGACCTCAGGGTGCGGTACGCCTGGTCCGCCTGGACCGCCCAGCGTGGTTTTCTTCGGTCTCCCGTTGCCGCCGTCGAGGTTCACCACGTCGCACCCCTGTGCCCGGGAGGTACGCGACTGCCTGTGCAGAACGTGCACCGACCCTTCGAGCACGTGCTGGTCTGCCGGTAACGGATGCGGGACTGCGTCGACATCAACGGTCGGGATGTCTGCCATCAGCCCAAACTAGACGACAGCGATCTGCCGGCTACTTGAGCAGCTTCGACATGCGCCGGTCCGCAAGGAGCTTGCCCCCGGTCTGGCATGTCGGGCAGTACTGCAACGAGGAGTCGGCGAAGGAGACCTCACGCACCGTGTCGCCGCAGACCGGACACGCCTCACCCTTGCGACCGTGCACGGCGAGATGGCTCTTCTTCTCACCCTTGAGGGCCGAGGCCGCCAGCCCTCGCGAACGGTTCACCGCCTCGCCGAGAACACCTCGGATGGCGTCGTACAACGCCTGCAGATCCTCGTCGTCAATCGCGGACGCCGGCTTGAACGGAGACATCCGGGCGGCGTGAAGGAGCTCGTCGGAGTAAGCGTTGCCGATACCCGCGATCGTGCCCTGGTGCCTCAGGACACCCTTGATCTGGGCGCGACCGGCATCGGTGAGGATCTGGCGGAGCAACTGCGGCGTGAACTCATCTGAGAGCGGGTCTGGACCGAGGCGCGCGATCCCGGGTACGTCGGCCGGGTCGCGAACTACGTAGATCGCCAGCCGCTTCTGCGTCCCCGCCTCAGTGATGTCGAGCCCGGACCCGCCGTCGAGGATCACCCGCGCCGCGACCGGGGACTTGTTGCTCGGCTTCGGGGGAAGCCTCGGCACCTCGTCTCGCCACCGCACCCAACCGGCGCGGGACAGGTGGAGGACCAGGTGGAGTCCCGAGGCAGTGACGTCGAGAAACTTTCCGTGTCGGGTCACGTCGTCGACGAATGCCCCGTACATCGCCGACAGCGGCGGGTCGAACGTCTTGAGCGCGCTGAACGCAGCGATGTCCACGCGCACGACGGCGCGATCGACCAGCCGGCCTCTCAGGTCGAGCGCCAACGCCTCCACTTCGGGTAGCTCGGGCACGAGCCCAGCATAGGCAGCGTTCACGGATCGGTCCGGGAACCGGCTGGGCTACTGACATTTCGCCATGACCGCGCGAGGATGCAGGTGTGCACATCGCCTCACACCTGCCTGCGGTGGGCGACGTCTTCCTCGACGCTCGCGGTGACTCGCGCGCGCTCCGGGTGTCCTGGCACACCGAGGCAGGCCTCGTCGTGCTCTCGCTGTGGCGGGATGCGAACTGCGCCGCCACGTTCCGGCTCTCCATCGAAGAAGTGCCCGACCTGATTGCCTTGCTGCGTGTGGGCCTGCTCCAGGCGTACGACGACGCGTCGAGCGCCTACGCCCGAGCACTTCTCGGCGCCGAGAACTCCGCCGGCTGAGCGTGACCGCGCGCCGCACACGTCGCTATGGCACGCTAGCAAGATCTAAGGAATCCCCTAGATAGATGGATACAGTCCGAACATGGACCCTGTGCGGAACCCCTACGCTCCCGGTGCCGGCCAGCGACCGCCTGAGCTCGCCGGCCGCGACCGCGAGCTCCGTCAGTTCGAGGTGACCCTGGAACGAGTGGCCGCCGGTAGGCCGGAGCGATCCATGGTGCTCTCCGGCCTCCGCGGTGTCGGGAAGACCGTCCTCCTGAACGCGCTGAGGAGCATCGCGGTCAATAGGGCATGGGGGACCGGCAAGATCGAGGCCCGGCCCGACCAGTCGATGCGGCTGCCGCTTGCCCAGGCGGCTCATGCCGCCGTACGCGAAGTCGCGCACCGGCACCGGGATCCCGAGCGGGTCGACACGGTAGCCGGCGTACTCAAGTCGTTCGCGCTGCGCACCCGCCTCGAGGATCGCAGAGGAGTCCGGTGGCATCCGCCAACAGACGTTCCGGCGACCAAGGGTCGCGCCGACTCCGGGGACCTCGAGCTCGACATGACCGAGTTGTTTACCGATGTCGCCGAGCTGGCCTGCGACCTCGGCGTCGGCATCGCGCTGTTCGTCGATGAGATGCAGAACATCTCCGGTGCGGAGCTCGGCGCCCTCTGCGGCGCATGCCACGAGATCAGCCAGCAGGGGGCGCCTCTGGTCGTGGTCGGCGCCGGGCTGCCGCATCTTCCGGTCGCGCTCGCGGCGAGCAAGTCGTACGCCGAACGCATGTTCCGCTATGTGCGAGTTGACCGGCTGCCGCGTGACATGGCCGATCGGGCGCTTCTGGTTCCCGCGGGGACAGAGGATGTCAACTACGAGCCCGGGGCGCTCGACGAGCTCTACCGGCTTACCGACGGGTACCCATACTTCGTGCAGGCCTACGGCAAGGTGACCTGGGACGCTGCGGTCGGCACGCCCATCCGCACCGCCGACGTCCTCGAAGCAGGGCCGGAGGCGGAGGCAGAGCTCGCGATCGGTTTCTTCGGCGCCAGGTACGACCGCGCCACTCCCGGCGAGCGCGACTACATGCGCGCGATGGCAGGTCTCGGTGCGAACAACGACGACGGCTCGGTCACCACCGCCCAGGTGGCCCAGGCGCTGGGTCGCAAACCTCAAAGCCTCTCGCCCGCCCGCGATGGTCTGATCAAGAAGGGTCTTGTCTACTCCTCGGAGCGCGGCACGGTCGCCTTCACCGTTCCGCACTTTGGGAAGTTCCTCCGCGGACAACGCGCGTGATGTTGTCCGGGGGACCCGAATCTGAGAATGAACTCGGAGGAGAGGGTGTGAGGGTTCCAGGGATGCACGAACAGGTGTGCTCACGCTGACCTGTGGCGTTCCCGCAAGGGGTTCGGTCCGCCGCTCGGAGCGATGAGAACCTCTGCCTGGGAAGGTCGAAATGAGCGAGAGCTGGCGGATTCATAAGAGAAGGGGGCCCCTGTGAGCAGGTTGCTGTACTCGGTGACTATGTCGCTGGACGGGTTCATCGCCGGGCCGGGAGGCGACATGTCCTGGTTGACAGAGCACCTCGCACCCGACCCCGCGGTCGACGAGCTCATTGCTCAGATCGGCGAGACCTGGCGGCAGGGACCGCACCTTTCGCGGTGACGACCCGCACAAGGGGGCTGATGCCAAGGAAGGAAAGGCATTCGGCGGGGGCTGGAGCGGACCGCAGTTCGTGATCACCCACCAGGGTCCCGACTCGCCTGTCCATGGAGTCACCTTCCTCGGTGACCTGCGCAGCGGCATCAACGCGGCGAAGGCTGCGGCGGGCGGCAAATACGTCAACGTCCTGGGCGCCAGCATCGCCAAGCAGTGCCTCGAGGCGGGCGCACTGGATGAGATCCTCGTCTTCGTCGCGCCGGTCTTGCTCGGCGACGGCGTGCGGTTGTTCGACCACCCTGGCGGGACGAACGTGCGTTTGGAGCGCCTGAAGGTGACGCAGTCCCCGACGGCAACGAGCGTGTGGTTCCGCGTGCCTCGGCCCGCTGCAGCCCCTCATCGTTGGGCGGCGCTATGATGGAACCGCACGAATGTCCGCCGCTACGCTCTAGACCGCCGAGTCGAGGCCCCGGGCCTTGAGGATCTCGCGTTGGTTCGGGTTCACTGACGGCCGGAACGGCATCTCCACCACCTGCGCGCGTACCGGTTCACCAGCGGCCTCCGCGTACGGCTCGGGCAGGTGGACCCACAGCTCGGTGCCGAGAGCGGTCAGTTCGAGCGGAACGTGGCCCATCGCGATGTTGGTTCCGAGCTCGGGCGAGTACCACGGAGACGTCACGTATCCGATCGGTTCGCCGCTCCGAGTCGTGCCGATGAGCCAGAAGTCGGGCGCGTAGTCGTCGATCGGGTGGCCGCCGAGCTTCATCCCGACCAGGGTGTGCGTGTACGGCGGGTTTCCTGCGTCGATCCCGGCCCGAGCGTCCTCGAGGGCCCGTTTGCCGATGTATTCGGCGGACTTCTTGCGCGGGACCTGGTAGCCGAGGTTGACCTGGAACGGAAGCGTCTCGAAGTCCATGTCCTGCCCCCAGGACAAGATTCCGGCCGCAATCCGACGATGGTGTGCCGGGGCGACCACCATCAGCTGATGGGATGCGCCCGCTTCGAGGATGGCGTTCCACATCTGTTCGGCATGAAAGGTTGCGTCCCGCAGGTAGATCTCGTAACCCTTCTCACCCGTGAATCCGGTCTGCGACACAACCACGTCGCAGCCACCGACGGCGGCGGCCATGAGACCATAAGGTGGCAGCTCGGCTACCGCCGGACCGACCAGATCGACCATCAGGTCGACGGATTTGGGTCCCTGGACCTGGACGGGTGCCACGTCGATCTCGTTGATCTCGACGTCGTATGACGCTGCGACGTTCACGCCCTGCAGCCAGAGCATCAGGTCGGTGTCCGACAGGCTGAACCAGAACTCGTCCTCGGCGATGCGCAGCAGGATCGGGTCGTTCAAGATGCCGCCGGACTCGTTGCACAAGACCACATATCGAGCTCGCATCGGCGCGATCTTGGTGGCGTCGCGCGTGATCACATAGTTGACGAACGCCTCTGCGCCGGGCCCCTTGACCTGGATCTGGCGCTCGACCGCAACGTTCCACAACGTGACGTGGTTGACGAGCGCGTCGTACTCGATCATCATCCCACCGTCCTCCGGCCGAACGTACCCACGCGGGTGGTACATCCGGTTGTAGGTCGATGCGCGCCAGCACCCCGCCTGATGAGAGAGATGCCAGTACGGGGACTTGCGAATGCGCGTGTCGATCAGCAGCTCGACGGGCGTCGGGCCGGACTGGCGAAGGTTGATCGGCACCGTCCGGCCACTCTGGTTGACGGTGGGAACATTGTTGCTCGTGTCGGTTGCTCTGTTGCCCATGGGGGTGCCTACTTTGCGTTCTGATCTCCGTGCGGGAGAGCGCCTGGTTCCTGCGCGTCGGCGGGGGACTCGATGGTGTTCCATATTATGGAACTATAGTTCTACATTATGAGTCTAGGTTCTCGGAACGAGCCGGGCAAGGGGAGCGTTGGGGTGCGAATGTCTCGCGCCGTCCGTCGGCGTCCAGCAATTCCTCTGACCGAAGCTGCATACCCTCCCGGTACGACAGGGTCGTGATCGTCTCCTCGAGCGACTCCAGGTCGGCTGGCGCCATCAGGACGGCGGAGGGTTCGCCAAGCACGGCTCAGCCCGTGGGAGCATGACTGCATGAAGATCACCCGACAGATCATCGTCTTCGACGCCGCCGACCTGGCTGCCGAGAGCACCTTCTGGGCCGGACTCCTCGGCGGCACGGTCGAAGCGGACGACGATTGGCACAGCGTGTTGGTGGACGGCGAGTGGCGGCTCGGCGTTCAGCTGGCACCGAACCATGTTCCTCCCGATTGGCCTGCCGGGACCCCGCAGCAAGTGCATCTCGACTTGTGGGTCGACGACCTCAAGGCCGCGCATGAGGAAGCCACCTCGCTGGGCGCGCGGCTCTTGAAACCGGCCGATGACCTCGAGGCGGCCGAGGGCTTCCAGGTCTACGCGGATCCCGCCGGCCACCCCTTCTGCTTCTGCTGGGGCTGACCCATACACCTGGCCTCGAGACAGTGCGCATCTGAGCCGGTCACCCTTGTGCCTGGTCACCAGTGCCCCGTAACGCTGTCACGTTCGGCGGTCGCGCAACTGCACCATGGGCAGGCCGGCGGCTGAATGGCTCATGCCCGGCGCCGGGATTGCCGGAGTCTTCAATGCACCGAACGCCTGGATCGCGTATCGCGGCAGCGCGACGTCGCCACACACCTCCACGATTGCATCGGTGACTCGGCGAGGGACCTGGCCTGGCACCTGCTGGATGCCTTGGTACGAGGTGACCCTACGGCCTCGACACCGACCAGCCAGGCCTGGTCGAGTGGCCCGTCCGGCGTACACACTCGCGTGAAGTAGGCATGGTGGTGGGCGCCTGGGGGAACGCTCACGACGTGAGAGGTGTGTCACGTGGGCCGTCGCGGCCACAGGTCGTTGCGCACCGAGGCTCAAGCCACGTCAATGCCGAGCACACGCTGGGTGCCTACGTAGCCGCCCTCGACGAGGGTGCGGAGGCCTTGGAGTGCGACGTCCGGCTGACCGCTGACGGGCATCTGGTATGTGTGCACGACCGGCGGATCGACCGGACGGCGAACGCGAGCGGAACCGTTTCTACCATGGAGCTCGCCGAGCTCAACGAACTGGACTTCGCCTCCTGGAAGAAGCCCTGGGCCGACTTCGACGACGAGGCGCCCGACATCGACGAGGAGACGCGAAAGGTTCTCACGCTACGTCGGCTGCTGGAGACCGTGGCGGACTACGAGCGCCCCGTGGACCTGGCCATCGAGACGAAGCACCCCACGAGGTACGCAGGCCTGGTCGAACGCCGGTTGGTGGAGCTGCTCGGCTCGTTCGGCTGGTTGGGCAGCGACTCGCCGGCCCGCGTGATGAGCTTCTCCGTGGTGGCTCTGAGACGGACGCGGAGGCTTGCCCCTGCGTTGGAGGTCGTCCTGCTGGTCGACCACATGTACACCTGGCAGCTCGCCCGGAGACTGGTCTCC
Organism: Actinomycetota bacterium; assembly: GCA_030859325.1. Lineage (GTDB taxonomy): Bacteria > Actinomycetota > Actinomycetes > Propionibacteriales > Nocardioidaceae > Nocardioides_C. The sequence continues at coordinate 48,503 of JALZKI010000012.1, forward strand.
AGGGACTGGATAGTCGGGCCCGGAATTCACCTGCTCCTGGAGAACCCTCGCTTCGGACGTGGGCTGCGCCGGCGGGGCCGGCGGGTGCACGTGTGGACGGTGAACACGGCAGAGGAGCTCAAGCTTTGCGTCGACCTCGGCGTCGAGGCCGTCATCACGGACCGCCCCCGCGACGTACTGGCACTTCTGGGAGCGTGAAGTTTGGGCCCTGTCCCTGAGGGAAAATTGGATACGTCCGACAAGACGTCCAGGGAAGGCAGAACGGTGGCGCCAAGCAGCGCGAAAGTCGACTCTACGCCTGTGCACATCCGGGTGCCTTCCACTGCCGCCTCGGTTCCGTTCGCCCGTCAGCAGCTGCGCGAATGGATGACCGATCTGGGCAGCTCCTCGGACCACATCGACGACGCGCGTCTGGTCTTCTCGGAGCTCATCGCCAACTCCATCCGGCATGCTCGGCCGTTGCCGGACGGCAACCTTCTGCTCGCGTGGCGCGTGGAGGATCAGGAACTGACGGTTTCCGTCACTGATGGGGGCGGCCCGACGGTCCCGCGTCCGATCACCGCATCGGCCTCTGCACCCGCCGGCCGCGGCATGGCCATCATCGAGACGCTGGCCAACTTCTGGTGGGCCGAGCAGACCCGTTCGCGGTGCACGGTCCACGCTTGCCTCGCGCTTGCGTGACGCACCCTCTGAAGTAACCTCCCGTCATGGGAAAGCGGTCACGAACCAAAGCACGAACCGGGGCGCCTGCTCATGAGGTCGGCCCCCGCCAGCCTTGTCCGTGCGGTTCGGGCCGCCGTTACAAGGCGTGCCATGGAAGCCCGGACGGACCGGTGCAGAGCTATGTCGCTCGTCCCTTCCACGGGATGGCCAGCGAGTGCGACGTGATCGCGATGCGCGAGCTGGTGCCTGCCGGTACGGCGTCCTTGCCGCTCCTCGACTCCCGACGCAGCGATCGTGACGTCGTGCTCTGCACCTTGCTGCCGATGGCCTCGCCTGCGTTGGTGCGTCAGGACGGCACGGTCTGGCTCGGCCTCCAGGTACAGCACAACTTCGGCGACCCCAGTCGGGACCTGGCCGCAGTGCTCGAGCTCGCTCTCGACGCCGAACCAGAATCACTTGTCGGTCTCACCGATCCGCCGGGGGCAGGTCCCCGTCTGCAGGACCTGGTCGGCGCCGAGCCGCTCGAGGTGAGCGTGCATGCGGGCTTCGACTTCTGGGTCGCAGACATGGACGACCCTGCGGGCACGATGAGTGCCTCGTTGGAGAGCGCCAACGCGGCGGCGAACCCGACGGTCAGGTTGGACTCTGTCGAGGCTGCGTACTGGACCGACGTCGGCACCAAGGAGCACCTACGCTGGGTGATGCCGTACGCCGAGGAGGCACTGCTGTCCGCGCTCGCCCGGTTGCACGCCGCGGGCAAGGACAGCGTGGCCGAGGACTCGCGCCTGGTCGGCATGTTCCGCACCCACGGCGTGCTTGCCCCCGTCTGGGACCTGCCGGTCGGCACGGGCGCCAAGGTGCTGGAGGGACCGGCTGCCACCTTCACGAGGAATCTCGAGGACGCCCTGGCCGATGATGCGCCGCTGACTGCCGTGGAGCGGTCGGCTCGGTCCGGCCTGACCAATCGGCAGCTCACGATCCGCTGATGCTGACTAGACCAGCTGATGATCTGAAGGCGACCTCGGTCATATCGCGTAGCCCATGTTGGTCAAGCGCGGCGATGACCCGTACGTTGGATAGTGCCCGGTCGTTGTTGCATCCCCCGTCAACAACGGCCGGGCTCCTGACGCTCGCTCACAATTACGGGTGTTGCGCACGGGTACCGTGATCCGGCCCTGGGAGGGCGGGTTTCTCCTGGAGCGCAGACAGCCGTCCTGTCAGCTGGTCACCGGCACCAAGGGATGGATTCCGGGCGGTGCCGCGAGATGGGCTTCCGATGCCGCCAGCGCCGCGGCGATATGTGCGGTCTGCATGTGCGCGTCGACGTCGGACTGGTCACGCCAGAGTTCGACCGTGATGAATGTGCCCGGCATGCTCGCCGACTCGAATAGGTCGTAGGCGAGGCAGCCATGCTCTGCCCGCGTGGGGTCGACCAGGCCGGAGAGGACGGAGCGAAGCTCGTCCTCTGAACCAGAGCGAGCCGCGATGACGGCGACGACGTGGAGATCACTCATGGACAGCCCTCCTTGCAGATGCCCGGCCAGGTCGACCGTGGGCGATGGACAGGACGCTACTCCCTGAGTCCTGGCTTCGCCCTAGGCTGTCCCGACGGCGATGGCGGGGAGGTATGCGGATGAGGCAGCAGCTGGCGCGACCTGCCCGGATCGTGCCGTTCGCGTTTCTGGCGACGGTCATCGTCGGCACGGTGCTCCTCTCGCTTCCGGCGGCCACTCCGGGTTCTGCACGGCCCAGCCTCCTGACCGCGTCGTTCACCAGTGTCTCCGCGGTTTGCGTGACCGGACTGACCACGGTGGACACGGCGACGTACTGGAGTCCCTTCGGCCAGGTGGTGATCCTGGTGCTGATCCAGGTCGGCGGCTTCGGGATCATGACGCTGGCGACGCTACTGGGCCTGCTGCTCAGCGGGAAGCTGGGGCTGCGGGCCTCCATGGTCGCGCAGACCGAGACACATTCAATCCATATCGGTGACGTGCGGCACGTCATCGGCCGGGTGGCGGTCACGATGCTGATGTTCGAGTCGGCGATCGCACTGGTGCTCACGGGGCGTTTCCGCGAGGAGTACGACGACTCGTGGGCCCAGGCGCTGTGGCATGGCGTGTTCCATGCGGTGTCCGCGTTCAACAACGCCGGCTTCGCGTTGTACAGCGACAACCTGATTGGCTTCGTCGGCGATGCGTGGATCCTGTTTCCCATCTGCGTGGCGGTCATCGCCGGAGGGATCGGCTTTCCCGTCCTGTTCGAGCTCCGCCGCCGTTGGCGTGAGCCCGGCAAGTGGTCGGTGCACACGAGGATCACCGTCTACGGCTCTCTCGGGCTTCTCGCGGTCGGCATCGTTGCGTTCCGTGGGCTCGAGTGGGCGAACCCCAACACGATCGGGTCGCTCTCGCCGTGGGGCAAGACCGTCGCGGCCATCACCGGTGGCGTCATGCCTCGCACGGCCGGTTTCAACAGTGTCGACTACGCTCAGATCACGCCGGAGACCATGGCGGTCACCTACGTCCTCATGTTCATCGGTGGCGGCAGCGCCGGCACAGCCGGGGGCATCAAGATCACCACGTTCTTCCTCCTCGCCTACGTGATCTGGTCCGAGGTGCGTGGCGAGACCGACACCACGGTGGCGCATCGCGGATCGGACATGGTACCCAGCGGCAGGCCCTCAGCATCGCTCTGCTCGGGGTGTGCGCGATCGCCTGCGGCGCCCTGGTGATCCTGCTGGTCACCGACTACACCCTTGACGTCGTGCTGTTCGAGGCCATCTCCGCCTTCGCAACCGTCGGCCTGTCCACCGGCATCACCGCGGACCTGCCGCCGTCGGCTCAGGTGACGCTGATGGTGCTGATGTTCGTTGGACGGGTCGGCACGATCACCGTAGCGTCGGCGCTGGCGCTGAAGACCCGTCATCGCCACTACCGTCTTCCCGAGGAGCGACCCATCGTTGGCTAGACCGAAACTGCTCGGCAAGGACAGGAGCGACGCGTCGGCCACGGTGCTGGTGATCGGCCTCGGCCGGTTCGGCACCGCGGTCGCGGAGTCCCTGATTCGGTTGAACCGTGATGTCATGGCGATCGAAGACGACCCCGAGCTTGTGAGCAGATGGTCCGATGAGCTGACCCACGTCGTCGAAGCCGACTCGACCGACGAGGAGGCGCTAGAACAGCTCGGAGTCGGCGGCTTCGACCATGCCGTGGTCGCCATCGGCGCTGACCTCGAAGCAAGCGTGCTCACCGTGCTCGCCCTCGCCGAAGCTGGGGTGCAGGACATCTGAGCCAAGGCGATCAGCCGCAAGCACGGCCAAATCTTGGAACGGGTCGGCGCTCACCATGTCGTCTATCCCGAGACCACGATGGGGGAGCGGGTTGCTCACATGGTCGCGAGGAGCATGCTGGACTATATCGAGTTCGAGGACGGTTTCGCCATCGCGCGTACGTCGGCGCCGAAACTGACCTGGGAGAGGACCCTGGCCGACTCCAGTCCCCGGACCCACTACGGCGTCACGATCGTGGGCGTGAAACGGGTCGGCGAGGACTTCACCTATGCCAGACCCGAGACCCGGGTGGAGCGCCACGACCAGCTCATCGTGTCGGGGGAGACCAGCAAGGTCGAGAAGTTCTGCTCGCTCAGCGAGGCCCGCCGGTAGTCCTCACACCTTGTCGCGCGTGATCGGGCAGGACATGCACCGCGGTCCTCCGCGACCGGAGCCCAGCTCGGATCCGGCGATCGCGATCACGTCGATCCCCGCCTCCTCCAGCCGCGAGTTGGTCTCGATGTTGCGCTCGTAGGCCACTGCCACCCGAGGCGCGATCGCCAGTGTGTTGTTGCCGTCGTCCCACTGTTCACGCTCTGCTGTGACCGGGTCGAGACCGGTGTCGATCTGGTGCAGCGTGTCGATGCTCATCGCCTTCGCGGCGGCCACCAGAAACGGCTCCGCATGCGCCACCTGGAGCACGATGTCCTTGTCGGACTTCCCGTCGCGGTCCTGGCAGGTCACGGCATACGCCTGCAGTGAGTCGACGATGTTCGGGTACATCACGATCTTGTCGACGTCGACCATCGTGCACACCGTGTCGAGGTGCATGGTCGCCCGCTCCTGGGCGATCGGCACGGCGAGCACAGTATGGGCGAGGTTCGCACCGAGCACCTGGCGCGCGAGCCGCTCGGCGCCGGCGGGGGTGGTGCGTTCACCTACTCCCACGGCCAGGACCCCGGGAGACATCAGGAGCACATCACCGCCCTCGACGTTCTCGTGCTGCCAACCGTGGATCGTGGGAGTGCCCACGAACCGGGGATGCCTGGTGTAGATCAGCTCGGTCAGCTGTGTCTCGCGCGCACGCGCCAGCATGGCAAGTGAGGTGATTGCGACACGGTCCCGGATCCAGACACTCGAGTCCCGGGTGAACAGCAGGTTCGGCATCGGGTCGATCAAGAAGTCGTCGCGAGCCAGGAGGCTGGTGACCAGCCCGTGCCCCCCCCGCACCTCGTCGTTGCGGACCCCCGCGGTCAGGAACACGGCGAGCTCCTCCGGGGTCTGGTCGAGGAGCGCGTGGCCGAGGTAGGTGCGCAGTGTGTCACCGAGGTGAAGGCTCGACATCGCACCGGCGATCGCATGCTCTCGCGCCTCGCGGCTCTCCAGTGTCTCGGTGAGCAGGTCGATGAGGTAGAGCACCTCGATGTCACGTTGACGCAACGCCGAGGCGAACGCGTCGTGCTCATCCTGTGCGCGAGCGACCCAGGGGATGCCGTCGAAGAGCAGCTTGTCATTGTTGCGGGGAGTGAGCCGCTTGAGCTCGGGCCCGGGCCGGTGCAGCATCACGGTGCGCAGCCGACCCACTTCGGTGTCTGCTCCGGGCGCATTCTTTTCGGGCGGCCCCGTCTCACCGTTGATCGTCATAGGGGAGAGGCTATCGGCACGCCGCCTCAACTGAGTAGCTGGTGAAGCATGGACGCAGCCAGCGTCAGGCACACCGCAGAGCCGAGATAGTGCAGCACCGACAACCGCATGTGCCGCAACAGGATGCGCCCCACCAGCACTGCGAGGCCCGACACGGCGAGCAGCGCCCCCCAGGCTCCGAGGAAGACACTGAGCGGCTCGCGGAACTCGGCCGCCCGGCTGACCGTCATCAACTGCGACAGATCCCCCCACTCAGCGGCGAACAGCACAAGGAACGACGATCCGATCACCTTCAGCCCGCTCTGAGGGGCGCTGGTCCCAGCGGCGTACTCCGCCTCCCGTTCCTCAGCGTCTGCGCCGGCCGCGGCGCGGAACAGGAGAACCGCGCCGAGGAGGAAGACGGCGATCGAGACAGCCTTGACCACGGCTTCGGGCAGCAGGCTCACGAAGCTGCCCGCGGTGACCGCGATCAGCGTCTGCAGCCCGAACGCCAGCCCCACCCCGATCCACACCAGCAACGGTTGGTACCGGGTGGAGAGGACAAGCGCGGCGATGAACGTCTTGTCGGGTAGCTCCACCACGAAGATGGGGCCGAAGGTGAGCGCGATAACGACGAAGTCGAGCAAGAACCGGTCCCCTCTCAGCAGTGGAGGTCGCGACTCGCTGCGATGGCCTCGGCGAGCACCTGCTTGATCGGCCGGCCGGTCGAGGAGGCGACCGCGGCCACGTCGTCGTACTCCGGCTGGGCGTTGACCACGTGACCGGCGTCGAGAGCCAGCTTCACGCGCACGGGATGGCCATCGACCGGGACGGTGCGCGTCTCACGATCCAGCGCATGCTTGCCGATCGCGACCTCTCGGACGCCGATGGACGAGGTCTGCCGGAAGATCTCCGTGCGGACCTGTTCTGCCTTGTCCCCCGCGACCAGAACCGACAGGGTATGGGCGGGTCGGCCCTTCTTCATCAAGATGGGGGTCAACCAGGCGTCGGAAGCGCCGGCGCACAGCAGAGCCGCGATGACGTCGGGCCACAGGCGCGGATCGAGATCGTCGACGTTGGCCTCGATCACCAGCGGCGCGTCGGTGCCATGTGGTGGGCCGGGTCCAGAAGGGGACACTGCCTTTCCGAGGAACAGCCGTAGCACGTTCGGATGTCCTACGGGGTCTGTGCCACCGGCCCCGACGCCGATCCGCTCGACGACCATCCCGGGTTGGCTTCCGTAAGCCGTGGCGTTGCTTGTCAGCAGGGCCGCGCCCGTCGGGGTGCACATCTCCGTCGCGACCGGACCGCTGTACGACGGCACGTTCCGGAGCAGCTCCGCGACGGCTGGAGGCGGCACCGGCATCGTGCCGTGGGCACTCGTGATCGTTCCCGAGCCGACCGCGACCGGGGAGACGACCAGCTCGTCGAGGCGCAGATGCTCCAGTCCCGCGCACACCCCGACGACGTCGGCGATCGCATCCAGGGCGCCGACCTCGTGGAAGTGCACCTCCTCGACCGGCATCGCGTGCACCGTCGCCTCCGCGTTCGCCAGCCGCTCGAAGGTCGCATGCGCACGTCGGCGGACACCTGCGTCCAGGCCGGCTTGCCGCAACAGCGCGGCGACGTCGCGCCAGGTCCGCCGCGTTTGGCTCTCGGTCGGACCGACGTGGCACCGTGTGGCCGCGAACCCGCCGCGGGTCACGCTCTCTGTGGTCAGCGTGACGGCTTCCGGGGCGATCACGGCGACCGCCTCGCGGATCACACCGAGAGGGACACCCGCGCCGATGACCGCGCCCAGCAACATGTCCCCGCTCGCCCCCGAGCTCGCGTCGACCCAGCCGATCATCCGCCGTGACCGCCGTGGTCGGCCGGATCTGCGGGCCTTGCGTTGCGCGCGACCCTCGCAGCGAAGACGCCGGCGCCGTACCCGTTGTCGATGTTGACCACGGTGATCCCGGGGGCGCAGGAGTTCAGCATGCCGAGCAGTGCCGCGATCCCTCCGAAGGACGCGCCGTATCCGATGCTCGTGGGGACGGCCACGAGCGGGACGCCGGTGAGTCCGCCCACCACACTGGGCAGCGCACCCTCCATGCCCGCGACGACGATGAGGCAGTTCGCTCCGGTGAGTTCGTCACGGGCGGCCAGCAACCGGTGCAGCCCGGCCACTCCGACGTCGTTGACCCGCCTCACCCCGGCCCCGTAGACGCGTGCGGTGAGGGCTGCCTCCGCAGCGACCGGTGCGTCCGACGTGCCGGCGGACACCACGGCGACCATGCCCGCAGGCTCGGGTGGCTCCCCGAGGGTTACGGCCCGCGCCACCTCGTCGATCTTGGCAGTCGGCAGCTCGAGACGGATCGCCTCGACCGCGGCGTCCCCGAGCCTGGTGGCGAGCACCGCCCGGTCCGGATGCGCCTCGTGGAGCGTGCGCAGGATCTCGATGACCTGGGTGGGTGACTTGCCTGCGCCGTAGACCGCCTCCGGGTCCCCGGTCCTCGAATTCCGCTCAGTGTCGAGACGGGCGTACCCGAGGTCGGCCAGTGATGGGGCCAGCGGCATGTCGGTCATGGCGCTGAATCTATCCCGGCTGACGCGCCAGCGAGCCCCCACCCGAACCACGCCCTAGGCTAGCCGGGTGCCGCCTCCACCTCCGGGAGTACCCCCCGCCCGATTCGCATATCTGGGTCCCGAGGGGACTTTCACCGAACAGGCGCTGCGCTCACTCCCGGCCGCGGCAAATGCTGACCTTCAGCCGTGTCCGACGGTGACCGTGGCCCTGGACTCGGTGCGCAACGGTGAGGCGGACGCAGCCGTCGTCCCGATCGAGAACTCGGTGGAGGGTTCGGTCCCGGTGACCCTCGACGAGCTCGCTTCCGGCGACCCGCTGATGATCACGCGGGAGATGACCGTGCCGGTCGCCTTCGCCCTGCTGGCCCGGCACGGGGTGCGGCCAGAAGAGGTACGACGGGTGGGCACCCATCCGCATGCCGCTGCGCAGACCCGACGCTGGATGGCACGGCACATGCCGCAGGTCGAGGTGGTGCACACCGACTCCACGGCGCAGGCGGCGGCCGTGCTCACCCGCCCCGACGCCAGCTGGGACGCAGCCATCTCCGCGCCACTGGCCGCCGAGCGCTATCGGTTGGCGGTACTCGCCTCGGGCATCGGCGACAAGGTGGACGCGATCACCCGCTTCGTGCTGGTCTCTCGCCCGGGAACACCGGCTCCGCCCACCGGGCGCGACAAGACGTCCCTGGTCGCCTTCATGCGTGACGACCACCCGGGGGCGCTCCTGGAGATTCTGGAGCAGCTGACCATGCGCGGGGTGAACATGACCCGGATCGAGTCCCGCCCGACCGGCGCCGCCCTGGGCAACTACTGCTTCTCGGTCGACTGCGAGGGTCATGTCGAGGATGCTCGGGTGGGTGAGGCGCTGATGGGTCTGCGCCGGGTCTGCGCGGACGTGCGCTTCCTGGGCTCCTACGAACGCCACGACGGGGTCGCACCGACTGTCCGGGCCGGTACCTCTGACCGGGAGTTCAACGACGCGGCGGCGTGGCTCGCGCGCCTCCGCGATGGTCACTGACATTCGCGATTAGGCTCGCCGCGATGAACGTCACCGCGCTCCCCGCCATTGTTGCCCTTGTCGCCGTCGTGATCGGCTGCCTGGCGCTGGGAATCGCCGCCACTGCTCTGAGGCGCAGTGCGCCCGGCCATGCCCGTCGTACCTCTGCCCGCAGGAGGGCGGGACAGGTCCCTGCCGATCTCGAGGGGCTGCGCACCGAGGTACAGGCGCTCCGGCTCGAGGTCTCCGACGCGCTGCGGCACCTGGCGGTCGTGCGTTACGACGCCTTCGGCGATATGGGAGGCCATCTGTCCTGGTCGATGGCGCTGCTCGACGACGGTGGCAGCGGCGTGGTGCTGACCTCGATCCATGGCCGCAGCGATGCCCGCACCTATGCCAAGAACATCGCCGGGTGGTCGTGTGACCAGGCCCTCTCACCCGAGGAAGAGGAAGCGATCAAGTTCGCGAAGACAGGCTGAGGGTGGCGGCGCAGGGGCCACCATCAGAGACCCCCAGCGAGCGGTTGGCGACGTCGACCACCACGGTCGCCAGGGTGGCGTGCTGCAGGACCGGCTCCATGCTGCGGTCCGGATGCGCGCACACGCCGCCGACCTCGTCGTGGTCCAGCATCGCGTCGACGACGGCGTCCGAAGACCCGGCTGGACTGTCGGTGAGGGTGTCCAGCAGCTTGCCGTGCCGGATCTCGCTGCCCGGGCCGATGGTGCTCGCCAGGCAACCTTTGCGGCCCACCTCGGAGACGAAGTGGTTGGTCCTCACCAGCAACCCGTCCTCGGGCTCCACCACATTCACACCATCTGGGGACAGCTCGAGGGACGCGGCCCGACCGGCGGCGTCCAGCACGGTGAGGGAGGTCGAGGCGGAGGTGGTGACGGACTGCACTGTTCGCACGGCGTCGTCGACGTTGGAGGCCGTCTCCAGGATCCGGCGACTCAACAGGTGCACCGGGTAGCCGAGCCCGGTCGTCGCATCGCTGGCATGGTGCAGCATGTTCAGCAGGACACCGAGCCCGTCGGAGTTCACGCCGATCTTGGCGAGGACGCCGTACTCCGTGACGGTCGAGAAGAACCTCCCGTCGGGGAGGGGAATCCCCCAGTGCAGCCAGCCGTCCGACATCGCGTCGTACCAGTCCCAGGTCTGCACGCCGACCGGCGGCCGTCCTGACGGGAGGGACACGACCGTCGAGCATTCGGCGACGCCGGTAGGGTTCGCAACCGCGAGGAGCTCGGTGCGGGCGTTCAGCGCGGCGATCTCGCGCACCGGGACGCCGACGCCGTCCGCGATCCCGCAGATCTCCTCACACGCCCACGGCGCGAGCTCGCCGATGGCCTCCCAGGCGTGTTCTGCCCAGGCGTCGACGTCGAAGGGCTCGGTGGCGCGCGCGGCGAACAGACGCCGGTACGCCGCCACCGTGCCCGTGACCTCGAGGCGATGGAGGGCACCGAACTCCACCCCGCGTGCGTACGGCTCGAGCGCCGATGAGGTGAAGGCCCGCACCTGCTTCATGCCGCTAACCGTATCCCCAAACCGTATCCCCTGAGGCTCAACGGGGGACGCGGACCAGCAGCCGGCCGTGTATGCACTCCGCATGCAGCTCTCGTCCGGCACCGATGAAGTCACCGTCGAGCTGGCGAGGGGTGTCGTGCGTCGCGCGGATGGAGACCTTCCGGCCGGTCATCCGGTCGAGCGCGGCGTCGGTGCGCTTGTTCTTGCTCAGCACGCGGACGGCGACCGGCACCCAGCTCAGGAACTTGTTGGGGGAGACCAGGACGACGTCGAGCACGCCGTCGTCGATCGAGGCATCCGGGAGCAGGGGGATGCCGGCCTGGAGATATCCCACGTTGCCGATCACCACGGTGCGTACCCGGTGCCGGGTGAAGGGGCCGTCGTCCATGGAGACCTCGAGCCGCACCGCCGGGAACATCAGGTTGCGCATGGCGGACACGACGTAGGCCAGCCAGCCCACCCTCGCTTTGATCTGCTCGTTCGCGCCCTCCATGATCGCGGCGTCGAACCCCATGCCGCCCATCACCATGAAGTGCTCGTCCGCGGCGATCCCGTCACCGCCGACGGCGACGAGGTCGATTGCGCGGTCCTGGCCGTTGAGGGCGACGTCGATGGCGGTGCGCAGGTACAACGGGATCCCGAGGTTTCGCGCCAGCAGGTTGCCGGTCCCCGCGGGCACCACACCGACCGGGATGCCGGTCCCGGCGAGCTCGGCGCACACGGTGCGCACGGTCCCGTCGCCTCCGCAGACGAGCACCATGTCGGCGCCCCCGATGGCCGCTGCCTCGGCCATCGACTTTCCCGTGTCGTCGATCCTTGTCTCGTGCCACTCCGGCTCGCTCCAGCCCGACTCCTTCGCCATCGTCTGCACCAGGGCTCTGAACGCATCCGGGTCCTCGACCTTGGCGGGGTTGAGTACGACGGCCAGCTGCTTGGTTCGCGGGACCGGACCGGCCAGTGTCTCCAGCACCCGGGCCCGCGGGGCCGGTGAGTACACCACGAGGCCGACCAGGACCCACACCAGCCCGAGCGAGTATCCCGCCAGTACGTCGGAGAGGTTGTGCACGCCGAGAAGGATCCGGCTCGCGCCCACGACGCATGCGAGCAGGACCCATCCCGCCACCAGCCCACGGCGCAGACCACGGCGACGTACCAGCATCAGGGTCAGCACCGTCGCGACACCCATGGCCGCAGCGATGCCGGAGGAGTGGCCGGAGGGGAACGCGAAGCTGGACAGCGTCTGCATCGAGTCCTCGAAGACCGGCCGGGCGCGCCGGAAGTACTCCTTGAGGAGCGAGGTCGACACGGCGGTGCCGAGCATGACGCCTACGGTCCAGTACGCCGCCCGCCGATGGTGCCGCACGACGAGGACCACCGCGACGAGGAGGGTGTAGAGGGTCATCGGGATCGTGTTGAACGCGATCTCGATGAGATACATCACGTCGAAGACCAGCCGGTGGCGCAGGGTGAAGCCCTGTGGACCGCTCCCGAACGCGGTGTCGAGACCCAGCAAGGGCTGCCACCGCAGCTTCACCATCACCGACAGCGTGACGAGGACAGCGAGAGCCAGGGACGCCCACAGCAACAGACGGTTCCGGACGCTGCTGGGAACGGGCACGATGCTCCACTGCTCACGGGACACGGGCGAGGATGACGACAGTCGACCAGTATGGCCTGCCCGGGCTCGCGTCCGTGCCTCACCGGCGCGCAGGGCTCGTCGGGGTGCGGCCGGTGATTTCATGGCAGATATCCTTGACGGGTGATCGACCCTCGACTTCTTCGTGACGACCCGGACCGCGTGCGCAAAGGCCAGGAGAGGCGCGGCCTGTCCGCTGACGTCGTGAACGAGGCGTTGGCGGCCGACGAGTGCCGGCGCAACACGATCGCCTCGTTCGAGCGGCTCCGTTCGGAGCAGAAGGGCCTGGGAAAGCAGATCGCCGAGGCCCAGCGGAACGGGAACAACCAGGAGAAGCAGTCGTTGCTCGCCCGGACGAAGACGCTGGCCACTGAGGTCCGCAGCGCCGAGGCGGCACAGGTCGAGGCTGAACAGGCCTATCGCTCCCTGGTGATGACCATCCCCAACGTCGCGTCCGACGAGGCGCCCGAAGGAGGTGAGGACGACTTCGTCGTCCTCGAGACCGTGGGCACGCCTCGCGACTTCGAGGCAGACGGCTTCGAACCGCGCGACCACGTCGAGCTCGGCAGGATCCTCGGCGCGATCGACGTGGAAAGAGGGGCGAAGGTCTCCGGCTCGCGCTTCTACTACCTGACCGGTGCCGGCGCGGACCTCGAGCTTGCGCTGGTGAACATGGCGATGGACCAGGCACGGAGCGCGGGGTTCACGACGATGGTCCCGCCCGCGTTGGTCAAACCGCGCGCGATGGAGGGAACCGGCTACCTCGACCAGGCCGACAACGTGTACCGGATCGAGGGGCAGGACACCTATCTCGTCGGCACATCGGAGGTCCCGCTCGCGGCGTACCACTCCGACGAGATCCTCGACGCCGGTCTCCTGCCGCTGCGGTATGCCGCGTTCAGCCCGTGCTTCCGCAAGGAGGCGGGCTCGCACGGCAAGGACACCCGCGGCATCATCCGGGTGCACTGGTTCGACAAGGTCGAGATGTTCACCTACACCACGATCGAGGAGTCGTACGCCGAGCACCAGCGCCTGCTTGCGTGGGAGAAGGAGTGGCTCGCCAAACTCGATCTCGCCTACCGGATAATCGACACCGCGGCGGGTGACCTCGGCCTGTCGGCGGAGCGGAAGTTCGACTGCGAGGCGTGGATCCCGACGCAGCGGAGATACCGAGAGCTGTCCTCCACCTCGAACTGCACCGACTTCCAGACCCGGCGGCTCGACATCCGGGGCCGGTTCCCCGACGGCACGCGCCACCTGGCGACTCTCAACGGAACGCTGGTCGCGATCCCCCGCACAATTGTCGCGATCCTCGAGACCCACCAGCTGGAGGACGGGTCGGTGCTGGTTCCCGTCGCACTGCAGCCCTACCTGCAGGGGCGCACGGTGCTCGAGCCGGCTCAAAGAGCCGCCGCCCGGTGAGCGGCTCGGAGACGTTCACGCCGAAGCTGCTCGCTCTAGACATCGACGGGACACTCCTCGTCCCGATGCAGGAGAGCGGAATCAGTGCCGAGCAGGTGACTCCCGCCGTCCGGGAGGCGATCAACCGTGCGGTGGATTCCGGGTGCCACGTCGTCCTCGCCAGCGGTAGGTCACCGTTGAGCATGAGCCACGTCCTGGAGCACCTCGAACTGCCGCGCAAGGTCGCGGACCCGGCGCTGGTGGTAGCTTCCAACGGCGCTGTCACGTTCTCTTTCCCGCCGATGAAGGTGATCACCGAGGTGACCTTCGACGCACGGGAGGCGGTGCGGACCGTCCTCGAGCATGTCCCGGACGCCGCGGTCGCGGTCGAGGAGCACGGGATCGGCTACCGGGTGAACCGGCACTTTCCGGAGGGGGAGCTCGATGGCGAGATGATCGTGACTCCGATCGAGGAGATCGTTGCCTCGCAGGTCAGCCGGGTGATCATCCGGGATCCGGAGTCGACGTCGGAGGACTTCGTCATGTTGGCGCGCAACCTCGGCCTGCACGGCACGAACTACTTCATCGGCTGGACCGCCTGGCTTGACATCGCTCCCGAGGGGATCAGCAAGGCCAGCGGTCTCTTGGAGATAGCCGACATGTTGGATGTGGCCCGGCGCGACGTGCTCGCGATCGGTGATGGCCGCAACGACATCGAGATGCTCGAGTGGGCCGGTCGCGGGGTCGCGATGGGGCAGGCCCCGGACGAGGTGAAGGCCATCGCGGACCACGTGACGGACGTGGTCGAGAACGACGGTGCCGCGGTCGAGATCAACCGCTGGTTCTGAGGCCGTGCCCGATTCCGCGATCCGTCTCGTCGCGACCGACCTTGACGGGACCTTGCTGCACACCGACGGGACGGTCACCGCGCGCACCCGGAAGGTGCTCACTGCCGTCGAGGACCTGGGTGTCACGGTGGTATTCGTGACCGGACGGCCGATCCGCTCGATGGACACCCTGTGGGAGCACGTCGGCGGGCACGGGCTGGCGATCTGCTCCAACGGCGGAATCGTGTACGACGTGCACGCCCGCGCCGTACGCACGGCCAGGACGATCCCGGTCGACGTGGGTCTCGAGGTGGCTCAGGTTCTTCGGCGCGAGATCCCGGGAACCACTTTCGCGATCGAGAGAAGCGGTGGGTTCGCGAAGGAGCCGGAGTTCATGCCCCGGCAACCAGCACCATTCGACCTCGACACCGGGCCGATGACCCAGATCCTCGACGAGTCCACCGTCAAGCTTCTCGCCCGACACGAGGAGCTGGAACCCGAGAGCTTCTGGGCGCTGGTCGAGGAACTCGTGGGCCACGTGGTGACCACGACCTGGTCCTCGGTCGGCGCACTCGTGGAGATCAGCGCCGAAGGAGTGAGCAAGGCGAGCACGTTGCAGCTGCTCTGCGACGAGAAGGGGCTCGACGCCTCCGAGGTGGTGGCGTTCGGTGACATGCCCAACGACCTCCTGATGCTCGGGTGGGCTGGCACGTCGTACGCCATGGCCAACGCGCATCCGAGCGTGCGGGACCTCGCCGACCATGTGGCGCCCAGCAACGAGAACGACGGGGTCGCCGCGGTCCTCGAGCGGCTCTTCGACCTCTGACATCTCTCGGCGCCTCGAGCGGTCGCCCTCGCAACAACAGGTCGCCGTGACCCGTTGTTGCGAGGCAGATCGGGAAGCGCTCACGTCGGCAGGTCGCGGCGACCCGTTGTTGTGGTCGGCTGGCGGTTGTGCGGGAGCCGGCGAAACTGAGAAGCGGCCCGCACGGAGAAGCGACCGCGATTGCGCGCGCCCCCTTTCGGATACGGCGATTTCGCGCAAGACTCTGCCTTCAGTGAGCCGGATCATGGAGGTATGGATGTCTTCACAGGATGCGGTAGGCGCCACCCGCGAGGCCTTGACCTCGCTGGCGGCGGCGTCCCTACGCGTGCGCAACGAGTACGGCGACACCCTTGGCGTGCGCCGTCTCACCTCGGACATCGACCGGATCCTGGCCGATCTCGACGAGCTCGGAATGCCTGCTCCCGGTCACCGACCCGGCGTACGGGCGGAGGACCTCATCGAGATCCCCGACGACCCCTATGACGAAAGCATGTGGCACGACGCCCAGTCAGAAGCCCAGCACGCCCCGTAGATCGCCCCCGTAGATCGCCCCGTAAAGTGCTTGGTAAGTCGCGCCACAAGGAGACCACTGCATGTCGACAGGCGTGAGCAGTCCAGGACGAGCTCAGGTCCCCGGAAGAACGCTGCGTCAGGACAGATGGTGGCTCGCGCCATTGGTGACCTTCGTGGTCTTCACGGCTTTCGTGATCTATGCCACGTGGCGCGCTTTCGCCGGGGACAACTACTACGCCTCGCCGTACCTCTCACCGTTCTACTCCCCGTGCCTGGCCGCCTCGTGTGTCGAAGGGTCCTCCGACTTCGGCCAGCCGTTCAGCTGGTGGCAGCTGTCTCCGGCGCTGATCATCTTGATCTTCCCGCTCGGGTTCCGGATGACCTGCTACTACTACCGCAAGGCCTACTACCGCGCGTTCTGGATGTCGCCACCGGCCTGCGCGGTCGCCGAGCCGCACGCGAAGTACACCGGCGAGACCCGGCTGCCCCTGATCCTGCAGAACATTCACCGGTACTTCTGGTACGCAGCGATCCTCGTCGCAGCGGTGCTCACCTTCGATGCGGTGCTCGCCTTCCGCAACGAGGACAAGGAGTGGGGCCACATGGGCCTCGGCACGGTGCTGATGGTGATCAACGTGGTCTACATCTGGCTCTACACGCTGTCCTGCCATTCGTGCCGGCACGCGGTGGGTGGGCGGCTGAGGCACTTCTCCAAGCACCCGGTCCGGTACAAGGCGTGGACGTGGGTCTCGAAGCTGAACGCCAAGCACGCGCGCTACGCCTGGATCTCGCTGTTCTCGGTCGCGCTCGTCGACCTGTACGTCTTTCTCCTGGCCACCGACACGATCAACGACCTGAGGTTCTTCTAGATGCCGAGCACTGCCGCTGATGAGAACCCACGCCACCCGATGACGGGAAACCGGATGGACTCCTCGGAGGAGATCTCAGGGCCCGACTCGGGGCATGGCTTCGAGAACCACGAGTACGACGTGGTGGTGATCGGCGCAGGCGGTGCCGGGTTGCGTGCGGCGATCGCCGCGAAGGACGCCGGTGCCCGGGTGGCAATCGTGTGCAAGTCCCTTCTCGGGAAGGCCCACACCGTGATGGCCGAGGGCGGCATCGCGGCGTCAATGGGCAATGCCTACCCCGAGGACAACTGGGAGGTGCACTTCCGCGACACCATGCGTGGTGGGAAGATGTTGAACAACTGGCGGATGGCACAGCTGCACGCGCAGGAGGCCCCCGAAAGGGTGCTTGAGCTCGAGGAGTGGGGAGCGCTTTTCGACCGCACGCCGGAGGGGCTGATCTCCCAGCGCGACTTCGGAGGTCACCGTTACGCGCGGCTCGCCCACGTGGGCGACCGGACGGGGCTGGAGATGATCCGTACCCTCCAGCAACGCGCGGTCGCGCTGGACATCGACGTGTTCATGGAGTGCACGGTCACCGAGATCTTCACCGACAACGGCGCCGGGGCTCCTGTCGTGTCGGGAGCCTTCGCGTACTGGCGGGAGACGGGCCGGTTCGTGGTCTTCAACGCTCCGTCCGTGATTCTCGCCACCGGCGGGATCGGGAAGTCCTACCAGGTCACCTCGAACTCGTGGGAGTACACCGGCGACGGGCATGCGCTGGCCATGCGCGCCGGGGCTTCGCTGATCAACATGGAGTTCGTCCAGTTCCACCCCACCGGCATGGTCTGGCCGCCCTCGGTGAAGGGCATCCTGGTTACCGAGTCGGTGCGTGGCGATGGCGGGGCGCTGAAGAACTCCGAGGGCGAGCGGTTCATGTTCGACTACATACCGGAGTACTTCAAGGCGGAGACGGCCGACAGCATCGAGGAGGCCGAGGGGTGGTACGCCGACAAGGAGAACAACCGGCGCCCACCCGAGCTGCTCCCCAGGGACGAGGTCGCCCGGGCGATCAACTCCGAGATCAAGGCCGGCCGCGGGTCGCCGCACGGCGGCGTGTTCCTCGACATCGCCTCCCGTCGGGACGCGGAGTTCATCCGCCGCCGGCTGCCCTCGATGTACCACCAGTTCAAGGAGCTCGCCGACGTCGACATCACCGCCGAGCCGATGGAGGTAGGACCCACCTGTCACTACGTGATGGGTGGGGTCGAGGTCGACGCCGACACAGAGCAGTCGCTGGTGGAGGGGTTGTACGCCGCCGGTGAGGTGGCGGGCGGGATGCACGGGTCCAACCGGCTGGGCGGGAACTCGTTGTCGGACCTGCTGGTGTTCGGACGCAGGGCCGGCCACAGCGCGGCGTACCACGCCCGGAAGGCCAAGGACCATCGCCCGACCGTTTCCGTGGGCGACGTGCGAGCCGCAGCCGACCATGCGCTGGCACCGTTCTCGGTGGAGGGTGCGACCGAGAACCCGTACACCATCCAGAAGGACCTTCAGGAGGTGATGCAACGGCTCGTCGGCATCATCCGCAAGGCCGACGAGCTTGCGGAGTCACTGGTGGAGATCGAGAAGCTCAAGGAGCGTGCGAGGCACCTCGCCGTCGAGGGCCACCGGCAGTACAACCCGGGTTGGCACCTCGCCCTCGACATTCCCAACATGCTCGTCGTCTCCGAGTGCATCGCCAAGTCGGCGCTCGAGCGACAGGAGTCCCGTGGCGGGCACACCCGCGAGGACTTCGCGGGACCGGACCCGGCGTGGGGAGCACGCAATCTCGCGCTCACCCTGACCGGGTCCAGCGTCGAGGAACCGCTGGGTGAGGTGCAGCTCGCGCGCCAGCAGCTGCCGGTGATGCCCGACGAGCTCAAGCCGTTGTTCGAGGACCGGTCATGAAGGCCGCAACCGTCGCACTCCTACCTGCGCGAGCGAACGGGGAACTGTGATGGGCTACGACCTGAAGATGCGCATCTGGCGAGGCGATGCCTCCGGCGGCGACATCGGTAACTACACCGTGGAGGTCGAGGAGGGTGAGGTCGTCCTCGACGCGATCCACCGGCTGCAGGCAACCCAGGTGGGCGACCTGGCGGTCCGGTGGAACTGCAAGGCCGGCAAGTGCGGCTCGTGCAGCGCCGAGGTGAACGGTCGTGCGCGGCTCCTGTGCATGACCCGTCTCTCAGACTTCGACGAGAGCGAGACGATCACCGTCACGCCGATGCGCTCCTTCCCGGTCATCCGGGACCTCGTCACTGACGTGTCCTACAACTACGAGAAGGCCAAGCAGGTGCCGGCCTTCGCACCCACGCCACGCGACGCCGACGGCAAGCGGCGGATGATGCAGCAGGACGTCGAGCGCGGGCAGGAGTTCCGCAAGTGCATCGAGTGCTTCTTGTGTCAGAACACCTGCCACGTGGTGCGTGACCATGAGGAGAACAAGCCGGCCTTCGCCGGACCCAGGCTCTTCCTCCGGTACGCCGAGCTCGACATGCACCCGCTGGACACCAACGACCGGCGTAAGCTCTCTCAGGACGCCGCAGGACTCGGTATGTGCAACATCACCAAGTGCTGCACCGAGGTGTGCCCGGAGGGCATCAAGATCACCGACAACGCGATCATCCCGATGAAGGAACGCGTCGCGGACCGCAAGTACGACCCTGTCGTGTGGCTCGGGTCCAAGATCTTCAGGCGTGGGGACCGGTCCAGCCGCGACGAGGTCTGAAAGGAGGGGGAAACCATGGCTGAGCTGTTGAGCCAGGACGAGATCGAGACAGCGTTGGCCCACGAGCTGTCCGCGTGGAGACGGAAAGGCGACTCGATCACTCGGTCGGTGACCGCTGACTCGTTCTCTGCCGGCATCCGGCTGGTCACCGGTGTCGCCGAGGTGGCCGAGGACCTCGACCACCATCCCGACATCGACATCCGATGGACGACGATCACGTTCACCCTGTCCACCCACTCCGCAGGTGGTCTCACCCGGAACGACCTTCGCCTCGCCGGGGACATCGACCGCCTCGCCGGCTGACTGCTGCACCGCACTCACGGTTCTGCGTGGTCCGGCCGACGTGGGGCGTCTGCTTCTCACACCCGGCCTAGAGGTACATGCCTCCGCCGCGCCCGGGCTGGTCGTCACCCGGTCCAGGACGGCCCTGCTGCTGTCCGGCAGGCTGGGCAGCTTGCTGGGCTGCCTGGATGGCCTCATCGGGCACCATGCCGGGAGGTAGTGCGCGGCGCATCTGCTCGAGCTGGGCCCGAGCGGCGACCTGCTGGGCGTAGATCGCGGTCTGGATCCCGTGGAACAGGCCTTCGAGCCAGCCCACGAGCTGAGCCTGGGCGATCCGCAGCTCCGGCTCGGAGGGAGTCTCCTCGGTGAATGGCAGCGACAGTCGCTCTAGCTCCTCGACCAGCTCCGGGGCGAGACCCGCCTCGAGTTCCTTGATGGAGGCCTGGTGGATCTCCTTCAGACGCGCACGGCTCGCCTCGTCCAGCGGAGCGGCCTTCACCTCGTCGAGCAGCTGCCGGATCATGCTCCCGATCCGCATCACCTTCGCCGGCTGCTCCACGAGGTCGGTGATGTGGCGCTCTGCCCCGTCCTCCGCGTCACCCGACGGAGCGGGTGCGTCTGGATGGCCCGGGATGGAGTCATGAGGACCGGACACGGCCATGCCGTCCGGCCCGACGATGACGACGCGAGGGTCCGAGCCTTCGCCGGGTGCTGAGGGATTCTGGTCCGTCATGGGTTCCACCCTACGCACCCGCTGATCGGCCTTTCTGGTTGGATCAGGCGGTCAGCACGATCTTGCCCGTGTGGTCGCTCGCCTCCATCATCCGATGGGCTTCCCCTGCGTTGTCGAGCGACAGTGTGGCGTGTACGACGGGCTTGACGGTGCCCTCCGCGACCAGAGGCCACACGTGCTCGACCACCGAGGAGCAGATCGCCGACTTCTCCGCAACCGGACGGGCCCGCAGCGATGTGGCGATCACGGCGCCCCGTTTGGACAGCAGCCTGCCGATGTCGAGCTCTGCCTTGGACCCGCCCTGCATGCCGATGATCACCAACCGGCCCTCGGTGGCGAGCGCGGCGATGTTGCGATCCAGGTAGGAGGCTCCCATGTTGTCGAGAATCACGTCGACGCCCTTCCCGTCCGTGGCCGCCTCGACCTCCGCGACGAAGTCCTTCTCCTTGTAGTTGATCGCCACGTCCGCGCCGAGGGACCGGCACACCTCGAGCTTCTCTTCCGAGCCCGCGGTCGTGACCACGCGGGAGCCCAGCGCCGAGGCCACTTGGATCGCCAGGGTGCCGATGCCGCCGGCCCCGCCGTGCACCAGCAGTGTCTCCTCACGCTGCAGGCCGGCCACCATGAAGACGTTCGACCACACCGTGCACGCCACCTCCGGAAGTGCGCCGGCGGTCACCAAGTCCAGTCCTTCGGGAACGGGCATCACCTGGCCCGCGGGGATGAGCACCTTCTCGGCGTACCCTCCACCGGCTAGCAGCGCACACACCCGATCGCCGACCGACCACCCAGACACCGCGGAGCCGATCGCGCTGACCACGCCGGAGCACTCGAGACCGAGCACGTCGGAGGCGCCAGGAGGCGGCGGGTAGTTGCCTCGGCGTTGCAGGGTGTCGGCCCGGTTCACCGAGGTGCCGGCCATGTCGACTACGACCTCGTCGTCTCCGGGCGAGGGGTCCGGCAGGTCGGTAACGGTGAGGACGTCGGGTCCTCCGGGCCGGGAGGCGATGACTGCGCGCATGCACCCCAGGCTAGGACGCGGGCTATCGGCGGGCTCGACCGGTGGCGGACTCGAGCGGCGCGATGGACGGGACAGGGGCCGCCCGTTGAAGCGCTACTCGGTGCCGACGAGGTCCTCTTCGGTAAAGTCGTCAGCGCTGATCTCGCCTCCACCCCACTTCTCGGCAAGCGCCTGGGCCCGTCCGGCGAGTGCTTCGACGTCTGCCACCTCACCTCCGCGAAGGCCTGCGGCATATCCCACCAGGAAGGTCGTCACAGGAGCGGCCGGCCTTTCCACCGAGTGCGCCGCCTCGCGTGCGAGGTCGAGGATGAGCCCCTCGTCGACCTCGGTGTCGACCTCGAGGGCGTCACACAGCTCGTCGATCCAGTCGTGCAGAGTCACTGTCAAAGCGTTGTCCGAAATCGCGAACTGCGCAAGACCTCGAGGACAGCTCATTCCCGCGCGGCGCGCAGGTCTTCGCGAGTGTCGATGTCGCGGCCCTCTCCGCCGATGGCGGGAACGCCGACCAGGGCGAGGGGAGCGACAAGCTCACGAACGGCCAGTCCGTGATCCTGGTTCCGGTCCGCCGGCCGTGCCGAGATCAACGCCGAGTAGCGGTAGACCCCGGCCAGTGTCTGCAAACGCCCGGCTTCGTCGACCAGGACCGCAGCGTCCGGTCCGTCGATGCCAGCCCCGGTTCCGGGGATGGCGCCACTGCCAGGAATGGCATCGCCGAGGGCGTCGATGAGTCGCGCCACCGTCGAGGGCGTCACTCGTGGCATGTCAACCGCTAGCACGAACACCAGCTCGGGAGGCGTCCGCAGGACGTCGAGTCCTGCCAGGAGACCGGCCGCCGGACCGCCGCCAGCCGGGTCCTCGCGCGTCCAGGTCACCTGCCGCGAGGTCGGCAACTGTTCGCCGACCACCACCACCTCTTCCGCGGCGACGGTTGTGGTGATCGCCCGCTCCAACAACGTGGTGCCGTCGATCTTGAGCGACGCCTTGTCCACGCCGCCGAGGCGGACCCCCGCGCCACCGGTGAGTACGACGGCCGCGAGCCGTCGCGGACGCGACGCAGCCGACGGATGGGGATGCGACTTCCTGCTCACCGCACCAGTGTCTCAACATCGGGCGCTGCGCGGGTTGGGTGACCGAGTGGCAGGCTTGACCTGTGTCCGAGACTTCGCAGAGCCTTTCCGTCGCCCTCGTCCAACAGGCCTCCACCCTCGCAGTCGAGAAGAACCGGAGCCTGCTCACAGCGGCCTGCGCAGCGATCGCAAAGGGACGGCCACCGGTTGACCTGCTGGTATTTCCGGAGGCGTTCGCGTGCGACTTCGGATCGCCCGGCTCCGACATCTCGGAGTTCGCTGAGGACATGGACGGCCCGTTCGTCCAACACCTGACGCAGCTGGCGGGCGAGCAGGGGCGCACGATCGTTGCCGGGATGTTCGAGCGGAGCGAGGATCCGGCGCGCCCGTACAACACGCTCGCCGTGGTCGACGGACGCGGGCTGAGGACGAAGTACCGAAAGGTCCACCTGTACGACTCGTTCGGATACAAGGAGTCCGACCGGCTGCTGGCCGGGGAGGTGGAGCCGGTCGTTCTCGAGGTGACCGGCTTCCGGGTGGGCCTGATGACCTGCTACGACCTCCGGTTCCCCGAGCTGGCACGTCGGCTCGTCGACGACGGCGCCGAGCTGCTCGTCGTACCCTCCGCATGGGTCACCGGGCCTGGCAAGGTCTCTCACTGGCGGACGCTGATCACGGCGCGAGCGATCGAGAACACGGTGTACGTCGCCGCGGCAGCGCAGCCCGGGCCCAGATACACCGGGCACAGCATGGTTGTCTCCCCGGCAGGTGACGTCATGGTCGAGCTCGAAGACGGCGACCTGGTGGCCGAGGCGACGCTTGAGCGTCGCGTGCTCGAGCGGACTCGCGCCGAGAACCCGTCCTTGGCCAACCGTCGCCTGTGAGCGTCGACCCAGGCTCCTGCTGCAACCGCTGTGCGCATACCTGCGAGTAACGCCTTGACGCGTGTAGCGTCCGGCTCATGGCGCGGCCTCAGAAGAGTGCGGACATCGTCGCTGAGATGGTGGCCAACGTGATGACGGTGGCGGTCTCCCCAGGGGACACCGTGCAGACCGGAGACGCGGTCGTCCTGCTCGAGTCGATGAAGATGGAGATCCCAGTCCTCACCGAGACGGCCGGCACGGTCTCCGCGGTCAGGGTCAGCAAGGGTGACGTGGTGCAGGAGGGTGACATCCTCATCACCGTGGAACTGTGACATGCGTGTTGGCCTAGACTGCTGCACCGGGTTGCTGCAGCCCCCGCGCGCCGTTGGTCGCAGGAGCGCGCATGACCTCAGGAGGGGTGCCGGAGCGGCCGATCGGAACCGCCTTGAAAGCGGTCGCTGGCAGAGATGTCAGCCGCGGGTTCGAATCCCGCCCCCTCTGCGCATCGGCTTGTGGATCTGCCCCGCAAGCCGCCCCGGTAAGTCGGCTCGTGACAGGTGGCGAAGACTAGAACTTGGTCGATGCGCCTGCGGCCGGGTCTAATTGCAGCCGTGGCCTCCGACTTCCGGTTCTCGCAACCTCTGATCGCACGATTGTCCGGCGTCTTCCTCGCGGCCGTCGGCGTCTTCGTGCTCGTTCTCACCGCCGTCGTCGGCATCCTCACGATGCCGCTGATCGTGCTCCTCGCCGGCGTGGTGCTTGCGGTCGCTGCAGTCGCCGTCGCGGGTTTTCTGGCGGCCCGAGGGCCGGTGGTGGTGCGCCTGGACGAGACGGGCTACCGGGTGCGGATGATCCGGGGTGCCGGGGTGACGCAGGCCCGCTGGAAGGACGTGGAAGACGTCGTGGCCAGCAGGATCGCCGGTGAGCCGTGCATCGCGCTGCGGCTGCGCGACGGGCGTACGACGACGCTGCCGGTGCGTGTCCTCGAAGGCGACCCGGATGCCTTTCTGACCGAGCTGCAGGCACATCTGAATGAGGGACACGGCTACCGCCGCATCGGCTAGCAACTCATGAAGGCCGACGTCGCCCGTGTGCGACCGGCGACTGCATGAGCCGATTCGCTCGCTGCGACAGTGGCCGGTAACCTGTCCACGCTGTCTGGAGGTGTCGCCTAGCCCGGTTTATGGCGCCCGCCTGCTAAGCGGGTTGAGGGTAATCCCCTCTCGCGGGTTCAAATCCCGCCACCTCCGCCAGGCAGAAGCAGCCCTCACACGTGGCGGGGCTGTTCTGCGCGCGGGGAATCGGGCTGTCTGCTGCGCGGATCGCTCGCATGCGGTGAGCCCACACTTTGAGTGCCGGCCAAGCCTTTCGACCCAAGGCAGTGAAACCGGCCTCGGCGGAACTGCTCAGACAGCTCAGACATGAGTCTCTCGTGGCCAGCCACGCCGCTCCGGTGCTTGCCCCGACTGCATATGTAAGCAACGATATGACAGAAAGCGCCTGGCAAGCGGTCAAATGGCGCGTTGAGAAGGGCATATTTCGCCGACTAGCGGCTCTCGCATCACGAGAGCGCAGTATGACAGAATGCCGGCGAGATGTCCGGAAAATATGTATTTTGCAGGAAAGTGCACTGCAATTTCGTGAGGACACGATGTGCTGGCCTGCAGGTCTTTCATGCCGGAGACTAATAGCAGGCGGCCAACTTGACCGCCGAGGACCGAGAACATAAATAGGTACTCATATTTATGAAGATCAACGAGGGATACTAAATGAACAAGCCACGATTTGCAGTCAAGGCGTTCGCTGGCACGCTAGTCGCGACGGTTTTGGTTCTCGGATCCCTGTCCGCTCCTGCTCAAGCCAAGGACACTGGTTGGGGCGCCGCTGGGTCCGACAGCACCATGACTTCCAAGAAGAAGGACACCGGCTGGGGCTAAGTCTCCTCGGTTTCCTCCACGGATGTGAGACGAGGACGAACGAGTCACCCCCCGACCGTTTGCTCCCAGAGCCGCCCCCCGGCCCGTCTCCCTACAGCGAGGGCAGCATGTTCCCCAACATGACTGCCCTCGCATTAATTTGCGGGGTCTTCGGTCGACTCGAGAATCTGTCCGAGGCCATGTTCCTGGTCAGGCTTCTCGCGCCCCATCGCGTGCCCGAGCTGGAACCGGGTCTGAACTCCGTACTCCTCCTTCAGGGCGGCGATATACGCGGCGTACGTGCGGGTGCTAACCCCGAGCCGCTTCGCGCTGGCCGGGTCGCTGTGGCCTTCGACAAGCATGCGTATGGACATTCGGCGAGTGTCGGCCGCGATGTCCCGATGGGTTTGTGACTCGTTGTCTGTGAAGGGCAGCGCTCGCTCCCAGGAGCGTTCGAAGATGTCGACGAGGTAAGCAACCAGGGACCTTTCGTAGACGGCCAGCGCGCTGTGGTCGCCGTCCTCAGCCGGCACGATGGCCAGCCTTCGGTCGATAACGATCAGTCGGCGGAAGAACTCGTCCAACGTCCGCACCTCGGCGCCGTTGGCAATCACCAGTGTGACGTAGCCTCGCGTCGCCGGGCTGTGTCGTGCTGTGTGTTGGTAGAGAGTGCGCATGGCGATGCCTCTCTCGAGAGCGTGCAGGTCACGGTCGACAGCTTCTTTGAGCACCTTCTCCGGCCGTCGGCCGTGCGGCTGAGCCGTCAGGAGCTCCTGGCGGCAGTCCGCCAGGGCCGCCTGGATGAAGGTGTTGATCCGGTTCGATCCGGCAAGTTCTACGATCGGCTGCTGTTGAGGCTGCGGTGACTGCCGGAAGGTTCGCGCAAGAGAAGCGAAGGTGTCGGCCCAACGCGACGACTCGGTCAAGAGCTCGGTGCCACGCGTGCCGAGCGGTACGACGATCTGTGCCTGCACGGCAGCTGGGTCGACGGGCACGAAGCGTTCTCGCTGGTCATCATGGATGAGCAGGCCGATGTTTACCAGAAGATCCCGAGCGCTTTCGCTGTCAGGCGATGCGGTCAACAAGGCGTCGGCCTCGGCGACCCACCCCTTCTCGACGATGCGCCCGAATAAGGTGGCTGCGACCGTGTCCAGCAGAAGGCGGTCGTCTGGTCCGAACCTGCTCGCCAACGAAAGAATCCTCCCTTCACTCTTTACTCGACAACAGTACGCCCGCGGGCGCAGCCACGATCAGACGCCGAGTCGCGCCTTGAGACCGTCGAGCTCGGTCCACAGCACCGCCGGAAGGCTCTCCCCGAACTTCTCGAACCACTCGGTGATCTGCGGGATCTCTGTCCTCCACTCCTCGACGTCGACCTCGAGGGCGGCCTTGAGATCCTTCTCGGTCATGTCGAGACCGGTGACGTCGAGTGACTTCGGCGTCGGGACGTATCCGATGGGCGTCTCGATGCCGTCGGCCCGACCGTCGATGCGCTCCACGACCCACTTCAGGACGCGGCTGTTCTCGCCGAACCCGGGCCAGAGAAACCTGCCCTCGTCGTCGCGGCGGAACCAGTTGACGTAGAAGACTCGCGGCAGCTTGGCAGCGTCGTTCTCCTTGCCGACCGTGATCCAGTGGTTGAAGTAGTCACCGGCGTTGTAGCCGATGAAGGGCAGCATCGCCATCGGGTCCCGTCGTACGACGCCGACCTTCCCGGTCGCCGCAGCCGTCGTCTCGGACGAGAGCGTGGCACCCATGAACGTGCCGTGGGCCCAGTCCCGGGCCTCAGCGACCAACGGGACCGTGGTCTTGCGACGTCCACCGAAGAGGATCGCGTCGATCGGAACACCGTTCGGGTCGTCGTACTCCGGAGCCAGGATGGGGCACTGCTTGATCGGAGTGCAGTAGCGACTGTTCGGGTGTGAGCTGAGCTCATCGGAGTCGGGTGTCCATGGCTCACCCTTCCACGACGTGGCGTTGGCCGGCGGGTTCTCCATACCCTCCCACCACACGTCTCCGCTCTCGGTCAGCGCGACGTTGGTGAAGACCGAGTTGCCGCGCTCGATGGTGCGCATGGCATTGGGGTTGGTGTCCTCGTTGGTCCCCGGAGCGACGCCGAAGAAGCCGAACTCCGGGTTGACTGCGTAGAGCCGACCGTCCTTCCCGATCCGCATCCAGGCGATGTCGTCCCCGAGGGTCTCGACCTTCCAACCGGGGATCGTCGGCGCGAGCATGGCCAGGTTCGTCTTCCCGCAGGCGCTGGGGAATGCGGCGGCGACGTACTTCTTGACGCCTTCAGGGCTGGTCAGCTTCAGGATCAACATGTGCTCGGCGAGCCAGCCACCGTCGCGCGCCATCACGCTGGCGATGCGGAGGGCGTAGCACTTCTTGCCGAGCAGGGAGTTGCCGCCGTAGCCGGAGCCGTAGGACCAGATCGCGCGCTCCTCGGGGAACTGCACGATGTACTTGGTGTCGCTGCACGGCCACACGACATCATCCTGCCCCGGCTCGAGCGGCATGCCGACCGAGTGGAGGGCAGGAACGAACTTGGCGTTGATCTCCTCCATACGGCGAAGAACGTTGGCGCCCATTCTCGCCATGACCCGCATCGAGGCGACGACGTACGCCGAGTCGGTGATCTCGACGCCGAACATCGGGCTCTCTGCCTCGAGGTGTCCCATGACGAAGGGGATGACGTACATCGTCCGGCCCTTCATGCAACCCCGGTAGAGGTCGGTCATGATGGCCTTCATCTCATCCGGGGCCATCCAGTTGTTAGTAGGTCCGGCGTCCTTCTCCTCGACCGAACAGATGAACGTGCGGTCCTCGACGCGCGCGACATCGGTGGGATCGGTGCGGGCGTAGAAGGAGTTGGGCTTGATCTCCTCGCTCAGCCGCACGAAGGTGCCGGAGGCGACGAGGGCATCGGTCAGCCTAACCCACTCCTCCTGCGAGCCCGTGCACCAGTGGACCTGGTCCGGCTGAGTGAGTCCGGCCACCTCGCCGACCCAGCGGAGAATCCCTGCATGGGTCGTGGGCGCACCCGGATCTGGTTCACTGGCGGCGTCGACTGACGCAGTGTCGGCGGTCATGGCCTACCGTTCCCTCTCGCGCATCGCGGTGACGAGCTGGTGGGTCGCCCCCGGCCACCGATCAAGTCGGTGGTGTCTCGTGGATGTTGAATTGTGAGGTCGTCGCGTTTCTGCGGCGATTTGAGTGCCCCTAAGGTACCCCTCCGGAACACATAGCGCCCTCCGGTTGCTAGTGAATGTACTCACAAGGGCGGTATACGGGTATCCACCAATCAACGCGAGTCGTACGTCGAGAGGCCGCGCTTCCGCCTCTCGCGTAAGGCAGCCAACAGATTTCGTGCTGGGTGGAGGCGCAGGCTAAACTCGCCGAAGCCGAACGGCCCTGCGCTCGTAGCTCAACGGATAGAGCATCTGACTACGGATCAGAAGGTTGGGGGTTCGAATCCCTCCGAGCGCGCC
>JALZKI010000029.1 GCA_030859325.1 Actinomycetota bacterium
GGGGTCCGGGTTACTTCCTCCGCCGCTCGTGGGGCCACTGGTCACAGATCCACCGTCTCGTTCTTGTTCGGGAACTTCTCCTTGTCGCCGGTCGCTGCGGCACGGGCGGCGCCGAAGAGCCGCACCATCTTGCTGCTCGGGCTCTCCCAGAACTCGGCGCTGTCCGCGTGAACCTTGATCAGGGTCAGCCCGGGGGTGGAAGGACCGCGCCAAGATCGAGAAGGCCACGTTGACCTGAGGTCGGTCTCGTCGAAGGTGAGCAGGGATACACCGCGATAGTCGATGCAGCGACCGGTCGCGAGTTCACCCTTCGACGACCACTCCAGGACGGCAAGGTCCCCGGCCTCGTCGACCGTCGGGAACTCGGTCGAGATGTGGGAGAACTGCGAACGGTAGGTCTCCCAGAACTTTCGCACGTCACTGTGGTGCGGGTCGGACTGGTCTACCACCGGGCGTCCCAGCCCGGCGGCTTCGGCGAACTGGCCACACAGGTCGGTGGAGTCGCCGGACTCTTCGAAGCGTTGGAGGGCGGCGGCGAACTTGTCCGCACGTTTCGTAGCAGTCATTCCCGCCGGTGCCCAGGTGCCGACGCCCCAAACGAAACAGCGGTGGGCTCAACCGGACGGTGGCGCGCCGCCGCAGGGAGCTGCGTCCGGTCCCCCTCGTCCAAGTGCACCGAGGAGATCTGGCCGGGCAGCTCGGCGACCTGTGAGGCGCACCAGGGGCTGATCTTCCGGCGCCCTGCGAGCACGTCGGCTCGGAACGCGGGCCAGTTCACCCACTCGAAGGAGTCGACCTCCAGCCGGTCTGGGCGCACCTCAGCTTCGGTGACGGCGACGAACACGGGGCACATCTCGTTCTCCTGCATGCCGTTGGCCATCACGGCCCGGTACCGGAAGCCGGGAAGCGCGAGGCCGAGGTCACGCAGCTCGACGCCCAGCTCCTGCCCGGCACGGCGACGAACCGCCTCCCAGATGTCCTCCCCGGGGCCCGGGTGACCACAGAAGCTGTTGGTCCACGCTCCGGGCCAGGTGCGCTTTCCGGTCGCGCGACGGGTCAGCAGGAACCGCCCGTCGGTGTCGAAGACGTAGCACGAGAAGGCGAGGTGCAACGGGGTGTTCGCGCCGTGCACGCTCTGTTTCGGTGCCGTCCCCACTGCGTTGCCTGCCTCGTCCAGCAGCACGACCAAGGCACCGTCAACGGTGTCGCGGTGCCCGGTCACGGCTGTTCTCGCGTTCATACCGGTCGAGCCAGCTGGTCCACGGTCATCGCGAAGAGCCCCGGTAGGGCGCTGGCAGCGGGCACCAGAGCGCGGCGTACGACCGGCAGCCGGGTGGAGGTGACCAGAAGGCTGGTCAGGAGACGGTAGCGCCAGGTGATCCTCTGCCAGGCACGCTCGTAGTCTTCCGGCCTACCCGATCTGACCGCTTCCACCGCGGCCCGCGCCTGGGCGAGCGCGAGCGCGATCCCCTCGCCGGTCAGCGCGTCGACGTATCCGGACGCGTCGCCGACCAGGAGCACTCGTCCGGCCACCCGCGCGCGGGTCGTGCGGTGCAACGGACCCGCACCGCGGACGTGACCGACCGCTCGACCTGCCATCCTCTCCACCAGAGCCGGGAAGGCACGTAGCTGCTCGGCAAACGGCGCTCGGGCCTCGGTCAGCACGGCGACCCCCACCAGCCCGGGTGAGACCGGGGTGACGTAGGCCTCACACGACGTTGACCAGTGCACCTCGACGAATGAGGTCCACGGCTGCGTCTCGACGTGGCACCGCAGGCCGTAGCGGCGGCGGGGAACGAGCCGGCCCTCCAACCCGAGGGCGTGTCGCACGGGTGAGTGCAACCCGTCGGCGGCGACCAGATATCGGGTGCGGGTGCCGTCGACGAGCACGTGGTCGGGATGCTGGACGACGTCGGTGACGCTGCGCTGCACGATGTCGACACCGCAGCCGGTGGCTGCCGCCCGTAGGGCCGCGTGCAGCGTCGTACGGCGCACACCCCGGCCCAGACCGTGCCGGAAGCGAGCTTCGGCCTGGTGGCCGGGGGAGAGATATCTGATGCCACCCAGTGGCTGCCCCTCCGTCTCCACGCCGATGTCGGCGAGGGCCGCGACGGCACCGGGCATCAGCCCCTCACCGCAGGCCTTGTCGATGACCTCGCCTCGTGGCTCCCACACCGTCACGTCGAGACCGGCCCGCGCGGCGTGGAGAGCGGTCGCCAGACCGGCGGGACCTCCGCCGGCGATGAGTAGGTCCCGCATCAGGCCACCTCGTGTGCGGTCGGCTCGGTGTTGTCGAGAGCCTCGTTCTCCACCCGCACCCGGACAGTGAGCAGCCCCGCGTTGAGAACTGTGAAGGCGACTGCGCTCATCCAGGCAGAGTGCACCAGCGGCAGCGCCAAACCCTCTGCGACGACGGCGACATAGTTGGGATGCCGAAGCCAGCGGTAAGGCCCCGACCTCACCAGGGCGAGGCCGGGAACGACGATGACCCGGGTGTTCCATCGCGGGCCCAAGGCGAGGATGCACCACCAGCGCAGGAACTGGGAGGCGAGGACCACGACAAGCATGGTCCAGCCCAGAGGCGCCACGAAGTCTGGGCGGCGGGTCCACACCTCCAGGAGGACACCGGCAAGGAGACTCGTGTGCAGCCCGACCATGAAGGGGTAGTGCCGCCGGCCGAACTCCACCCCTCCGTGACGCATGCTCCACTCGGCATTGCGGTGGGAGACCACCAGCTCCGCCAGACGCTCCACAGCGACCAGCATCACCAGAGCGGTGAACAGTGTCAGGCTGCTCACGCCGGTGGCTCGGCCGCGCGGAGCAGCACCAGCTCCGCGCAGAAACCCGGTCCCATCGCAAGCATGAGGCCGTAGGACCCGGGCCGCGGCGGCCGGTTCTGGAGGGTGTCCGCGAGCACGTGCAGCACCGAGGCCGAGGACAGGTTGCCGATCTGCGCGAGGGAGTCCCACGTGACCTGGAGTGCCTCCCGGTCGACACCGAGTGCGACCTGCAGAGCCTCCAGCACCTTCGGTCCCCCTGGGTGGGCCACCCACCACTCGATGTCTCGCCTGCTCAGGCCGTGGTCGCCGAGAAAACCGTCGACGTCACCACCGATGTAGGTCTCCACCAGCTGTGGCACCTGCGGGTCGAGCACGATGCGCAGTCCGCCGGCTCCCACGTCCCAGCCCATCGCGCGCTCGGTGTCGGGATAGAGCCGACTACGGCTGGCCAGCACCTCGGGTCCCGGCCCTCCGTCGAAGGGCGTGACCGCCCGCTCGGCATGGTCCCTGGCCCGTCTCTCACCCACCGCCACCACGGCCGCCGCGCCGTCGCCGAAGAGGCCGCTCGCGACGAGGTTGGGCACGGAGGCGTCGTCACGTTGGACCGTGAGGGAGCACAGCTCCACCGACATCAGGACTGCCACGTCGTCGGGGTGACCCACCAGGTAATCGTGCAGTCTGGCCACTCCGGCGGCGCCGGCAACGCAGCCGAGACCGACCAGGGGCATCCGGATCACGTCGGGACGCAGGCCGATCTGCGCGGCGACCCGTGCGTCCAGCGAGGGGACTGCCAGCCCGGTGACGGTCGCCGAGATGATCAGGTCGACGTCCTGAGGGGTGAGCCCCACTGCCTTGAGCGCGTCCACGACTGCAGCGGCCCCGAGCTCGACACCGATCTCGATGAACGCGTCGTTGGCCTGCCCGAAGTCGCCGAGAGCCCCATATCGCTCGAGAGGGAGCGCAAGATGACGGAACTGCACCCCTGCGTTGGCATGGAAACGCTCCAGCACGCTTCTGTTCACACTTGTCCGAAGCATCTGGTCGGCGAAAGCAGCGGTGATCTCCACCTGGGCGTAGCGATGGTCAGACAACGCGCCGCGCACGGCCATGATCTGCATGCGGTGAAATCTACCCTTGCCCCGCAGGCACATGCGCTACAGCGGCCGCCGAGAGACCGGAAGCAAGCCCACCGGCCAGCCTGGGGGTGATCCGCCCGCGCCCGAGACCCATCTCGACGAGGTCGTCGAAGGCCTGCTGGTCACGCCGGGCGGCTCGGACTCCCGCGCGCAGGACCAGCGGCCGCCCGACCAGCCGGGAGGCGAGCGCCGTGTGCCGCAGATGTCGTGCAAGCAGGCTGCGCACGGACCGCCGGTGCTGTGCGCCGGCCGTGGCTCCGGACCCGGTGCTCAGCGACCGGGCAGCCGCACCGCCCGCGAGGATACCGGTCGCGACTGCGTAGTAGATGCCCTCGCCTGTCATCGGGTTGATCAGGTTCGCCGCGTCACCGGCGAGCAGGATGCGACCGTCGGGCTGTTGCCACGACCACGAGGACAGTGGCAGGTGGTGCCCGCGCCACTGTGTCCCGTCGACTGTCGAGCCCGGCAGAAGATCCTCCAGCTGGCCGAGCAGCCATGCACGCGAGGGCCGGGCCCGGTTCGGGTGGATCAGCTCGCCGTACCCGACGTTGGCAAGGCCGTCACCACAGTCGAAGCTCCAGGCGTACGACGGCTTCCGTTCCTTGCCGAACATCATCACCTGCCTGCCCAGGCGCCGAGCCGGAACGGGGACGTAGCCACGGATCGCGATCGCTGTGCGGCCGGCGGGCGGCAGCCGCACGACCTGCCGTGCCAGCGAGTGGGCGCCATCGGCACCGATCACCACCCGAGCCCGGATCTTCCCGTCAAGACTCACACTCTGTCCGTCGTCGACGATCGAGCGCACCCGATGCCGGATCAGATCCCCTCCCGCCAGGGTCGCTTCGTCGACCAGGCGTGAGTCGAACACGGTGCGGGGGACCACGTAGGCGGGCCGCCGCATCGACCGGGTCACGACATCGCTGCCATGGGTGAGCTGTAGCTCGTGGACTGGGGTCCGGTCATCGAGAAGGCCGCTCACCCCGACCTCTGCTAGCGCGTCCAGCACGTGCGGGGCGATGCCGTCTCCACAGGCCTTGTCGCGCGGGAAGTCCGAGCGGTCGACGAGCAGAACCGATAGGCCAGGGTCGGCATGCAGCGCTCCCAGCGCGGCGGCCGCCCCTGCCGGGCCGGCTCCGACGACGGCGATGTCCCAGATGTCGGCGTCCTCTGCTCGGGAATGGTCCGAGCAGACACCTACCCGAACCCGCCGCGTCTACCCCCCAACCACCGTTCCAACCACTGGGGCGCCGGTGGCCGCGGGGCTGGTCACCGGTGGCGTGGGTACGGTAACCCCGGAGGAGCCGATGTCGAGCGTTTCTGTTGCCCTGTTCACGCGTGACCTGCGTGTGCACGACAATCCGGTGCTGTCGCGAGCCGCCCGGAACGGGCAGACGGTGCCGCTGTTCGTGTTCGACGACGCTGCGCCGAAGGGTTTTCTGAGACCCAACCGGGCGACGTTCCTGGTCCAGAGCCTGGAGGACCTCGACGCGCAGTTGCAGCAGCGAGGTGGGCGGCTGGTCGTGCGAGACGGGAAGGTCGTCGACGAGGTGTGTGCGGTGGCCGCCGAGGTCGGCGCGTCGCAGGTGCACGTGGCTGTCGACGTCAGCGGCTACGCACAGGCCCGGGAGAAGGCCCTGGCGAGCGCTCTGCGCGCCGAGGGACGTGAGCTGGTGGTCCACGAGTCCTCGGTCAACGCCGCCTCGCCTGGCCAGATCACTCCTCATGGGAAGGACCACTTCGCGGTCTTCACCCCCTACTACAACCGCTGGGCCCAGCAGCCGATCCGGCGGTCGGTAGACGCGCCCGCCCGCGTCGAGCTGCCTGACGTCTACCCCGGCCGGTTGCCTCGAGCCGGCGACCTGTGCTCCGGTCAGACCTCGCCCTTCCTGCCACCTGGCGGGGAGACGTCGGGGCGCCGCCGGCTCGCGGCATGGAACCGGCGCGTGGATGCCTACGCGGAGAACAACGACCGGCTGGCCGACGACGCGACCTCTCGCCTCTCGCCGTACCTGCACCTGGGCTGTGTGTCACCGGTCGAGCTGATCCATCGTCTCGGGCACGGATCGGCGGGGTCGGACGCCTTTCTCCGCCAGCTCGCCTGGCGGGACTTCCACCACCAGGTGCTGGCTGCGCGACCGGATGCGGCGCGTGACAACTACCGAGACCGGGACGACACGTGGCGAGACGATCCCGTAGGACTGGAAGCCTGGCGTCGTGGGCGCACCGGCTACCCGGTCGTCGACGCGGGCATGCGGCAGCTCATCGCGGAGGGCTGGATGCACAACCGGGCCAGGCTGATCGTGGCCAGCTTTCTCGCCAAGACGATGTACGTCGACTGGCGGCTCGGCGCGAGCCACTTCCTGGACCTGTTGGTCGACGGCGACATCGCCAACAACCAGATGAACTGGCAGTGGATGGCAGGGACCGGCACGGACACCCGCCCGCACCGGGTCTTGAACCCGGTCCTGCAGGGTCGGCGTTACGACCCCGAAGGCGACTACGTACGCCGCTACGTGCCCGAGCTCGCAGGCGTGGAAGGCTCCGCTGTCCACGAGCCGTGGAAGCTGAGCCGCGACGTGCTCGAAGAACTGGACTATCCCGGCCCCATCGTCGAGCTCGACGAGGGTCTGCGCCGCTTCCGCTCGGCGCGCGGAAAGGACTGAGCGCTGGCAGAAAGTCCTAAAGGCAGCTCTCAACGCCTGGGCGTGTCGATGTAGCCGACCACCCGGTTGAACAGCCCCATGGCCCTGTGCAGATCAGGAGAGGACTGCGGCGCCGTACCCGCCAGCCGCTCACCCAGCGTGGTGTCGGTGGAGAGGGTGAAGGACGCGACCAGTCCGGCGCAGATCCGGGCTGCGTTGCGGACCGCCAGGGGATCGACCGTCCACACGGTCTCGAAGCGACGAAGGGCATCGGGCACGGAGCCCTGGCCGGGCAGTTCCCACCCGGCCACGCATGCGGGATAGTCCGGGGCGTCACACACGAGCAGCCACTCACGACACAGCGGGGCGTTGTCTGGAACAGGAACCTTCGTCAGCACGGCCTCGTCCGGAGGTTGTTCGGCGAAGTCGGCGAAGACCACCACCCGTTCCGCGGTGCGGGCCAGATCTCGCCACCGTGTCTGGGCAGCGGTGTAGAAGCCGGTGCGTTGGAAGCTGGCGAACAGGATGGGGCGTTCGGCTCGCGCGCAGCACTCGTCCTCGACGGCGCGGGTCAGACCCAGTAGCGTGCGCTTGCTCAGGGTCTGCGGGGTCAGGTCGGGGTGGCGGCGTCGCAGCCCGGCGAAGACCGAGGGCTCGGGCTCGGCTCCGACCACGGTCGCGCGGGCGATCGCCGTCTCCAGGCTCAGACCCATCGACCGGTGGCGCAGCACCTGTTCCACCAGGGCGACGTCCTCTTCGCGGTAGCGCCGATGCCCGCCGGGCAGGCGGCGTGGCCGCGGCGCACCGTATCTGGACTCCCATGTCCGCAACGTTGCCGGAGGCATGCCGGTGCGGCCGGCGAGGTCACCGATCGTGAGGCCGGGTACCGGCTCCGGTGGAGCCGGACTATTCTTCGTCATGGACAGGCAAACTTAGGCATAGCACTGAAGTTACCGTATGAAGCGTTCTAGGTCTGGAAGGTCCGATGGAACGTCCCACTGCGAGAGCGGTACAGGAAAGGGGTGAGCAGATGCGGGTCTTGGTAGCCGGAGCCACAGGTTTTGTGGGCCGACGGCTGTGCTCGGAGCTGACCGAGGTGGGCCATGACGTCAGGGCGATGACCAGGCATCCGGACAGCTACTCGGGTTACGGACATGCCGTCTACGGGGACGTCCATGACCCGTCCACGCTCGCGATCGCGCTCGAGGGGTGCGAGGCGGCCTACTACCTCGTGCACTCCCTCGCTGCCGAGAACTTCGAGCATCTCGACGCCGAGGCCGCGCGCGCCTTCGCCGCCGCGTCGGCGGCAACCGGCCTCGGGCGCATCATCTACCTGGGTGGTCTCGGTCGTGACGTCGACGACCTGTCGGCACATCTACGCAGCCGCCGGGAAGTCGAGAACCTGCTGAGTTCGTCGGGCACACCGGTCACCGCTCTGCGCGCCGGCATCATCGTGGGACACGGCGGAATCTCCTGGGAGATCACCCGTCAGCTGGTCCAGCATCTGCCTGCGATGATCACCCCTCGGTGGGTTCGGACCAGAACGCAGCCGATAGCACTCACCGATGTGGTGCGCTATCTCGTCGGAGTGCTCGATGCGGAGAAGACCGAGGGCCGCGTCTTCGAGCTGGGAGGACCGGAGGTTCTGCAGTACCTCACGATGCTGCGCCGGGTGGCGGCGATCCAGGGCCGCAAGCTCCTGGTCGTGCCGGTGCCGATTCTCTCCCCTCGGCTCTCCTCCTTGTGGCTGTCACTGGTCACCGATGTGGACACGCGCACCGGCCGTGCTCTGGTCGACTCGATGACCAATGAAGTGGTCGTTGACGACGACAGCATCCGGAGCGTGGTGCCGTTCGAGCCGATGAGCTTCGACGACGCAGTACTGGAGGCGTTGGGCGAGCGGGCGCGGGAAGCACGTGAAAAGCGGTGAAGAGACGTGGGCTTCACAACGGTCTCCTCGGTCGGCTGCCGAAGCCTCTGCTGCACCAGAGCCCTCCTGGCCACGGGGAGAGTGCCGCGGTGAGGCGTCGGCGTCGGCGAGTGGTCGCCGGTGTGTCGGTGCTGGGCACGAGTCTGCTCGGCGTGTCCCTGTCCACGCGGCCGGCGTCGAGGGAGTTCTACGCCCTCACGATGGGAGTGGCGGGCACCTGGGCGGCCGGTGGAGTGTGGTCCGGTCCTCTGCACCTCGGTTGGATCCGAGGACGCGACGAGAAGCTGCGTCGCCCGGTCCTGACCCCGGTGGCGACCGGTGCCGGTGCGTTCGGGTTCTTCTACGCCTGTGCACTGGTCTCGCGGCGCATACCGGTGCTCGACGGCGCCCTGTTCCGGGTCCTACGTTTCGCCGATGAGGGGGCGACACCCTTGATCGTGCTCACGGCCTGCGCCAACGGGGCCGCCGAGGAAGTCTTCTTTCGCGGTGCGTTGTACGCCGCGATCGACGAGAGGTATGCCGTTCTCGCCTCCACCTCGGTCTATACGTTGGCCACCGTGGCGACGCGTAACCCCGCGCTGGTCCTCGCGGCGGGGGTGATGGGATCGCTTTTCGGGCTGCAACGGCGAGCCTCGGGCGGGATCCAGGCGTCCACACTGACCCATCTGACCTGGTCGTTGCTCATGCTGCGCTACCTTCCGCCGCTGTTCCGGACGGAATGGAAGCAGTCGCGGCCGGGTACTGAGAGCGCAGTGAGAAAGTCGAGGACATGACCAACGACAAAGGACCGGAGTTCCACAAGGGCGACGAGGTGACGTGGCAGAGTCACGGCGGCACGGCAGAGGGGACGGTCGAGCGCAAGATCACCGAGGACACCGAGGCAGGCGGGCGGACGGTGCGTGCGAGCAAGGACGAGCCGCAGTATCTCGTGCGCAGCCAGAAGAGCGGAGGTACGGCGGTGCATAAGCCGTCCGCACTGAAGAAGAAGGGGTGAGCCATGTCCCACCCGACTGACGACGTCTGGGACGATTGGAAGCAGGCGGTCAACATGAGAGCGAAGGAGCTCGAGAACTGGTTGGGCGCTGGCGCTACTC
This sequence comes from Actinomycetota bacterium, assembly GCA_030859325.1. Classification (GTDB taxonomy): domain Bacteria; phylum Actinomycetota; class Actinomycetes; order Propionibacteriales; family Nocardioidaceae; genus Nocardioides_C. Next base: position 9,583 of record JALZKI010000029.1, read on the forward strand.
GTTGATGAACTGGGGACACGACCCCCTCGAGAGGTGACCGTGGCGAAACGGTGCGACGTGTTGGTGCTCGGAGCAGGGTTCGCCGGGCTCGCGTGCGCTCTGCCACTCGTCCGTGCAGGCTTGGACGTGCAGGTGCTGGAGGCCACGGATGCGGTCGGAGGACGGGTCCGGACCGACCGGGTCGACGGGTTCCTGCTCGAGCGCGGCTTTCAGGTGCTGAGCACTGCCTATCCCGAGGCTCGTCGCGTGCTCGACTACGACCGGCTCGAACTTCGCCGTTTCGATCGTGCGATGGACCTGCACGTCGACGGCGCGACGATCCATCTGGCCGACCCGCTTCGCGAACCCTCGGCGATGCTGAGCACGGTAACGGCACCGATCGGTGGGTTACGCGACAAGATGGCGCTCGCTGCCTATGCCGCACGAGCAGCCGTCCTACCCGCGCAGTCCCGCAGTACAGCCGCGGACCTGTCGGCGCGCGAGAGCTGGCGACGGCAGGGTCTGTCCGACGACGTGGTCGAGCGGGTCCTGCGGCCGTTCTTTGCCGGCGTGCTGCTCGAGGAGAACATGGCCACCTCACGACGGTTCGTGGACCTGATGACCCGGATGTTCGTCCGGGGGCACTCGGCGATCCCGGCTGGAGGCATGCAGCGCATGCCCGAGCAGATGTCGGCCCAGCTGCCCACCGGTGTGGTGCACCTGGGCGTGCGCGCGCTCGAGCTCTCCGACGACACCGTGCACACCGACAAGGGCGCCTGGTCGGCGCGGGCAGTTGTGGTCGCCACCGACGGCGGGTCGGCGGCTGCTCTGCTGCCCGGCGTGGTCGAGGAACCGGCGTGGAAGGGGGTGACCACGCTCTACCACGCGGCGCCGGCCCCGCCAACGGAGCGGGCGACCTTGCTGGTCGATGCCGACTCGTCACCGGTCAACAACACGGTGGTGCTCACCGCTGCCGCCCCGTCGTACTCCTCCGACGGGAGAGCTCTGGTGTCAACCTCGCTCGTGCACGGAGCGAGACGGGACGTCGCCGACGAGCCCACGGTGAGGCGCCGTCTCGCCGAGCTCTACCGGACCAGCACGACCGACTGGGAGCACCTGCGGACCTATGACGTCGCGCGCTCGCTGCCGACGATGTCAGCGCCGCACCCGTTCCGCAAACCGGTCCGGGCGACTTCCTGCTCGGGAACTGTCTACGTCTGCGGGGACCATCGCGACACCAGCTCCATCCAGGGAGCTCTGGTGTCGGGCCGACGCGCCGCCGAAGCGGTGCGAATCGACCTCAATCTGCCGGGTGGTGAGTGACCCCGGACACGGCAGCGGTGAGCCTGGTGGCGGCCACCTGGCTGCACGCCGGCTTCCAGCTGGTCGTGACCCTCGTGGTGTATCCGGCGTTTCCCGAGGTGCGGGCCGAGGACTGGCGTCGCCACCATGACGCCCATTCCCGACGGATCACACCCGTGGTCGTCCTCGTGTACGGCCTCGTCGTGGCCACCTGCGCCTGGACCGTTGCCAGAGGGCTGAGCGACGTCGCCACCGTGCTCGCGGTAGCGTCGAGCGGCGTGACCCTCCTGGTGACCGGCATGCTCGCCGGCCCTGCCCATCGCCGGCTCACCACAGAACGCACGACTGGCAACCTGGCTGCGCTGCGGTGGTCCGACCGGGTGCGGTGCACCACCGCCAGCATCTCCGCCGTCGCAGCCGGGTGGGCTCTGATGACCTGAGCCGATGACCTGAGCTGATGATCCGTGCTGGTCACCCGAGAGGGATGGGTGCCTCAGTGGTTGCGCAGCTCGTCGCCGGCGACGTCGTGGCGGCCGTCGTACTGGTGACCGTCGGCCGGGTTCGTCTCGGCCGTCTGTAGGGCCAGCTCGTCCTCCGCGTGGTGGTGACCCGCGTCGAGCTCCTCACGAGTCGGCTTCTGCACGTTGCTGGCGAACCAGAACCGCGACAGCCTCGCCCGCAGCTTGTTCACCCCAGTTCCTGGGGCGGCCACGCCGTTGGCGTCGGCGCCGGCTGGTATCGCGTACACCTCGTCCCGGTCGCGTGCGGTGAGGGTGTACGCCTCCTCCTGACTGACCGGCAGGTGGCGCTCGGAGTACGACCCCTCGGGTGAACGCATGATGATGCCGGTCTCATAACCGTGCAGGAGCCGGTCCTCGTCCGCCCGTTGGAGGGAGATGCACCATCGCCGCGTGAGGATGAAGGCGACTACAGGACCGACGAAGATCGCGATCCGCAGGAACACAATGATCTGGTTCAGGCTCATATCGAAGATCACCGCGAGAATGTCGTTTCCGCCACCAGCCCAGCCGAAACCGTAGAAGGTCATCATCGCGACCAGGAAGGCGGTGCGGTTCGGCGTGTCACGCGGGCGCTGGAGCAGGTGGTGGTCCCGCTTGTCGCCGGTGATCCAGTTCTCGACGAATGGGTACATCATGATGACACCGAACAGCACGCCGGGTGCGACCACTCCCGGTATGAAGAGGTTCCAGCTAATCGTCGAGCCGAAGATCTCGCTCTCCCAGCCGGGCATGAGGCGAACCATGCCCTCGGCGACGCCCATGTACCAGTCGGGCTGCGATCCTGCTGTCACCTTGGACGGGTCATAGGGTCCGTACGACCAGACCGGGTTGATGGTCAGCAGTGCGCCCATCAGCGCGGTGACACCGAAGACGATGAAGAAGAAGCCACCGGCCTTGGCGGCGTACACCGGCAGCATCGGGAACCCGACCACGTTCTGCTCGGTCCGTCCCGGGCCGGGCCACTGGGTGTGCTTGTGGTAGACGAGCAGCAGCATGTGCGCGCCGATCAGCGCGAGCAGCACCCCTGGGAGCAGCAGCACGTGAACGGTGAAGAGCCGCGGAATGATGTCGTCGCCGGGGAACTCTCCCCCGAAGGCGAAGAACGAGACGTAGGTGCCGACGACCGGCATCGACTTCATCGCGCTGTCGGCGAATCGCAAGCCGGTCCCCGACAGCAGGTCGTCGGGCAGGGAGTAGCCGGCGAAACCTTCGACCAGGCCGAGGATCAGCAGCAAGGCTCCGATCACCCAGTTCAGCTCTCGGGGCTTGCGAAACGCCCCGGTGAAGAAGACACGCATCAGGTGCACGAACATCGCGGCGATGAACAGCATCGCCGACCAGTGGTGGATCTGTCGCATGAGCAGACCGCCACGGACGTCGAAGGAGATGTCCAGGGTCGAGGCGTAAGCCTCCGACATGTGCAGGCCACGGAGCTGGTTGTAGGAGCCGTCGTAGACGACCTCGGCCATGCTCGGCTTGTACCAGAAGGTGAGGAAGACGCCGGTCAGCAAGAGTACGACGAAGCTCCACAGCGCGATCTCGCCCAGCATGAACGACCAGTGATCCGGAAAGACCTTCCGGATGTTCTTCTTGGTCAGCGTGGCGAGCCCCAGCCGCTCGTCGGCCCAGGCCGCGGCATCGCCTGCCTTGGACTTCTTGGCAGTCTCGGCAGGCTTCAAGGCCGCCGTGGGCGTGCTGCCTGTCGAGGGGGTCATTCCATCTCACCGCGTTCCCAGAAGCTCGGGCCGACTGGTTCCTTGAAGTCACTTTGTGCGATCAGGTAGCCCTCGTCGTCCACCGAGATCGGAAGCTGTGGCAGCGGACGTGCCGCGGGACCGAACAGGACCTTGGCGTTGTCGGCCAGGTCGAACGTGGACTGGTGGCAGGGGCAGAGCACATGGTGCGTCTGTTGCTCGTACAGAGAGATCGGGCAGCCCACATGAGTGCAGATCTTCGAGTAGCACAAGATGCCGTCGACGATCCAGTTCTGGCGCGCGGGCAGTGCCGTGATCTCCTCAGGCTCGATCCGCACCATGATCACCGCGGCCTTGGCCTTCGCGGCCTGCAGCTCGTGACCCTCGATCAGCGGCTCGCCCTCCTCGTCGGTTGCGAAGAAGATGGCGGGCTCGGCATTGATCAGCTGGCCGATCTCCACCTGGTCGGGCTTGATCGGGGTGCCGGAGACGTCGTTGACGATCCGCATGCCTTTGCGCCACACCGTGCGCTCGAGTGCCGTGCCGGGCAGCGGTCCCAGGTCAGCCAGGACGACGACCGCGGGCAGGCCGAGCATCCCGACTGCTCCGAGCAGGGAGTTGCGGATCAAGGGGCGCCGGGCGATTCCGGAGTCGTCGACGCCCTGGTCGAGGGCCGCGAGAGCCTCGGTGCGGTCCGCATCGGAGGAGACCGCAGGATGGCGCATCTCGACGATCTCGTGGTCGCTCATCAGCTTGCGTGCCCACTGGATCGCCCCGACCCCGATCAGCAGGAGAGCGAGGCCGAGGGCGAGGCCGAGCGCAAGATTCTGCGCGCCGAGGCCCGCGAACAGGTCCGGTTCCTCACCGATCTCAAGGGCGAAGTAGGCGACGCAGAACAGCACAGCACACACCGCGGAGAGGCCGAACATCGTGGCCACCTGTCGCTCGGCACGCTTATCGGCATCCTCGTCGACGTCCGTGGGACGCGGCGAGTGAGCCGGAAGCCCGGGGTTGTCGACCGGTTCCGCGGGCGTGGAAGCATGCGGGTCCACGGCAGCATCCTCGTTGCCGGGCACGGCCATCTCGTTGTCACGCGTGTCGGTCACGCCTTGGTCTCCTTCTTGGAGCGCGTGGAGTGAGCAGCGATCCAGACTGCGAAGCCGACCAGGGAGCCCATGCCGACCAGCCAGGCAAACATACCCTCCGACACCGGGCCGTACGAGCCGAGCGTGAAGCCACCGTAGGAGGGGGCCTCCTCCAGGCTCTGCACATAGGCGATGATGTCCCCCTTCTCGTCCGGGGTGAGCACCTCGTCGGAGAAGACCGGCATCTGCTGAGGCCCGGTGAGCATCGCCTCGTAGATGTACTTCGACCCGACGCCGTCGAGCGAGGGTGCGTACTTGCCGTCGGGCAGGGCGCCTCCCGCGCCGGCGAAGTTGTGGCAGGCGGTGCAGTTGGTCAGGAAGAACTGCCCCCCTCGCACGAGTGCCTCGTTATCGACGTTCTCGAGCTCGTACTTGGCCGTCTCCGGGATGGCGGGCCCGGGGCCGAGCGAGGCGACGTACGCCGCGAGCTGGCGGGTCTCCTCCTCGTTGTAGAGCGCGTTCTTGCGAGGAGCCTGCACGCCGGGCTGGGCCAGGGGCATGCGTCCGGTGCCCACCTGGAAGTCGACCGACGCTGCCCCCACGCCGACGAGTGAGGGACCGTACTGCGTGCCGTCGCTGGCGACGATTCCCTCAGCGTTCTTGCCGTGACAGGACGAGCAGCCGACGAGGAAGAGCTCGCGGCCCCTTTCGACGAGGGCCTCGTCGGCGGCCAGGTCGTCCTGCGCCGTGGCCGGTGACAGTACGGCGTACATACCGCCGGTCAGCAACAGACCCATCAGGAGTACGACGAACCCGGCGATCGGACTACGGCGTCGGGCGGAAAGCCGCCCCGAGAGCCGCGCCCACGGCCGCTTGCTGGGGAATCGCACGAGCTTCCTCTCGCTGGTCATCGCTGTGTCACCGAACGCTGTGTCACCGAACGCTGTGTCACTGGATCAGGGTCACTGGATCAGGTAGATGGTCGCGAACAGCGCGATCCACACGACATCGACGAAGTGCCAGTAGTAGGACACGACGATGGCGCTGACGGCCTGTTCGTGGGTGAACTTGCGGGCGACGAGCGTTCTGCCCATGACGAAGAGGAACGCGACCAGGCCGCCGGCGACGTGGATGCCGTGGAACCCGGTTGTCAGGTAGAAGATCGAACCGTAGGCCGAGGCCGGAATCGTCACGCCTTCGCTGATCAGCTCGGCATACTCCAGCGCCTGGCCGGCGACGAAGATCGCACCCATCACGTAGGTCAGTGCGAACCACTCCCTCAGGCCCCAGCCCTTCACACGCAGCAGACCGCCCTTGCGGCCGACCTGGCCGCGCTCGGCGGCGAAGACACCGAGCTGGCAGGTCACCGACGAGAGGACCAGGATGGTGGTGTTGACCGAGGCGAACGGGACCGTCAGCTTCTCGGTCTCGGTGACCCAGAGCTCGGGGCTCACTGCTCGGATCGTGAAGTAGGCGGCGAAGAGCGCCGCGAAGAACATCAGCTCACTGGAGAGCCACACGATGGTGCCCACGCTGACCATGCTCGGCCGGTCGGAATGCCCGTGCAGCCGGGAAGTAGGAATCGCAGTCGCTGTTGCCACGAGGACATTATGGCGCCGATGAACGGCCGTGGGCACCCCGACCCCCTCTTCTTCGTGGGTCATCTTGTTCACATCCGCGTCCAACGGCGGGATCCGATCATCGCGTTGCCTACTGTGGGGGTGTGCGCGCTTCTGCCGGCGCCGGCGACGTGTCGGGCCTGTCACCATTCTCGTTCTCGACGATCCTCACCCAGTGGGATCTCGACCCCTTCCTGTCTGCTGTGACGGTGTCGGTCGCCGGGCTCTACCTCTTCGGCGTGTGGATGCTGCACGCACGCGGCGACCGGTGGCCGATCGGCAGAACGCTCAGCTTCGTCGTGCTGGGGATGGGCAGCTTCTTCTTCGCGACCTCGTCCGGCCTGGCGGCGTACGACACCGTGCTTCTGAGCGCGCACATGGTCGCGCACATGCTCCTGTCCATGGTGGCGCCGCTCTTTCTCGCTCTGGGAGCGCCGGTCACACTTCTGCTCCGCACGCTGCGGGCGCGACCAAGATCCTGGCTCCTCGCGGTGCTGCACTCCCGCGTGGCGCGGGTGCTCGCCTTTGCGCCACTGACCTTTCTGCTGTTCGTGATCAGCCCGTGGGCGCTGTACTTCACGGGCTGGTATGAGGCGTCTCTGCGGTCGGAGTTCGTGCACGAGATGATGCATCTGCACCTCGTCGCAGTCGGCTCGTTGTTCTTCTGGCCGCTGCTGGGCATCGACCCGGTCCCGGGGCGCATCGGCTATCCCTTCCGGCTGATCCTGGTGTTCCTGACGCTCCCGTTCCACGCCTTTCTCGGGGTGACCATCCTGTCCATGGAGGAGCCGATCGCCGGCGGCTGGTACGAGTCGCTGCATCGCACCTCGGGGCTCGCGTGGCTTCCGGATCTTCTGGTCGACCAGCACCTGGCCGGCTCGATCCTGTGGGGCGCCGGGGATCTGGTCGGGCTCGTCTTCTTCGCGGTGCTCTTCGTCCAGTGGGTGCGGCAGTCGGGTCGCGAGGCGGCGCGGGAGGACCGACGGCTGGACCGGCTCGAGGCGCGGACCGGCTCCCCGGGTCCCGGCGGTCCGGCGCGGCGGTAGCATTCCGCGAGTGAGCCACGCCCTTCCCGACCGGTCCTCGAGCAAGCCGTTGAAGGTGCTCGTCTACAGCGACGACGCCAACACCCGCGGCCAGGTGAGACTCGCCCTGGGCAAGCGGCCGCATCCGGACCTTCCTCCGGTGGAGTACGTCGAGGTGGCCACTGAGCCGGTGGTCATCGAGCAGATGGACACCGGCGAGATCGATCTGGCGATCCTGGACGGCGAGGCGGTTCCCGCCGGTGGTATGGGCATCGCCAAGCAGCTCAAGGACGAGATCTACCAGTGTCCGCCGGTGCTCGTGCTCACCGGTCGCCCCCAGGACGCGTGGCTGGCCACGTGGTCACGAGCGGAGGCCGCCGTACCTCATCCGATCGACCCGATGCAGCTGGCCGAGGCCGCCACCCGGCTGCTGCGCAGCCGGTTGACCGTGTCGCCGACCGGCTGAGGCGGCTCGCACCCCGATGACTGCTCCTCACTCCTGGCCAGACGTCCTGTCCGTCCTGATCGGGGGACTCGACCTCTCCGCTCAGCAGACGGCGTGGGCGATGGGGGAGATCCTGGCCGGCCAAGCAAGCCCGGCCCAGATCGCCGGTTTCGCTGTCGCCCTGCGTGCCAAGGGCGAGACCGTTGACGAGGTGGAGGGGCTGGTGGAGGCGATGTACTCCCATGCCACTCCGCTGACCGTGACCGGCCGCGTCCTCGACGTCGTGGGAACCGGAGGGGACCGGTCGATGTCGGTGAACATCTCCACGATGGCGGCGATCGTCGCGGCCGGGGCAGGCGCTTGTGTGGTGAAGCACGGAAACCGTTCCGCCTCGTCGAAGGCAGGCAGCGCCGACGTGCTCGAGAAGCTCGGGATCCGGCTTGACCTTTCGGCGACGACGGTGGCACGGGTGGGGGAGCAGGCCGGTATCACCTTCTGCTTCGCCGCCGCCTTCCATCCGGCGCTGCGGCACGCGGCGGTCCCGCGACGTGAGCTCGGGGTCGCCACGACCTTCAACTATCTCGGACCGCTCGCCCACCCCGCCAAGCCGCAGGCACAGGCGATCGGGTGTGCCGACATCGCGATGGCACCGGTGATGGCCGCTGTGTTCGCCCGTCGCGGGGTGGATGCCTGGGTGTTCCGAGGTGACGACGGGCTCGACGAGCTGACCACGACCACGACGTCGCGGGTGTGGCTGGTCTCCGAGGGCACGGTCACCGAGCACACGCTCGATCCGGGCGACTTCGGCATCGCGCCCGGCACCGCCGAGGGGCTGCGCGGCCAGGACGCCGACTACAACGCTGAGGTCGTTCGGCGGCTCGTCGACGGAGAGGCCGGACAGGTACGGGACGCGGTACTGCTCAACGCGGGCGCCGCACTGGCCGTCCACGCCAACGAGCCGGGGTCGATCCACGAGCGCGTGACATCCGGCCTGGCACGAGCGCGCGACTCCATCGACTCCGGTGGTGCCCGTGCGACGCTCGACCGCTGGGTCGCGGTCAGTTCGTCGATCTGACGTCCTGGTCGGCGTGGCCGAGGCGCCGACGAGGTGGCTCAGGGATGATGGCGCGGTGACCGGACTGAGCCACGAGCTCCACGAGCTCGCCCGCGAGTACGCGATAGCCACCGACTACACCGGGTGGCGAGGCGAAGAGGTGGAGGTTTCTGCCGAGACCATTCTCGCGGTGCTCGCAGCCATGGACGCGGACGCGTCCACGCCAGAGGCAACGGCACAGGCGCTCGAGGCGCGACGCCGTCGCCGCTCGCAGCAGATGTTGGCTCCCTGCGTGGTGGTGCGGCAAGGGAGCACGTCGTCGTTCTGGGTCCATGCCGCCGGTGGAAAGCGCATCGAGACGTGGATCGAGCTCGAGACCGGTGGGTCGGTGCGCGACCTGCCTCAACTCCAGGAGGCGTCGTCCGCGTGCGACCCGCGAGGTTCGGGGGTGCTCGAGACGACGTTCGAGCTCGGCGCCGATCTGCCGCTGGGCTACCACCGGCTCCATGTACGGGCCGGAGCCGCCGAGTCCTCCAGCCCGTTGATCGTCACACCGCAGTTCGTCGGCCTTCCTGAACGACTCGGGAGCCACCGCACGTGGGGCTTCGCCACCCAGCTCTACAGCGTCCGTTCCCGTGCCTCCTGGGGTGTGGGGGACCTGGTCGACCTCACCGACCTCGCGGTCTGGTCCGCCGCCGAGCACGACGCCGGCTTCGTGCTCGTCAACCCGCTGCATGTCGGGGAGCCTGTCGCTCCCCTGGAACCGTCGCCGTACCTTCCCTCTTCGCGCCGGTTCTTCAACCCGTTGTACCTTCGGGTCGAGCGGATACCCGAGTTCGCAGAGCTGGCCGACGACGACCGGTCGCAGGTCGAGGAGCTGCACACCGGTGTGCGACGTCGCCTCGAGGCCGTGGACACCATCGACCGGGACACGGCGTGGACCGCCAAACGGGAGGCGCTGAGGATCGTGTTCGCATCCTCTCGCAGCCTCGGGCGGGAGATCGACCACCAGGCTTTCCGGGACCGGGAAGGCGCGGCACTGGTGGACTTCGCCACGTGGAGCGCCCTAGCCGAGAAGCACGGAAGCGACTTCAACACCTGGCCGGAGGAGCTTCGCGACCCCTCCGCCGCGGCGGTGGCCGACTTCAGGGCCGAGCACGGCGCAGAGGTCGACTTCCATATCTGGCTGCAGTGGGTCGTCGACGAACAGCTCCAGAGCGCCCAGGCGAAGGCCGTGGGTAGCGGCATGTCTCTCGGCGTCATGCACGACCTTGCCGTCGGGGTGCATCCGGGTGGCGCCGACGCGTGGCGATCGCCCGACGCCTATGCGAGGGCCGTGCAGGTAGGCGCCCCACCGGACGCGTTCAACCAGATAGGCCAGGACTGGAGCCAGCCACCGTGGCGACCCGATCGGCTCGAGGAGCTCGGGTACGCGCCGTTCCGCGACCTGATCTCCACGGTGCTTCGGCACGCCGGTGGCGTGCGCGTGGACCACATCATCGGTCTTTTTCGGTTGTGGTGGATTCCCAGCGGCAAGCCGCCGTCGGCCGGCACCTACGTGCGCTACGACCACGAGGCGATGATCGGGGTCCTCGCGCTCGAGGCACATCGTGCCGGCGCCGTCGTAGTTGGTGAGGACCTCGGTGTGGTCGAACCCGCCGCGCGCGACTACCTGCGGGAGCGCGGCATCCTCGGCACGTCGATCCTGTGGTTCGAGCGGGACGCGCAGGGTTGCCCGTTGCCCGCGGAGAAGTGGCGCGAGCTCTGCCTCGCGTCGGTGACCACCCACGACCTCCCGCCGACCGCCGGTTATCTCGCGGGGGAGCACGTGCGGCTGCGCGCCGATCTTGATCTGCTCACCCGGCCTCTTCACGAGGAGACAGTGGCCGACGAGCAGGAGCGGAACTCCTGGCTCGATGAGCTACGGAAGCGAGGTGTTCTCTCGATGGACACCGAGGACGTCGACGAGATCGTGCAGGCACTTCATCGCTACCTGGCGCTCTCGCCGGCCCGTCTACTGGGCGTCGCCCTTGCCGACGCAGTCGGTGACCATCGCACCCAGAACCAGCCGGGTACGACGGACGAGTACCCTAACTGGCGAGTTCCCTTATCCGGACCGGACCGCAAGCCGTTACTGCTCGAGGACGTGATCACCTCCTCCCGGGTAGCCGCTCTGGTGAAGCAGGTCAGCTCGACCAGGTGAGCGTAGCGGCGTCCCGCCCCTTCCCGGGGACCTGCTCCACGACGGGCGTCCAGTCTGTTGCCACTCAGCCGACTTCGAGGACTACGTGGTCAGCGGAGTAGAGGTGCAGCCCGAGGTCAAGCTTCGCCGTGCACCCCGCTGGCTGGCTGGGCCGGGAGATCTTGCGGGTGCCGGTGTGGTCGACGAGGTAGACGTGCCCGTGCGGGTCGCGCCACAGGTAGATCCCGCCGAAGGGCTGCTTCACTGTCCAGTGTCCGTGTGTCTTGAGCCGATGGTTGAATCTGCCGAGCGGTCCGTAGTTGTCCAACCGGGACTTGAAGTCCTTCTCCTGTGCACCCTCGGGCGCGGCGTCGTACTCGTCGATGTGGTCGATGTCGACCTTCCGCGAGGTGCTGGAGGAGAAGGGGGAACAGTCGGCCGGCGTCCGGAGATGCACGGCCTGGCGATGTGGGTCCGGGATCTCGTAGGCATCCACGGGCGCCATGTTCGCAAGGTCGATCACCGGTTGGATCAGGTACCGGTGCAGCGGACGCAGATGGTCGTGGACGAACTGGTGCGGGGGTGTCAGATGGTCTGTGTAAGTGGTTGGCTCCCCTGATGGAAGGAAGCACACGTGACCATGACTGCGAACAATGAAGAGCCGACGACCCCGTTGGGTACGCCGGCTGGGGAACCTAGGACTGCCCGTGAGAGCGTGCGGGAGATGGTCGATGCCGGTTTGCTGGATGAGGTGTTGGGCCGCGTCGACGACGGCGGTCTGCAGCTGACCGGTGAGGGCGGCTTTCTGCCGGAGATGATCAAGGCCGTCCTCGAACGTGGCCTGGCCGCGGAGCTATCTGGCCATCTCGGCTACGACAAGGGCGACCCGGCCGGTCGTGGCAGCCCTAACTCACGCAACGGCACGACGCCGAAGACGGTGTCCACTGAGGTCGGCGACGTGTGCTTGGACGGTCCGCGTGAGCGGGCTGGCAGCTTCGAGCCGCGGCTGGTGCCCAAGGGCGCGCGACGCGTCGGTGGGCTGGACGAGATGATCATCAGCCTCTACGCCGGCGGGATGACGGTGCGCGATATCCAGCATCATCTGGCGCGCACGATCGGCACCGAGCTGTCCCACGACACGATCTCGACGATCACCGACGCGGTGCTCGAGGAGGTCAAGACCTGGCAGTCTCGGCCGCTGGAGGAAGGGGCGGTTTCTACTGGTCGTTGCGAATCTTGATCGGAAGGATTCGCAATGCCTCGTTGGGCATGGAACAAGACATCGCCGGCGTCCAAGCGTCGCTACTTCGAACTGATTCGCCATGGCTGCAGTGGCGCGGCCGCCTCCCAGCAGGTTGGTGTGTCGCTCAGTTGCGGGTCGTTGTGGTTCATCGACGCTGGCTCGGTGACCTTCCTCGACAAGCCCATCAGCAGCCGCTATCTGACCCAGGACGACCGCATCGAGATCGCTGACGGACTGGCCGCTGGGGAACCGGTGAAGTCAATCGCTGCTCGGATCGACAAGAGCTACCAGACCGTTTACCGGGAGATCGCCCGCAACCGCAAGCCAGACGGTCGCTACCAGCCCTGGTACGCCCACGGCCAGGCGCACCAGCGTCGGCGACGGACCCGACCACGCACGGTGGAGGTGGACGACCGGCTCCGGGCAGCGATTGCCGGCAAGCTTGCTAAGCACTGGTCACCGGCCCAGATCAGCCGATGGCTGCGGCGTCGGTGGCCCAAGCGGGGAGGGTGGCACCTGTGCCACGAGACGATCTACGAGGCGACCTATCGCGGCCTGATAGTCGCCACCGACCTGCAGACGCTGCGGACGGGACGGACCTACCGCCACCAGCGGGGGCGTGGCCGCAGCCACGCCGGGGCGCTCAGGCAGTCGACCAACATGAAGTCCATCCATGACCGACCAGCGGTCGTTGAGACACGGACCCAGGTCGGGCATTGGGAGGGAGACTTGATCACCGGCGCTGCGAACCGCTCCGCGATCGCCACCCTGGTCGAACGCAAGACCCGACACACCATCCTCGTGCCGATCCGCGGTGGGCACTCTGCACTCAACGTCGGCGACGCACTCATCGATGTCTTCGCCGCCCTGCCATCAACACTGCGGCGAACCCTGACCTGGGATCAAGGCAACGAGATGTTCCACCACGAACGAATCGAGTCAGCCACGGGGATCGGGATCTACTTCGCCGACCCGCACTCACCCTGGCAGCGGCCCAGCAACGAGAACACCAATGGCTTGCTCCGCCAGTACTTTCCGAAGGGCACCGACCTCAACCTTGCCACGGACCATCGACTTCGCGAGGTCGCCGGCGAACTCAACGAACGGCCCCGGGCCTGCCTGGGCGATCGCTCACCCAGCCAGTTGATGGCACGATGGCAGCGTCAACTCACCACCAGTTGATTCGCGACGATGGCTGGAAACCGCCAGGTCTACCCGATCATCTACCTCGACGCGTTGGTGGTGAAGGTCCGCGACGGCCACCAGGTCCGCAACAAGGCAGCCCACATCGCCGTCGGCGTGGACACCGACGGCGTCAAGCACGTGCTCGGCATCTGGGTCCAGGCAACCGAGGGCGCGAAGTTCTGGGCCGGCGTGTGCGCCGAGCTGCGCAACCGCGGCATCCGCGACGTGCTGGTCGTGTGCTGCGACGGTCTGAGCGGCTTCCCCGAGGCGATCGAGGCGACCTGGCCCCAGACCACGGTGCAGACCTGCGTGGTGCATCTGATCCGGGCGGCGATGCGGTTCGTGTCCTACAACGACCGCAAGAAGGTCGCCGCCGCGCTGCGCCCGATCTACACCGCCCCGACCGTCGAGGTCGCCGAAACCGAGCTGATCACCTTCGCCGACTCCAACCTCGCCAAGAAGTACCCCGCCGCGGTCGCGACCTGGGAGAACGCCTGGGAGCGGAACATCGGGTTCCTGGCCTTCCCGCCCGAGGTCCGCAAGATCATCTACACCACCAACAGCATCGAAAGCTTGAACTACCAGCTGCGCAAGATCATCAAGAACCGCGGCCACTTCCCCAACGACGACGCCGTGATCAAGCTGCTGTGGCTGGCCATCCGCGACATCGAGGACAAGCGGGCACGCGCCCGAGCCAAGGAGAAAGGACTACCCGGAAACCAACGCAAGGCACCCGGCAAGCTCATCGAAGGCCAAGTCGTCACCGGCTGGAAGGCAGCCCTCGGCGCATTCGCCGTCGCCTACCCCGACCGCCTCACCGCCCACATCAACTAAACCAATTGAAGCCGAAACTTACACAGAAGACTTGACAAGCTCACGAAACGCGACCAACGCCTGGGCAGACACCACACGTTCGACGCTGACCTGCACCGGGTAGGGCAGCTGCTGGCATCCAGTACACCTCGGGCGCGTTCATCGAGCGCCTCATCGAGACCAGCGTCGACGCCTCTGTCGCCCCTGTCGGAGACGACTACAACTGACCGTATCGCAGATGGACCTCGAAGCGAGCTCAGCAACCGCCCAGGCCTGGCGCGACCAAGAGCACGTCGAGATCGAGATTGCACTTACGCGACTACGTGCGGCACACAGCGCTGACCATGCCCGCAAGTGCATCCGGCCCCAATGTAGACCGCCCAGACTGTCCGGATAGTCGTCGACCCAGACGCCGAGCAAAGAAACCGAGTTCCAACGGTTCCAGCATGGCTTCAGGCACGCCCGCCGCACGCGCCGTGTCACGTAGCGCGTCGCGAGCACCGATGAAAAGGGGAGCACTCTCCCAGGCTTTGCGAAACGAATGCACAACCTCCTCTTCGGACCATCTCACCAAGCCGACAGCATGCTCGAAGTTGGACACCGCGGCGTGCATCGCATCGAACCCAGGAACACCCTCAACAAGGGATATCTCCCAATCAACGAGTCCAACGAACTGATGTTTACGGTCAATGAGCCAATTCTGAGCTGATAGGTCCATATGCTGAAGGACCGTGACATCCATCGCCGACAAGTCGTTGCCAGCAGCCCTCAACAAGCGGTTTTCATGAGTAGGCAAGTCGTAGCCGAGCGCCGAATCCAAGGGTTTCGTCACCTGTGCATCGACTGAGCCTTTGCTGGCTGTCGTTTGAGCGAGCAGTTGTAGCGCATCGTTCAGATACTCGTAATCTCGGGTCCAGGGAACATCCGCGGCGTTGCCAACCGTCACTGGCCGAATGCGTAATGGCAGACCGGGCAAGCCCTCCTGAACTAGCGCGCCGCCCACGTAGCCAAGGAGAGCCGGCGCGACATTGGCCGGAGAGGCGAGTTGTAGCGCCTTGGCCTCCCGCGAGGCACCGTTATGGCTGGCTTTAGGACACTTTACGACCAACAGCGGAAACTCTCCGGGACCGAAAATGAACACTGTGCGTGCCGCCGACCGTTCGAGTTCCAGGGCACTGAGTTTCGGCAACGTGTCAGGGACGAGGCGACTCCCTTGAGCGAACCGCGGCCACGATGCTTTGACCTGCTGCAGCAAGTCGTCCGTCTCCGGTGAGTTGTGTCGCGGTAGAGAACGTAGCGCAGTCGCTAGTGGTCCCGCCGGCATATCTAATCTGCCCATTGCTGCCAGCAGCCGTCCTCCGTGTCGTCTCGCCGGCATTCCATGGTTGAGCGTATGGATGAGCAATCTGGCCAGAAACGCCGCCGGTTGGGGCACCGTTGCGTCGAAACGCATGCCTCGAGGAAAGGACAGCTGACAGTACGCGCCCTTACTCACGATCTATCACCTCGCGAAAGCAGTCGCTTCGCTACGTCGACTTGATCGGGGGCAAACCACCGGGCTAGAAACAACCAGGTACCCAGATAGAAAACTCCGCCGACGGCGAGTTCCGCCAGCAGAGCTAGGTCGAGGATGAGTAAAGCAGCAGCCAAGGCACATGATGAAACGACCACTTCAGCGAGGGGACGAAGAAGACGAACGAAGACGCCACTTCTGCGCAAGGCGATCTGCACGATCACGACGTAAACAGCATAAGAGCTCGTCGTCGCGACCGCTGCACCCAGACCTGAGTAGGCGGGTATGAGCGTGAAGTTGAGTGCGACGTTCACCACGGTGGCCGCAAGTGCACCACCGAGCATCCCACCGGCACGCCCTCGTGACATTAAGACGGAGGTCCCGAAAAGGGCGGCTGCAAACAGGAGGGGTGTTGGCGCCAACCACCAGAGAATCGGTGCGGATCGTGTCGCGTAGATGCCACCGAAGAGGAGCCCAATAATACGGCTGCCTTCCAGAAAACAGACCGTCGCGAAAGGCAAGTACACGAAACCAACCAACGCCAGACCCTGCTCGTAGGCTCGTGTGATGCGCTGCGTCGACGCCTTGGCGCTCATGACAGGGAAAATGG
Source organism: Actinomycetota bacterium (assembly GCA_030859325.1). GTDB lineage: Bacteria > Actinomycetota > Actinomycetes > Propionibacteriales > Nocardioidaceae > Nocardioides_C. Next base: position 25,853 of record JALZKI010000029.1, read on the forward strand.
ACTGGTTGATCGCCCAAGAGACGAAGAGCACGGTTTCCATGAGTCGGTATGCCACTGCATAAGTAGCGACCGCTTCGTCGCCATCCAAAGCGGCCAAGATCACCGTGTCGACCCTGAAGAGCACAACGAGAACGACAGCGCTAAGCCCAACAATCATCGTCCCAGACAGCATCCGCCGCAGACCATCGCGGCGCAGAGAACGCCATCCAAAGTGTAAATCCAAGTGACTGACGGCGCGCACATGGCCGATCCATCCGATGATCGTCCCAACGAGATAGGCCGCTGCCACACCAATCACGCCTGTTCCAGCGACCAGTGCAACCATCACGGCCACCGCGGTCGCCAGGCGTTGCAGGACGAGAGCTACGGAGACACCCGCCGGTCGTTGCCACGCAGCAGCTGACGCCCTGGCGGTGGTGCTCCAAAGCTCCGGAAACGCACTCACAACCACCAGAATGAACACGATGGTTGCTTCGGAAGTCGGTCGCGTGACTGACGCCATCAACGCGACGATGGCGAACGTCGGAAGAGCCAGCACGGATTTCCACGCGAGCACTTCCGAGTGTAACCGCGGCAACTGACTCGGGTCCGCGCTTCCGCGGCGCATGAGGACGGAGTCCAATCCCCAGGTTGGGATGGCGCTGGCCAGCAGGACCACACTAATTGCGTAAGTAAGTGAACCGAAGTCGCCCAGCGTGAGCATCCTCGCTGCCGCGATCGTCCAGGCAAGTGTGGCGACCTTGGCAAGCACCTCAGCCACACTCCGAACCATGATGTTGCGCGCCGTGCGATGCGAGAGGTCGCCAGGCACGGCTCGCCCAGTAGTCGGAGTGCCTTCGGCCATCCGTATTGACAGCCTCCGCTCGCCATCTCGCCGGCGGATCATGAGACGCCGCCGTGTGATTTCGTGAGCGTGACAGTTCCCGGGTCGTGAAGAAGCCGACAGGTAGTCAGGTGACTGTGGCCACAGACGGTGCGGCGCGCTTTGTCGCTACCAAGACACAAGCCGGGACGGGAACTCTGGGTGCCATACAGATCGTACGGCCTGCGTCGTGCCGCACTAATGACGCCACCGGGTGACAGAGCGGTGTCAGGCGCTGGCACTGGGTCTGCCGGTTCCTTTCCGCGTGGTCAGTTCTCGGAGCGCGCGGCGCAAAGGTCGAACTCGCCCTAAGG
>JALZKI010000031.1 GCA_030859325.1 Actinomycetota bacterium
GCTGGGACTTTTACTTCGGACGGACCCGGGACATGCGGACCCATGCAGACTTTCGGGACCGAATCGCGCCCGTCCAGACGATCGGAAGCGATTGGTCGACGGAACTCCTCGACGTCGGCCACGACCAGATCCGGAGTCGAGTCGATCTGTCCTTCGCGACTACCGCCGTCACGGTCGACGAACAAGTAGCTGCGGTTCGCGATTTAGGCAGGCGAGCCGGTAGTGCCGCGTCGGGTGAGTAGCACTTGGTCTGCTCGCAAGCCCTTCACCGGCTGAGGACAAAGCCGATGACACATTCTTCCCACCAGTCCCCCACAGGCCGACAAAAGTTAGCAGGGGGATAGCCTGGAGATGAGAAGAAACCGCAGCCTGACCTGCGGTTTCTTGTGGTGGAGCCAAGGGGACTCGAACCCCTAACCCCCTGCTTGCAAAGCAGGTGCGCTACCAATTGCGCCATGGCCCCTTGATCGGCGGTGCATCCACCGCCGACACGTCTGGTGGGTGGCGCTCAGGCCTTGTCGACCGGGTCGGTCGCCTCTGCCCAGAGCGCCTGCTCCTCCTGGCCGGCCCTGACCTTCCTGCTCGCGATCGCGGCCGCCGCGGCAGCGAGGGCGACGAGAAGCAACTTCTTCACAGGTTTCTCCTTAGGTTCGCTTCCGTGACGACACTGGGTCCTTCCGCGATGATGATCGGTGTTTGGTGGGCCTAAGAGGACTTGAACCTCTGACCTCTTCCTTATCAGGGAAGCGCTCTAACCGTCTGAGCTATAGGCCCCGGATGCGGCACCGCCGCCGGGGAAGGTTACCCCATCGTGTCGACGGCGCCCAAACCGAGACGAACAGCCATCGTGGCACCTGAAGGGCTCAGTGCTCGTCCTCGGCGAGGGTGACCTCGAGACCACCAAGGAGAGCGGCTGCGAGGTTGTAGAGGAAGGCTCCCAGGGTGGCGATCGCGGTGAAGAGTACGACGTCGACGACGGCCACGATCATCGTGAAACCCAGGACACGACTCGTGCCGACGTAGGTCTCTACGTTGAACGTGCCGCCGGACTGACTGCCCAGGACATCCTGGACGGTGTCGTTGATCGAGTCCCATACACCGGCCGCACCGAGCACCGACCACACCAGCGCCACGGCTACGACGGTGACGATTCCGAGCGCGATGGAGAGCAGGAAGGCAATCTTCATCACCGACCACGGGTCGACGTGGGTCAGTCGCAGCCGTGCCTTGCGGGTGCCCTTGGGGCGCGTCTGCCGTGAAGAGGACGGCTTGCCGGCCGCTTGCGTTTTCTTTGCCGTGGTCGCCGTACCGGCCGCCGAGCGGGAGCCCTCGCCGGGCCGCGCGTTCTCCGCCGAAGTGTCCGAGCGCTCTACTCGCGAGGCTCCCGTAGAGGAGACCGCGGCCGACCCGCGCTCCGAGAAGGGGCGCTTGCTGGTCTTCGGGGGCTTCTCCTCGCCCGCCGGCGCACGGCCACCCAAGGACCGGTGCGGAGCGAGCGGGGACTCCTCGGATCGACGGTCAGCCATCAGGACTCCTCGGTCTCCGTCGGGACGGCAGTGTGGAAACGATCATCCTCGATTGTGGCATCGTCCGGCTCGGTACCGGTGACAGCCTCGATCTCGGCGGCGCGTTCCACGCTTCGGGCGACGACCACCACGCTGTCGCTTTTGCCCACACCGACGAACTTCACACCTTTGGTGTCACGCCCGGTCGGCCGGAGCTGGTCGTCGATGGCGCTGCGGGTGACCTGTCCCGAGGCCTTGATGGAGAGGATCTCGTCACCCTCCACCACGATGAACGCGCCGACCAGGTTGCCACGGTCGTCGTCCTGCTTCATCGCCTTGATCCCGAGCCCACCACGACTCTGTCGACGGTAGTCGGAGATCCGGCTGCGCTTGGCGAAACCACCGTCGGTGATGGTGAAGACGTACTGCTCCTGAACCTGCAATTCCGGCGCCGAGCCATCAGCGGCTTTCTGGGCGGCTTCCTCGGCAGCCACCTGCTCGGCGCGGATGACCGACATCGAAAGCAGATCGTCGTCGGTGCGGAACTTCATTCCTTGTACGCCGGAGGTGGCCCGACCCATGGGGCGCAGCTGGCTGTCGTCGCAGCGGAACCGGATCGACTGGCCCTTGCGTGAAACGAGCAGGATGTCGTCCCCCGCTTCCGCGAGCTCCGCACCGATCAGCTCATCGCCGTCCTCCCGGAAGTTGATCGCGATCACGCCGGCCTGACGAGGGCTGTTGTAGTCGGGGAGCCGCGTCTTCTTGACCAGACCGTTGCGGGTCGCGAGGACAAGGTACGGAGCCTGGTCGTAGTCGCGCACCGCGAGAACCTGCGCGATGTTCTCGTCGGGCTGGAACGAGAGCAGACCCGCGACGTGACCGCCCTTCGCGTCGCGCGAGGCCTCCGGGAGGTTGTAGGCCTTCGTCCGGTAGACCCGTCCGGCAGTGGTGAAGAACAGCAGCCAGTTGTGGTTGCTGGTGGCCATGAAGTGCTCGACGACGTCGGCGCCCTTCAAGGTCGCCCCGCGTACGCCCTTCCCACCCCGCTTCTGCGTCCGGTAGAGGTCGGCGCGTGTGCGCTTGGCGTAGCCCCCCCGGGTGATCGTGACGACAAGGTCCTCATCAGGGATGAGGTCCTCCATCGACAGGTCGCCGTCGGCGGGGATGATCTTGCTGCGACGCTCGTCGCCGAACTTCTCCACGATCGCCGAGAGCTCGTCAGAGATGATCTGGCGCTGGCGCGACTTGTTGGCCAGGATGTCCTCGAGGTCGGCGATCCTGCGCTCGAGCTCGGTGAGATGGTCGAGGATCTTCTGGCGTTCCATGGCGGCCAGCCGGCGCAGTTGCATGTCCAGGATGAACGTCGCCTGGATCTCGTCGAGCTCGAGCATCTGCATCAGGCCGCTGCGGGCATCCTCAGCCGTGGGTGAGCGGCGGATGAGCGCGATAACCTCGTCGAGAGCATCGAGCGCCTTGGCCAGCCCACGGTAGAGGTGGGCGTCCTGCTCGGCCTTGCGAAGGCGGTAGCGGGTGCGACGCTGCAGGACCTCGACCTGGTGGATGACCCAGTGCGAGATGAACTGGTCCAGCGTCAGAGTGCGGGGCACACCGTCGACGAGCGCGAGCATGTTGGCGGAGAAGTTGCTCTGCAGCTCCGTGTGCTTGAACAAGTTGTTCAGCACCACCCGGGCCACCGCGTCACGCTTGAGCACGACGACAAGGCGCTGCCCGGTCCGGGACGAGGAGTCGTCGCGCACGTCAGCGATGCCCTGCACCCTGCCGGAGTCGGCGAGCTCGGCGATCTTCAGCGCCAGGTTGTCGGGGTTGACCTGGTAGGGCAGCTCGGTGATGGACAGCACCGTGCGACCTTTGTTGTCCTCGTCGATGTCGACGATGGCGCGCATGGTCACCGAGCCGCGACCGGTGCGGTACATCTGCTCGATGCCTTGCCTGCCGACGATCAGCGCGCCCATCGGGAAGTCAGGGCCCTGGACCCGCTCGAGCAGCGCGTCGAGCAGCTCCTCCCGAGTGGCGTCCGGATGCTGAAGCGCCCACTGCACCCCGTCCGCCACCTCCCGCAGGTTGTGCGGAGGGATGTTGGTGGCCATCCCCACCGCGATTCCCGCAGATCCGTTGACCAGCAGGTTCGGGAACCGGGCCGGCAGGATCACCGGCTCCTGGGAGCGGCCGTCGTAGTTCGGGGCGAAGTCGACCGTGTCCTCGTCGATGTCACGGACCATCTCGATCGCCAGCGGCGCCATCCGGCACTCGGTGTAGCGCATCGCGGCGGCGGGATCGTTTCCGGGTGATCCGAAGTTTCCCTGGCCCTGCACCAGCGGCGTACGCATCACCCACGGCTGCGCCAGCCGCACGAGGGTGTCGTAGATCGCGGTGTCACCGTGCGGGTGGTACTGACCCATCACGTCACCCACGACACGTGAGCACTTGGAGAAGCCGCGGTCCGGGCGGTAGCCACCGTCATACATCGCGTACAGCACGCGCCGATGCACCGGCTTGAGACCGTCCCGGACATCGGGCAGCGCACGACCGACGATGACCGTCATCGCATAGTCGATGTAGGACCGCTGCATCTCGACCTGCAGCTCGACCGGCTCGATCCGTCCGCCGGGGCCCGGCGTCTCCACGGTGCTGTCAGTCACTGTTCATCTCTCCTGCTGTCGGTTGGGGGTACGACGGGCCGCCTGGCGGCGCAGCTGGCTCACGCCGCCGGTCAGATGTCGAGGAAGCGCACGTCTTTGGCGTTGCGCTGGATGAACGAACGGCGTTGCTCGACGTCCTCCCCCATCAGGACCGAGAACATCTCGTCGGCCTGCGCAGCGTCCTCGATGGTCACCTGGAGCAACAGTCGCTGGTCGGGGTCCATCGTGGTCTCCCACAGCTCATTGGGGTTCATCTCCCCGAGGCCCTTGTAGCGCTGGACCGCGTTCTCCTTCGGCAGCTTCTTGCCCGACTCCTTGCCCGCGGCAAGCAGCGCATCGCGCTCCCCGTCGGAGTAGACGAACTCGTGCTCGTGCGGCTTGTTCCAGCGCAGTCGGTACAACGGAGGCTGTGCGAGGTAGACGTACCCGTGCTCTATCAGCGGTTTCATGAAACGGAACAGGAGGGTGAGCAGCAGGGTGCGGATGTGGTGGCCGTCCACGTCGGCGTCGGCCATCATCACGATCTTGTGGTACCGGACCTTCTCGATGTCGAACTCCTCGTGGATGCCGGTGCCGAGCGCGGAGATGATTGCTTGCACCTCCTGGTTGGCCAGGATCTTGTCGAGACGGGCCTTCTCGACGTTGAGGATCTTCCCGCGGATCGGCAGGATCGCCTGGATGCGCGGGTCGCGCCCGCCCTTCGCAGAGCCGCCGGCGGAGTCGCCCTCGACCACGAACACCTCACATTCGGCCGGGTTCGTCGACTGGCAGTCGGCCAGCTTGCCGGGCAGACCACCACCACCGAGAAGGCCTTTGCGGCTACGGGCGAGGTCGCGTGCCTTGCGCGCGGCCATCCGCACCGAGGCCGCAGCCTGCGCCTTGCGCACGATGTCCTTGCCCTCGGCCGGGTTCTTCTCCAGCCATTCGCCGAGCTCTTCGTTGACGACTCGCTGGACGAAGCCCTTGACCTCGGTATTTCCGAGCTTGGTCTTGGTCTGACCCTCAAACTGGGGGTCGGCGAGCTTGATCGAGACGATCGCGGTCAGGCCCTCGCGGACGTCGTCACCGGAGACCCGGTCCTCCTTCTTCTTGATCATCCCCCACTCCTCCCCCCAGTTGTTGACCAGAGAGGTGAGTGCGGAGCGGAAGCCTTCCTCGTGCGTGCCGCCCTCGTGGGTGTTGATGGTGTTGGCGAAGGTGTGCACCGACTCGGTGAACGTGGTGTTCCACTGCATGGCGATCTCGAGGCTCATGCCGGCGCTGTTCTGCTCGGCCTCGAAGTCGATGACGCTGGGATGCGCGTGGTCCTTGCGCCGGTTGAGGTGCTCGACGTAGTCGACCAGACCGCGGTCGTACTTGAACCGACGCTCTAGGGCACCGGCACCGTCGGAGTGGGCATCGGCAGCGGTCGGCATGTCGGACTCGTCGGCCGAGGCGTCGACGGTGTTGTCGGCGATCGCCGCGGCGATGCCTTCAGCCTCCCGACGCTCGTCACGCACGATGATCTCGAGGCCCTTGTTCAAGAAGGCCATCTCACGGAACCGGCTCGCTATGGTCTCGAAGGAGTAGTCCGTGGTCTCAAAGATGTCCTCGCTGGCCCAGTACCGGGTGGTCGTGCCCGTCTGGTCGGTGGCCCCGTGCTTGCGCAGAGGAGCGTCGGGGACTCCGTAGGTGAAGGACTGCGTCCACCGGTGGCCGTCGCGCATGATCTCGACCTCGAGCTTTTGTGACAACGCGTTGACAACCGAGACGCCCACACCGTGCAGCCCGCCGGAGACCTTGTACCCCCCGCCACCGAACTTGCCGCCCGCGTGAAGCACGGTGAGGACGACGGTCACAGCCGGGATGCCCTCGTCGGGGTGGATGTCGACCGGGATGCCCCGGCCGTTGTCGGCGACCTGGATCGCGCCATTCTCCAGCAGCGTCACCTCGACCCTGTCGCAGTGCCCGGCGAGCGCCTCGTCGACCGAGTTGTCCACGACCTCCCACACCAGGTGGTGCAGGCCGCGCTCTCCGGTAGAGCCGATGTACATCCCCGGACGCTTGCGAACGGCTTCGAGACCCTCGAGGACCTGGATCGCCGAGGCGTCGTACCTGCCCGCCTCGACCGCATGGCCCGCTCCCTGCGGTGCCAGCGCTGCGGCGGCCTCGGCGACATCCTCGCGGGACAGATCAGGCCGGTCCTCGGAGACGGGCGCCGCGGAAACAGGCGTCTGCGAGCTGTCGGCTTCGGTCACCAAGCACATCCTCTGCGATCCTGGTTGCGCCACTCGGCGGGCAGGCCGCAGTGTTCATGAACGCAACAGATGACATGACGAAGGCCGACTCCGGAGCCAAGTCCATGCGTCACGCACAGACCTGAATGTGGGAGCGACCCAAAGGTCAGTATACCGGCTCACAGGCCGAATTACGGGTGTCCATCCACAGGATGCCTGCCCTCTGCCACCGGAAAGCCCGGTATTCGGCCTCACAGGGCGCTTACCAGCGATCAGCAGGGCGTCCTCCGGGTCCCCATACTGCCCGGGGGCACTCACGGGCGCTCAGATCGGCGCGACGCGACACCGCTCACCGGGCGACGGCCTTCGCGGTGAGGACCTGCTCGGGTGGTCCGTGTAGCCGCTCCGGCAGCTCACCTGCGGACGTGTTCAGCCGTAGGTGTCGCGGGGACCGCGCCCGTCTCGCACCGACCGAAGGCCTTTACGCCAGGTGGGCCCCGCCGGGCCACGGACGTCGATCACGGTCACGGTCCCGTCACCGAGCTCCTCGTTGAGCCTTCGCACGACCAGAGGCGCCAGCAACCGCATCTGGGTGGCCCATGCCGTGGAGTCGGTGCGCACCTCGAGCCTGCCTCCGGTGAACGCAGCCGGCGAGCAGTGCTGGGCGACCTCGGGACCGACGAGATGGTCCCACCGGGAGAACACCCCGTGTACGCGGACGTCGGTGTCCCACCCCTGCTCGGCGATCAACCTGCCGATGGTGGAGTCGAGCACCTGGGGATCCCGTTCGTCCGGATGTGCCCCCGAGGCCTTGGGGTCCGACCTTCTCGATCGCACTCCGGACTGTCCCGTGCCGGGACGTGAACCACCACGTCTGCCGGTCCGTCGGCTCGAGCCGGCCAGAGAGCGGGCGATCGTTCTGGCCAGGTCAAGGCCGGTGTCATCGTGCGTGGTGGGCTCGGCCACGGTCTCGGAGTTCTCGGACGGTGTCTTCGGACTGCCGGGGTCCGACGGGTCTCCTGACTCTTCCGGCCCGCTTGCCGGCGTCTGCTTCCCGGGACTCATTCGCACGCCTCGGGAACCACGGTTCCGTCCGCTACCTTCATCCGAACGCCCGCGAGCACCGCAGGCACGTCTGCGGAGACGGCGGCCGTGACGAGCACCTGCTCGGCCCCGGAGACGATCTCGGCCAGCCGTACCCGGCGTTCGGTATCGAGCTCGGCGAACACGTCGTCGAGGATGAGTATCGGGTCGTCACCACCGGCACGAAGAAGGTCGTAGGAAGCCAGCCGCAGCGCCACGGCGAAGGACCAGGACTCACCGTGGCTGGCATAGCCCTTGGTCGGCAACCGGCCGAGCTCGAGGACGAGCTCGTCGCGGTGCGGTCCCACCAAGCTGACACCCCGGTCGAGCTCGTCGGAACGGCGGCGTTCGAGCTCCTCGAGAATGGCCTGTGACAGATCGTTACGGCTCGGGACCTCGCTGGTTGCACCCGGCTCGGTCGTGGGTAGCTCGCAGGAGGAGCGGTAGGAGATGACCGCGTCGTCACTGCTCGCGCCACGCGCAACGCTCTCGTACGCCTTGCCGACCAGTGGGCGGAGCTCCTCGACGAGCCCCAGCCGGGCAGCGAGCAGCTCAGCGCCGGTGCGGGCAAGGTGGGAGTTCCAGACGCCGAGTGTGGACAGGGCCGAATCCCGGCTCGCGCCCGAGCCGCCGGACGAGGCACGACGAGCGGCACCCGCGGTCTTGAGCAACGAGTTGCGCTGGCGCAGCACCCGGTCGTAGTCGGAGCGCACCCCGGCGAACCTGGGAGCGCGCAGCGTCAACAGGTCGTCGAGAAACCGACGGCGTTCGGACGGGTCACCCTTGACCAGGGCGAGATCCTCGGGGGAGAAGATCACGGTCCGCGCCATCCCCAACAGCTCTCTCGCCCGAGGCAGCGGCGATCGATTCACCCTGGCCCGGTTCGAGCGGCCCGGGTTGATCTCCACCTCGAGCAGTGCCTGCCGATCGTCGCGTACGACGGCCGCACGGACAACCGCGCTCTCCGCGCCATGGCGCACCAGCGGTGCGTCGCTGGCGACCCGGTGGGAGGACAGCCGTGCGACGTAGTCCAGCGCCTCGACGATGTTCGTCTTCCCCTGGCCGTTACGACCGAAGAAGGCCGTCACCCCCGGCGACAGCGCCATCTCGAGCGCTACATAGGACCTGAAGTCGTGCAGTGACAGATGGGAGACGTGCACGGGAGCTTCTGCGACCTAGCTCTCGCCGGCAGCGGAGTCGGTCTGACCGGTTCTTCTCGCCTTCTCCGCCGAGTCGGACTGGACGGGCTGGCCAGAGGGCGAGCCCGCATCGGTGTCACCGGTGGTGGGAGGGGTGCTCGAGGACTCGCTGCTCGTTGCCGGTGCGCCGGTCTGCATCGCATGCCCGCCGAACTGGTTCCGCATGGCCGCGACCGCCTTCATCGCCGGGCTGTCCTCCTGTTGGGAGGAGAACCGCGCGAACAACGCGGCCCCGATCGCGTTCATCGGAACACCGTGCTCGATCGCAGCCTCGACCGTCCATCGACCCTCTCCTGAGTCTTCGGCGTATCCGCGGATGCCGTCGAGGTTGGTGTCGTCGTCCAGAGCAGCCACCAAGAGGTCCAGCAACCAGGAGCGGATCACGGTGCCCTCGCGCCACGAGCGTAAGACCTCGGTGACGTTCTCGACCATGTCGACCTTGTTCAGCAGCTCCCACCCCTCGGCGTAGGAATGCATGAGGGCGTACTCGATGCCGTTGTGCACCATCTTGGAGAAGTGGCCAGAGCCGGACGACCCCGCGTGCACCCAGCCGAACTCGCCCTCCGGTTTCAGCGCGTCGAAGATCGGCTGCACCTTCTCGACGTCTTTGGGGTCTCCGCCGGCCATCAGGGCGTAACCGTTCTCGAGACCCCAGACGCCACCTGAGACCCCGCAGTCGATGAAGCCGATCCCCTTCTCGGCCAGCATCTCGTGGTGCACATGGTCGTCGGTCCATCTGGAGTTGCCACCGTCGATGACGACGTCTCCCTCGTCAAGCAGGCTCTTCAGCTCTCGGACCGTCTCGCGGGTCGGGTCACCGGCAGGGACCATCACCCAGACGACCTTCGGTGACTCGCTGAGCTTCCCGACGAGGTCCTCGAGACTGTCGACGTCACGGACGTCCGGGTTCCGGTCGAAGCCGACGACGGTATGCCCAGCGCGGCGCAGGCGCTCGCGCATGTTGCCGCCCATCCTGCCGAGTCCGATGATTGCGAGTTCCATGTCCACCCTCCACGTGCGTCCTGGGGTCAGGCTAACCGGTTTCGTGGAGTGGACTACCCCTCGCCTAGGACAACAAGCGTCGCGGCATGAGCAGATAACGAAAGTCGAGCTGTGCGTCCGCGTCCAGCGACCCTGCGCCGGCCATCACCGCTGGCTTGGAGGCCTGGGTGAAAGCCATCTCTACGACGGGTGCGTCGATGGCGCTGAGACCATCGAGCAGGAACTGAGGGTTGAACCCCGTGGTGATCCCTTCGCCCTCCACTGATGCCTCCAGAGACTCCGAGGCCTGGGCTTCGTCGCCGCTTCCGGCGTCGAGGGTGAGCGTTCCATCACCGAAGGCCATCTGCACCGCGGTGTTGCGTTCGGCCACCAGCGAGACACGCTTGACCGACTCGATCAGCGAGATCCTGTCCACCCGGGTGATCGTGACGTGCTGGCTGGGGAAGAGGGTGCGGACCTTGGGGAACTCGCCGTCCAGGAGCCTGGTCGTCGTACGTCGGACACCGCCGCCGGCAGAGCCCTCGAACCCGATGATCCCTTCACCGACGCCGGAGGTTGCCAGCGCGATGGTCACCTCGTTGCCTGCCGTCAACGACTTCGCGGTGTCCGCCAGCACCTTGGCCGGGACGAGTGCTGCCGCGGACGCGTCCGTCGCGCCCGGATTCCAGGTGAGCTCACGGTGACTGAGCCGGAAGCGGTCCGTGGCCAGCAGCGAGATGCTCGAGCCCTCGATCTCGATTCGGACACCGGTCAGCACGGGGAGCATGTCGTCACGCCCCGCTGCGGTGACCGCCTGGGCCACCGCAGCCGCAAAGGACTCGCTGTTGACCGTCCCGGTGGCAGCCGGCATGTCGGGAAGGGATGGATACTCTTCGACCGGCATTGTCTGCAGGCTGAACCGTGCAGAACCGCAGGTGAGAGAGACCTTCGTCCCTTCAGCAGACATCTCGACCGGCTTGTTCGGCAGGCTACGGCAGATGTCGGCGAGCAGACGGCCCGAGACGAGCGCGCGTCCCTGCGAGGACACGTCCGCGGGAAGGGTCGCCCGCGCCGAGGTCTCGTAGTCGAAGGACGACAGGACCAGCCCACCCTCGGCCTCGGGGCTGGTCTCGATGAGGAGTCCGGCGAGCACGGGAACGCTGGGGCGGACTGGCAGACTGCGAGCGGCCCATGCGACTGCATCGGCAAGTACGTCGCGTTCGACGTGGAACTTCACTTGTCTTCGCCTCCTGCGGAAGTTGCTGCGGGTGTGCATCCTGCCATGACCTGAAGCGCAGTGGCAGGCGCCGGTCTCAATCGCAGGAACTTCCCCGCGGTAACTCGCGTGCCGGACTTGGCCGTCCCCAGAACGAGACCTGCAGAGAAGTTCATCGAGGATTGGAATAGATGTACGTCCGTAGTCTCCATAGCAGCCGTGGAAACTGTGGAGAACCTACATCTCTCCAGGTCAGAAGCGGCTTCCCCATCCCGGTCCGATGTGGAAAGACCCGGGACGAGCAACCGCCCCTGTGTACGCCGAGCGTGCAGTGCACGGTGCCGTACAGCTTCTCCACATGCTGCACACCGAGCTGGGTCGCATCGTCCACACGCTTTCCCGGTGCCTTCAGTGTCGGTGTGCTTGTTGCTTGATCCGGTTGGTGAGCTCGGTGACCTGGTTGTAGGTGCTGCGCCGCTCGGCCATCTGGGTGCGGATCTTCTTGTCGGCGTGCATCACTGTTGTGTGGTCGCGGCCGCCGAAGTGCTGGCCGATCTTGGGCAGGGACAGGGCGGTGAGCTCGCGACACAGGTACATCGCGATCTGCCGGCCGGTGACCAGGGCACGTGACCGGCTCGCGCCGCACAGGTCGTCGATCGACATCCCGAAGTAGGCGGACGTCTGCGCGGTGATGAGCGCCGCGGTGATCTCCGGCTCTCCCCCCTCGGGGATCAAGTCCTTGAGGACGATCTCGGCCAGCGTAAGGTCGACCGGCTGGCGGTTGAGGCTGGCGAAGGCGGTGACCCGGATCAGGGCCCCCTCGAGCTCGCGGATGTTGGTCTGGATCTTGCTGGCGATGAACTCGAGAACGTCGGGTGGGGCGGTCATCCGCTCGGTAGCGGCCTTCTTGCGCAGGATAGCGATGCGGGTCTCGAGGTCGGGCGGCTGGACGTCTGTGATCAAGCCCCACTCGAATCGGTTACGGAGCCGGTCCTCGAGCGCCTCAAGGCGTTTCGGCGCGCGGTCGGAGGTGATCACGATCTGCTTGTTGGCGTTGTGCAGTGTGTTGAAGGTGTGGAAGAACTCTTCCTGCGTCTGAATCTTTCCCTCGAGAAACTGGATGTCGTCGATGAGGAGCACATCGACGTCGCGGTAGCGGCGCTGGAACATCGCGGCTTTGTCATCTCGGATCGCGTTGATGAACTCGTTGGTGAACTCCTCGCTGGACACGTACCGGACTCGGGCGCCGCTGAACAGGCTGCGCACGTAGTGTCCGATGGCATGCAGGAGGTGGGTCTTGCCGAGTCCGGAGTCCCCGTAGATCAGCAGAGGGTTGTATGCCTTGCCTGGCGCCTCGGCCACGGCGACGGCGGCGGCATGGGCGAACCGGTTCGAGGACCCGATGACGAAGGTCTCGAAGACGTACTTGGGATTCAACCGGGTCTCGATGACGTTCGGAGCGGGCTTACCCGGGTGCTGCGACAGCATCGGACTGTTCGGCTGGAACGCATAGGACTCGACATACCGATTTGTCGACATACCGATTTGTTGATTCGAACCGGGATCTACGTCGGAAGGAGGGGGGAGTGTCGACGACTGGAGCTGTGGGTCCACCGAGACCGCGATCCTGATCTGGACATTGAGGGCCGCGGTGAGGGAGTCCTCGAGGCGCGTGCGTAGCCGTCCCTCGAGCTGGTTGCGGGTGAAGTCGTCCGCCACGGCGATGATCGCGGTGTTCTCGTGCAGCGTGATCGGCCGGCTTGCGGTGAGCCACGCTCGCTGGTTGGGAGGCAGGTCCTCCACGAGCTGCTTCCACACCGTGGTCAAATTCGCGCTCGGGTCGGGTGCTTGGTCCACGCGGGTCTCCCTCATCCTTTTCCGGAAAGTCGTTCGAAGATCCGGTCACATGGTTCACGCGAACCGCACGGAGAACGCGCAGACTGTCCACATCCTTGTCCACAGGTTGTGCATGTAGACCATGGTCTGTTATGGAATCCGGACTTCCGGGTTCGCCAGCCTCTCAACCCATAGGTACCCCCAGGTCAGAGGCGCAATGCCGGCCAGCTCGACCGCCTCACACGTGCTTGTGGTTTGCGGGAGAGCACAGCTGACACCGCGAAAAAACTGCGGCTGAGTGGACGCTAACAAGCACCTGGCCTGTGGATCAAGCGGTTGTCCACAACCCGTGCGAAGCTGCAGGAGCGGGGCAGACCGGTTTGACCCTCGCCCGCCGTACCGCGTATCTTTTGAGCGGTCGAACCGGTCTCGACCGGTGCCGCATGTCCACGACCGACCGATCAGAATTCGCTCGCCGGAGCGGACACCCGTCGATCTCGCGGGTGGGCGGTGCCAGCCGAAATCGCCATTGCCAGGTTGCCACCTCGCGCCGCCCGGTTCGAGGACCTCTGTGCCCGACCCCGACCACCGGAGATGTACTCGTGAGCAAGCGCACGTTCCAGCCGAACAACCGTCGTCGGCACAAGACCCATGGTTTCCGCCTTCGAATGCGGACCCGCGCCGGGCGGGCCGTCCTGGCTGCCCGCCGCCGCAAGGGCCGCAACCGGCTCGCCGCCTGACCCGTATCCTGCACACATGACTGACCGGTGCCCCAGAAGGGGGAGAGCGTGTTGACACGCGCACACCGGCTGGTCTCGAGCCGCAGGTTCTCTTCCACGGTCCGCCGGGGCCGGCATGCGGGTACGCGCACCGTGGTGCTGCATCTCCTCACCTACCCTTGTCCCGACGATGCGCCAGGCGTCCCTTTCCGAGTCCAGGTCGGGTTCGTGGTTAACAAGGCGGTGGGTCCGGCAGTCACGCGTAACCGGGTCAAGCGGCGGCTTCGGCACATCGTCCGCGAGCGGTTGGGGTCCCTTCCGGACTCCGCCGCGTTGGTGGTGCGTGCACTTCCGGCATCCGGACGCGTGCCGTACACCGCTCTTCACGACGACTTCGACTCAGCCTTGGTTCGACTGGTTCGTGCCGAGCCTGCTGGGAGCGGCAGATGAAGTACCTGCTGGTCGGGCTGCTACGCGGCTACCGCCTGCTGATCAGCCCGTTGTACGGCCAGGTGTGCCGCTACTATCCGTCCTGTTCGGGCTACGCTCTTCAGGCGGTCACCGATCACGGCAGTGTTCGCGGAAGCTGGCTTGCCGCATGCCGGCTCGCTCGTTGTCACCCGTGGAGCCCGGGAGGTTACGACCCCGTGCCCACGAGCCACGGTGACACCTCCGTTATGCGCCTGGATTGCTCCCACAAGACTCGAGGAGCCTGAGTGCTCGACTTCTTCATCTCCCTCGGCGGCTTCATCATGGCGCCGCTGTACTGGATCACCTCGCTCATTCTCACAGGCTTCCACTCACTGTTCGGTCAGCTCTTCGGCCCGGAGTCCGGATGGGCATGGGCGCTCTCGATCGTCGGGCTCACCCTGGTGATCCGCGCTGCGCTGATCCCACTTTTCGTCAAGCAGATCAAGTCCAGCCGGAACATGCAGCTGTTGCAGCCGAAGGTAAAGGAGCTGCAGAAGAAGTACGGCCACGACCGGGAGCGGCTTGCCCAGGAGACGATGGCGCTTTACAAGGAGACCGGTACCAACCCGTTCGCCTCATGCCTGCCGATTCTCCTGCAGATGCCGATCTTCCTGGCCCTCTTCCGCCTGCTCGACCTCGCGGCCAAGGGACAGACGCGCGGCGTGCTGACCGAAGACCAGGCTCGGCAGTTCGGCGACTCGACGCTTTTCGGTGCCCGCATCGCGGAGCAGTTCCTCGGGGACAGCGCGCCCTCGGTGAAGGTGCTCGCCGCGGTGCTCGTGATCGCGATGACCGCGACGACGTTCCTCACCCAGCGCCAGCTGATGAGCAAGAACATGCCGGCCGACGCGTTGAGCGGTCCTTATGCACAGCAGCAGAAGATGCTGCTCTACGTCCTGCCGCTCGTCTTCGCGGTAGGTGGCGTCGCCTTCCCCATCGGGGTCCTGCTCTACTGGACGACGTCGAACCTGTGGACCATGGCCCAGCAGTTCTACGTGATCCGGAACAACCCGGCGCCCGGGACGCCTGCGGCGAAGGCGAAGACCGACCGGGACACCGCCAAGGCACAGCGCAAGGGTCACAGGAGGGCGCCGGAGGCTGCTCCGGTCGTCGAGCCGGAACCAGAGCCACCCAGACCGACGCAGCGTTCGCAGCCGAGGAAGCAGTCGCGCGATCAACGCAAGAAGCAGAAGCCCAAGTCACCACCGAGGGCGATTCCCGGGCAGAACGGTCAGTCGGAGCACCCCGACCAGTCCCAGGGTGACGACCCGATCGCCCCAGACCGGCCCAGCGCCTAGCGATGTAGATGCACCTCGACCTCAAAGGAGTATGACGTGAGCGAAGACCAGACAACGACTGAGACGTCGGCGCGTGAGGTGTCGGCCCCTGAGGTGGCCCCTGAGGCGGCCTCGACCAGCGGCAAGGGGGAGTTGCTCGAGCAGGAGGGCGATATCGCGGCGGACTATCTCGAGGAGTTGCTGGACATCGCTGACCTCGACGGTGATCTGGATATGGACGTGGAGGGAAACCGGGCGGCAGTATCGATCGTGGGTGCCGACCTTGGAGAGCTTGTGGGGCGCAACGGTGAGGTGCTCGAGGCGCTCCAGGAGCTCAGCCGTTTGGCGGTCTACCGCGAGACGGGCGAGCGGTCCCGGCTCATGCTGGACATCAGCGGCTATCGAGCCAACAAGCGGACCGAGCTGGAGAAGCTCGCGGCAGAAACGGTCACCGAGGTGGCGTCGAGTGGTGAGCCCGTGGCGCTGAGCCCGATGACCCCGTTCGAGCGCAAGGTCGTGCATGATGCAGTGGCAGCGGCTGGACTGAAGTCGGAATCCGAGGGTGTAGAGCCACGACGGCACGTCGTGGTCATGCCGGCATGACGCTGGCATGATGCTGGCGGTAGGCGTCGCCAACCCTGACAGTCCTTGTTTCACGTGAAACGCCCTCTGCGCGCGACAGCCTCTGTTTCACGTGAAACGCCACCCACGCCCGAGGTCGCGCGACACATCTTCTCTGATGCGCTTCCGACGGCTGAGCGTTATGCCGACATATTGGCGACCGATGGGGTGACGCGGGGCCTGATCGGGCCGCGGGAGGCGCCGCGCCTGTGGGACCGGCACCTGTTGAACTGCGCAATGTTGGGCGAGGCTATCCCGAAAGGGCAGGACGTCTGTGACATCGGCACGGGTGCCGGCCTGCCCGGGATGGTGCTAGCCCTGAGTCGACGGGACCTGTCCGTCACGCTGGTCGAGCCGCTGCTTCGACGTACGGTCTTTCTCGAGGAGGTGGTGGCCGCGCTTGGGATGACGAACGTGGAAGTGGTGCGTGCACGAGCCGAGGAGCTGCACGGTAGTCGTTCATTCTCCGTCGTCACCTCACGCGCCGTGGCGCCGCTCACCCGGCTGCTGGATTGGTGCATGCCTCTGGTCAGCTCTGGAGGGGCGCTGGTCGCCATGAAGGGGTCGTCGGTCTCCCGGGAGATCGAGTCCGCGAGGGGTGCGCTTCGTATGCATCGCGCAGGCACGGTCACGGTGACCGCGTACGGGTCCAACCTAATTGATCCACCGACGACGGTGCTGCGAGTGGAGACCGAGGGGCGTGGCGGTTAAGTTTGGGTTAGCTGGCACGTTCGCCCAGGGCTGCCTGGCGACTAGTTCACTCGGGAAGGTGGGCATTGACAGTCGTGGAGCTCGGCGACAGTGAAATGCATCGAGGAACCCCCCCGACGGCAAGCACCGGGATCCTCGGTGGCCTCGGGTGGCCTGATGCCTCGAGTTCCCCACAGAGTTCACAGAGTCATCCACGAGACGCTGAGATCATGGACGGTGCTCATGTTTCACGTGAAACAGAGTTGGCCGAGGACACGGGCGTGGCCAGGGTGACACCTCCCGTGGCCTCGCGATCTCACTTTCGCACCGCTCGTGAAGTCGCGATCAGCACGGCACAGAGTGGAAACGACTTCTCCACCCCGCTCGCCCGCTCGGTGGAGCAGCAGCTGCTGGTCCGAGAAGGTCGCCGTCTGAGCCCTACGCTCCCCCGTCCTGACAGGACCCGGGTAATGGTGGTCGGAAACCAGAAGGGGGGCGTGGGAAAGACCACGACCACCGTCAACCTGGCGGCCGCACTCGCGCAGAACGGCCAGCGGATACTAGTGATCGACCTGGATCCTCAAGGCAACGCGTCCACGGCGCTGTCAATTGACCATCACCGGGGCATTGTGTCCACCTATGACGCCGTGGTCGACGGCACACCGCTGGCTGAGATCGTGCAGTCCAGTCCCGAGATCGACGGGCTTTTCGTAGCCCCTGCCACGATCGACCTGGCGGGCGCAGAGATCGAGCTGGTCAACCTGGAGGATCGGGAGAACCGGCTCCGGAAGGCCATTCATGGGCACCCTTTGGTGTTCGCCGCCGGTGAGGACCGGTTCGACTACGTCCTGATCGACTGCCCACCGTCTCTCGGCCTGTTGACCCTCAACGCGCTCGTCGCCGGCGACGAGATGCTGATTCCGATCCAGGCTGAGTACTACGCCTTGGAAGGTCTCGGTCAGCTTCTCGAGACGGTGGAGATGGTCCGTGACCACCTCAATCCGGCTCTTGTCGTCTCCACCATCGTGCTGACGATGTACGACGCGCGCACTCGGCTGGCGGCGGGTGTCGCCGAGGAGGTCCGTTCTCACTTCGGGGAGCAGGTCCTGCGCACGGCCATCCCGCGTTCGGTGCGGATATCGGAGGCCCCGAGCTACGGCCGGACCGTGATGACCTACGACCCCGGCTCAGCCGGGGCCCTCAGCTACCTCGAAGCCGCGCGCGAGATGGCTCTCAAAGGAGCAGCCACATGAATCAGAAGCCCGAGCAGCGGCGCGGCCTCGGGCGAGGTCTGGGTTCGCTGATCCCGACGGCTCCGCACTCGTCTCGCCCTTATGCCGGCCTGCACCGTGGATCGGAGACCGCTCCGGCGGAAGGCTCGGCTGACGGACCGGTCGAAGCGCCAGACAACAGGGAAACGCTGCCTGCGGGCCTGAGCGTGCCCGCCTCCGCGGCGATGGAACCGGTGACCGGGGTGTACTTCGCAGAGTTGCCCGTTGACCAAGTCTCACCGAACCCCCGACAGCCCCGGCAGGTCTTCGACGAAGAGGCCATGGCCGAGCTCGTGCGTTCGGTCAAGGAGGTCGGCCTCCTCCAGCCGGTCGTGGTACGCCGCACCGACGCCGGCTCCTTCGAGCTGATCATGGGTGAGCGCCGCTGGCGGGCGGTCCAGCGGGCCGGTCTCCGCGCCGTACCGGCGATCGTCCGGGAGACCGGTGACGACGATCTGCTGCGCGATGCTCTTCTGGAGAACCTGCACCGCGCTCAGCTGAACCCCCTGGAGGAGGCGGCGGCCTACCAGCAGCTTCTCGACGACTTCGGGTGCACCCACGACGAGCTGGCCTCGCGGATCGGCCGGAGCCGGCCGCAGATAACAAACACTCTGCGACTGTTGAAGCTCTCCCCGGCGGTACAACGTCGGGTGGCCGCGGGCGTGATCTCGGCCGGGCACGCGCGTGCGCTGCTCGCGGTGCCGGACGGTGACCTGCAGGACCGGCTCGCCGCGCGCGTCGTGGCCGAGGGCATCTCGGTGCGTGGCGTGGAGGAGATCGTCGCTGTCGGTGATCTCGGGTCCGAGCAGCGACCGAGACCTCGCAGCAACCGGCCGACCGCCCCGGGTCTGGAGCATCTTGCCCTCAGGCTCTCGGACCGGTTCGAGACCCGGGTCAAGGTGGACCTCGGCAGGTCGAAGGGGAAGATCACCGTCGAGTTCGCCTCGATCCCGGATCTCGAACGCATCGTGACGATCATGGACCCGAAAGGCGATAAGCCGATCTAGCGCTTAGTTGCTATGTCGACAAAGCGATGAGCTCTGCCTCACGCGCGGGGCTGAGTCCGGCACGCCGCTCCCTGGTGAGTCCGAGCTCTCGTTCCCACGCGAGCGCGGACGCCACGGTGTCCGAGAGCGGGCGAAGCGTCAGCCCCGACCTTCTGGCGGCGGCGTTGCTGCGGGTCATGTGGCCCGCATAGTCCGGCATCGGGAGCCACAGCGGAAGGGAGCCCGGGCCGGACCACTCGGCGACACCCTGCCGGGTCAGCCACGTCTGGTCGACACTCGAGTACGTCGGCTCGCTGCCCGTCTTCCTAGCGCATGCGCTCAGGACGTCGTCGAGGGTCACGACGTCTCCCAGGACGTTATAGGTCCCTGCCGCAGTGGCCTCGGTGCCGGTGACCAGCCACGCAGCAAGGTCGAGGACGTCGATCACCTGGACCGCGGCGCCTCGCGAGTGCGTGAGAACCGGCTGCCCGTCGTGGGCACGATCCAGGCGGGCGGGCCAGTAGCCGAACCGGTCACTGCGGTCCCCGTGACCCGCGATCAGGCCGGAGCGGGCCACCAGCAACCGGTCGGCTGGCACGGCATCGCGGCAGGCCAGTTCGCACGCGACCTTGGCCGACCCGTAGTCCTCGTCGGCAGCGACCCCTTCGCCTGACCACGGCTCGTGGAGCGGAGCGGACTCATCCTGTCTCGGAGTGCTGTCGTCGGCGTAGACCGAGCAGGTGGACACGAAGATCCAGTGGCGGGTGCGGTCCGCCAGGGCGGCGAGCGCGGAACGCACCATGACGGGTTGTCGGCCCACGTCGACAACAGAGTCCCAGTCCTTGTCGAGGACGGCGTCGAAGGCGTCCTCGCTCCACCGATCGGCCCGCACCCAGGTGACGCCCCCGGGCGCCTGTCCGGACTCGCCGCGTGCCAGACAGGTGACCCGGTGTCCTCGGCGGAGTGCTTCGCGTGCGACGGTGCCACCCAGCCAGGACGTGCCTCCGAGAACCAGGATGTCGAGTGCCATGGGGCCAGCAGATCAGGAGTACCCCGGCCGGGGCTAGCCCCTTTCTCTGCGGGCGAACACCGGGGATCGCCCCGCTCGAGCAGCCGATGGCCGGGTCAGTCAGGTCGCGACTTCCGATCGCTCGGCCGGCCGGCTTTTCGGACTGACTTCTGGGCTGATGTCCGGGCTGATCTCTGGCTCCGCCGCTTCGCCCGCTGCCGTAGCTCCAGCGCGTCCAGCTCCTTGGCGCGCTTGGGTGTCGGTGCCGATCCACCGTAGGACGCGGGCAACCACCAGGACCCGGGCGGCTGCTCTTCGGCAGGGTAGGCCTTGATCGCCGCGTCGAGCTGAGAGGCCATCGCGGACCGGAGTCGGCTCGTTTCCGCAACCGGATCCTCACCCGTCGGCCGCAGCGGTGCCCCGACGGAGATGCCGATCGTCTTGCCGCGCGAGAAGTCCCTCGGATGGTCCTTGGTCAACATCCGTTGCGTGCCCCACAAGATCACCGGGATCACAGCCACGTCGGCCGCCGCGGCCATTCGCACAGCACCGGTCTTGAGCTCCTTGATCTCGAAGCTGCGCGAGATCGTGGCCTCGGGAAAGATGCCGACCACCTCACCCATCCTCAGGCGCCGAATTGCCTCGGTGTAGGAATCGATTCCGTCGGCACGGTCGACGGAGATATGGTGCAGGGACCGCATCAACGGACCGGCGTACCTGTGATCGAACAGCTCACGTTTCGCCATGAACCGGACCAGCCGCTTGGCTGGCTGGGCCGCAAACCCGCCGAGCACGAAGTCGACGTACGACACGTGGTTCAGCGCAAGCAGGGCGCCTCCGGAGCGGGGAATGTGCTCGGTTCCCTGCATCTGGAACCGGAGGCCCAGCACTCGGAACGCCGTCTTGGCCGTGAGGATGACCGGAGGGTAGGTGAGGTCACGCATGTCAGGCTCCTGACTCGGTCGGGCGAGGGGTGGGCGACCGGCGTGAGATCGCGGCGCCGACGAGATCGCTCATCAGCTTCCCGAGATCGAGGCCCGCCGCGTGCACCGACAGGGGGACGGTCGAGGTCTCGGTCATTCCGGGCGCGACGTTGACCTCGAGGAACCACACGGTTCCCTCGGCGTCGATCATCAGGTCGGACCGGGACAGGTCACGCAGCCCGAGCGCCTTGTGAGCCGTGACGGCAACCCGCGCACACTCCGCCGCGATGTCTCGGGACAGCTTGGCCGGCACCACGAACTGCGTGCTGCCGGCGGTGTAACGCGCGCTGTAGTCGTAGACCCCGCCGTCCGGCTCGATGGACACGACTGGGAGTGCCTGCGGACCGTCCCCGGTGTCGATGACGGGAACGGCCACCTCGTCGCCCTCGATGAACCGCTCGGCGAGTGCGGTGTCACCGTAGGCGAAGGCACTGACCATCGCCGCGGGCAGCGCGTCGGCCTGACGTACGACGGTGCACCCCAACGACGAGCCGCCTCTAGCGGGCTTGATGATGAGCGGCAGGGCGAGCGCCGCGACGATGGCATCCATGACAGCTGCCGCCCCCAGCTCGCGGAATGTCTCGTGCGGGAGAGCCACGCTGCGCGGGGTGTGCACACCCTCGCGGGCCACGGTCTCCTTGGCGACCGGCTTGTCGAAGGCCGCGCGGCAGGCCGCGGGACGCGACCCGACGTAGGGAATCTCGAGCAGCTCGAGAACCTCGCGCAGAGAACCGTCCTCACCGGTCTCCCCGTGCAGCAGGGGGAGCACGCAGCCGGGCGGCTCGGCACGCAAGGCGGGCAGTAGCTGCGCGTCGACGTCGCACTCCTCGACTTCGGCGCCGGTATCGCGCAGTGCCTCGGCGACACGTCGTCCGGAGCGCAGTGAGACCTCCCGTTCGTGGGAGAGGCCGCCGGCGAGCACGAGCACCCGCCCCTGTGTCCCGGTGCCGGCGGTCGGGGTCTGCTCAGGTTCCATGTCATCTCCTCGTCACGTGAGATTGGTGTGCGGGGACTCGTAGCCTCGGCTCGAGACAGCGCCACGCGATCGTCCGGTGATGGAGCCGGTGATGGTGCCGAAGGTCTCTCGTAGCTCCAGCTCCTCCTCGATGACACCGACCAGGCGACGCACGCCTTCCCGGATTCGCTCCGGGGTCGGGTAACAGTAGGAGAGTCGCATGCTCTGCGCGCCCAAGCCGTCGGCGAAGAACGCAGTGCCGGGCACGTAGGCGACACGCGAGGTCACCGCACGCGGGAGCATGGCCTTGGCGTCGAGACCGTCGGGAAGGGTCAGCCAGACGTAGAAGCCGCCCCCGGGCACGTTCCACCGGGCAGCCGCAGGCATCAGCTCCTCGAGAGAGTCGATCATCGTGTCACGCCGCTCGCGGTACATCTCCCGGAACGACTTGACCTGCCCTTTCCAGTCGTGGTTCGACAGGTAGGCCGAGACCGCCATCTGCGAGAAGGAGGGCGGGCACAGGGTCGCAGACTCCTGGGCGAGAACCAGCTTCTCGCGTACGGCGTGCGGGGCGAGTGCCCAGCCCACCCGGAAGCCCGGAGCGAACGTCTTGGAGAACGAGCCGAGGTAGATCACGCCGTCGGCCTCGTCGGCCCGCAGCGCGCGGTACGGCTCGTCGTCGAACCCGAGGAGGCCGTACGGATTGTCCTCGAGGACCAGTACGTCGCCCGCACGGGCGATGTCGAGCACCTCAGCCCGCCGCTCGCGAGCCAGCGACACGCCGGCCGGGTTGTGGTAGTTGGGAATGGTGTAGACGAACTTGATCGTCTTCCCCGCTGCCTTCACGGCGGTGATCGCCTCACGCAGCGCCGAGGGCACGAGTCCGTCGCCGTCCATCTCCACGTGCACCACGTCGCACTCGTAGGCACGGAAGACTCCGAGCGCACCGACGTACGACGGTGCCTCGCAGATCACCACGTCGCCCGGGTCGCAGAAGATCCGGGTGACCAGGTCCACCGCCTGTTGCGACCCCACAGTGACGACCACGTCGTCGGGGTGGCCCTCGATCCCCTCGAGGCGCATCACCTCGCAGATCTGTTCACGAAGGGCAGGATCGCCCTGGCCGGAGCCGTACTGCATCGCCGCGGGACCGTTGTTGCGCACGAGATCACTGATCGCGCCACCGACCACGTCGAGGGGGAGCCCGGAGATGTTCGGCATGCCGCCGGCGAGCGAGACCACCTCGGGTCGGCTGGCCACCGAGAACAGGGCACGGATCTCGGAGGCTGTCATGCCCTTCGTGCGGGCGGCGTACCGGTTGACGTAGTTGTCGAGACGCGTCGTGCTGCCCGTGCCCGTGCTGCCCGTCGTCAGCTCACGACGGGGTTCTCCAGACATCTCGCCCATCCTCCACAGGCCCGGGGACTATTAGGATGGAGCATCGGCCTCGGCCCCGCAGCATCGGGGTCGCAGGATCACCATCTGTGGAGTCTTAGGTTGGAGGCGGTGCCAATGGCGCGGCGACTGGCGCATCTGACGCTCGACAACCTGTGTGACCTGCCGGACCCCTGCCGTGCCTGCGGCTTCTGGGAGCTGGACCCGGTCCGTCGGGACCGCGCTGCACGGGCGGGTGAGGCTGGTCGCGAGAAGGAAAGCTGGGTCTCTCGGGTGCTGCTTGAGTGGGGGTCGTGCGGTCGGGTCGCCTATGTCGACGGCAAGCCGGCCGGCCACATCCTCTACGCGCCACCGTCCTTCGTGCCGGGGGCGGAGACCTTCCCCACGGCGCCGGTCAGCGAAGACGCCGTCCTGCTGGTGACCGCGACGGTGCTTCCCGAGCAATCGCACGCGGGGCTCGGCCGGATGCTGGTCCAGGCGGTCGCGAAGGACCTGCTGCAGCGCGGCGGCATCAGGGCGATCGAGGCTTTCGGCGACCGGCGCCCACCGGCGGACGGGTCTGCCGGTTGCGTGCTCCCTGCCGACTTCCTGCTCAGGGTGGGGTTCAAGACGCACCGTGCTCATGGGCGGTACCCGCGGATGCGGCTGGAGCTGAAGTCGGTGCTCACCTGGCGGGAAGAGGTGGAGGTAGCGCTCGAGAAGCTGCTCGGCGTGGTCCGGCCAGCACGTCCGGTGAGTCCCGCCACCGAGCGCGACCGGACCCTGTGACCCGGCTCAGCCGATGAAGTCGCTGAGCTCGTTGAGTAGTGCTGCCTTGGGTTTTGCGCCGACGATCTGCTTGACGACCTCGCCGTTGCTGTACACGTTGAGCGTCGGGATGCCGGTCACGCGGTAGGCCGCCGGGGTGACCGGGTTCTCATCGACGTTCATCTTCACGATCGTGAGCCTGTCCCCGTGCTGAGCGTTGATTTCCTCGAGGATCGGCGAGACCTGGCGGCAGGGACCGCACCACTCGGCCCAGAAGTCGACGAGCACGGGCTTGCCGGACTTCAATACTGCGGTGTCGAAGTCGGCGTCGGTCACTGCTTGCATGTCAGACACGTAGTGCTCCTTCTCGAGATGGCGTTGTAGGTTCTGCAGGAAACGCGGGGCTGGGCAGAAATCTTCCCGGAACATCGGAGCGCGCGAACGTGGCGAACCCGATGACCGGGGCGGACGGCATCAGGCGCCCGCCACCTGTACCTGCTCGGAGAGCATTTCATGGGCGATCTCGGGGGAACCGGTGTGCGCCCCGTGCTCGAGGTCGGCCAGGAACCGCTCGGCGTCCAACGCGGCCGCGCATCCGGTGCCGGCCGCGGTGACTGCCTGCCGGTACTGATGGTCGACCAGATCTCCGCAGGCGAACACACCTGGAAGGTTCGTCCGGGTCGAGTGAGAGTCCACCAGGACGTAGCCCTCCTCATCGAGACGCACCTGGCCGCGCAGCAGCTCCGACCGGGGGTCGTGCCCGATCGCGATGAACAGCCCGGTCGCGTCGAGCTTGCGCTTGTCCCCGGTGACGGTGTCGACCAGCGTCACGCCGGTCAGCTTGTCGTCGCCGTGGATGGTGTCGACGGCGGAGTTCCAGGCGAACTCGATCTTCGGGTCCGAGAACGCGCGGTCCTGCATGATCTTCGAGGCGCGCAGCCCGTCCCGGCGGTGAACGAGCGTGACCTTGCTCGCGAACCGGGACAGGAACGTCGCCTCCTCGACTGCGGAGTCGCCACCACCGACGACCGCGATGTGCTGGTCACGGAAGAAGAAGCCGTCACAGGTGGCGCACCAGCTCACGCCGTGTCCGGAAAGCCGGTCCTCGTGCTCGACGCCGAGCTTGCGGTAGCCCGACCCGGTCGCCAGGATCACCGAATGCGCAATGAAGGTCTCGCCTGCGGAGTTCGTCACGGCCTTGAGCGCACCGGTCAGGTCGACCTCCGTGACGTCGTCGGAGACGATCTCGGCGCCGAAGCGCTCTGCCTGTGCGCGCATCTCGTCCATCAGCTGAGGCCCCAGAATGCCGTCCCTGAATCCAGGATAGTTCTCCACCTCGGTGGTGTTCATCAACGCGCCGCCAGCGGTCACCGAGCCCTCGAAGACCAGGGGCACCAGGTTCGCGCGTGCGGCGTAAACCGCCGCGGTGTACCCGGCCGGGCCCGAGCCGATGATGATGACGTCACGTACGTCCTGATCCGCCATGATGCTTCGCAAGCTCCTGGTTCGTTCGATGATCTTCGCCGTCACAGGCCACAACCGATCCTAGGCGCGGGCCATTCCCGCTTCCCGGTCAGGGCGCGCCGGGCGCTCAGGGGTCCGTCGGCGGGGGCGTCAGTCGGCGTCGACGCTGGTGCTCGCCACTGGCGCGGAGTCGCTGCCCGTGCCACAGAGGAAGACCTGCACCTGCCGCTGGCCCGACTCGGCGGCCGCGAGCAACAGGAACGCGGGCTTTCCGTCGAGGCGCACGTCGATGATGTCCTCGCCCTGCCCGAGGTCAGGAACCGAGCAGCCGGGCGTCCTCGGCGACGCGCTCGTGACGTCGGGCCCTATGAGAGAGAAGTCGACGACGCGCTGTGCATCGGTGGTCAACGAGCGTGTCCGCAGGCGGGGCAGATGCTGCAGGCGTGCCGTCGAAGGGCGATCGGCGTCCATCTGCCCCGACCCAGCGCCCGACCCAGCGCCCGACTCAGCACCGGAGCTGGGCTCCAGTCCGGCTGACCCGGCGGCACTGTCCTCCGATGTTCCGGATCCTGAGCGTGTCGCGACATTGCCGACTCCCAGGCCGACCACCGACACGGTGGCCGCGGCGACCAGCATCTTCGGCCAACGTCGGGCTCCTCTTTGGGCGAAGGTGTGCTGAGGAGTCGGCTGGATTCGGTGTTGGGGTCGGTGCCGGGTCGGCTCATGGCTTGTCCGCTCGGATGAGGCAGCGCGCTCGGCCACGAGGCTGGCGAGCACGCCGTCGAGCCTTTCGCTGACGTCGGTGGGCATCGCCGGGCGAGCGCCCGCGGCGGCTGCGAGGAGCTGGCGTACACGCTCGTGTGTGTCGTTCTCGCCCGGAATCGCAGAAGTCGCGGCACCGAGGGGCTCCTCAACGACTCCGTCCGTCCGTGCGTTGTCCGGGTCGTTCCCGAAGCGGTCACCCGTCACCGCTGATCACCTCCTCCGCCGATCGACGCGTCCGGCCAGTGGGTTGGACGCCGCCCGGCGCAGTCGGGTTCCCGGGCCGCAGGTCTCTCAGCAGCGGGACGAGGCGTTGACGCCCACGTGAGCAGCGGCTCTTGACAGTCCCCGAGGCACATTGGAGGATCGCCGCCGCCTCGTCCACTGAGTATCCCTCCATGTCGACGAGCACGAGGACCGCCTTCTGCTCGGGTGGGAGTGTGTCGAGGGCATGAAGCACCGCGGCCCGTTGTTCGCTCGCGAGCAACATCTCGACGGGGTCGGGAGCCGACGTGGTCCAGCTGGTGCCTGGGACCAGTGCATCACGGCCGGAACTCGCCTCGAGATCATCGGGCAGCGGATCCGCGCGCCGGACCTTGCGCCGCCGCAGTCGGTCGAGACAGGCGTTGACCACTATGCGGTGCAGCCAGGTGGTCACCGCAGCGTCGCCGCGGTAGGACTCCGCCCTGCGGAACGCGGAGATCATGCCGTCCTGCAAGGCGTCGGCGGCCTCGTCGACGTCACCGGTCGTACGCAGGGCCACGGCCCAGAGACGATCGCGATGACGGGCGAACAGCAATCCGAAGGCGTCGGGGTTACCGTGCAGGTGCTCGGCGAGGAGCGCCCGGTCGTCGAGACGTTCCGATGCCCCCTCCGAGCCGGTGCTCACGACCTGGGAGCGATCTCTGCGATCTGGCCCTGGAACCCGCCTTCGCTCGGAGGGAGCGAGGTGAGCCAGACGACGAGGTATCGAGTGGTGACCGGTCTCCTCAGCTCGAGGTCGGCTCTCGTGCCGGCGGCCGCGGCCGTGGCCACCTGCCGCAGGCCTGTGGTGTCGGTCGGAGCGTCGGCTCCCTGTCTCGAGGCGAGCAGCTCGAGGTCGGTCGGCTCTCCGATCAGGGTCAGGCGTACCTGCGAGACAGCGACCGGCTCACCGAGATCCACCATCAGGCCAACGCCGTCCTTGAGCAGGTTGAGCGGGTCATAGTACGTGGAGGTCCGCCATGCGGTGGCCGGATCACCGTCGGCGGCGAGAGGGGCGAGCTCGGAGTTCTCCTCGGACGGATCACCCTCCGGGTCGAAGTCGCTGACGGAGGAGATGGTGATCGGGCCACGAGGAGCGCTGGACTGCGACGGCCGCGGTGACGCGGTGTCCTTAACCGAGGGGCCGGGTTCCTCCGTGCCGGGGCCCCAACCGAGAGCAAGGACAACCGTGAGAAGGAGGACCACACCCGCCGCGATGATCGCGGCCGGACCCAGCCAGCTCCTCCCCGAGCTGTTGGTGTCCTGGCGGTCCGGACCACTCGGCTGCATCGAGTCGTCGGAGTCGGGCCCCCACACCTCCGGTGCCGAGCCTGTGACCTGGCCGGCGCCCCTCGGAGGTGGGATGCTGGCGCCTCGCTCCGTGGAAACGTCCGGGGCGAACAACGGTCGGTCTTCGGGCTCGGGCTCGGTCCGCTCCGGCGGACGCACGTCCCCCGGTTGGGAAGGACCGGACCAGCCGACGCTGGTGTCGTCATCGGAGAACAGTGGCATGCCGGCATGCGTGGCCTCGGGGTCCGGCGAGCTCGCGCCCCGCGCCTCCACATCGGTCCGCGCCGGTGCCTGGCGCGAAGACCAGGGCGGGCCACCGATCTCAGCGGAAGTGGAACCCTGGCCCAAGGGCGCCGTCGTCTCGACCGCGATGGGGTCCGGCATCTGCTCCGTCTGGGGACCGGAAACCGGTGTCGTCGCGGTGTCGGGCAGGTCGTCACCGTCGATGACAACAGTGGGATCTTGCGCAGCAGCCATGGCCATGGGGTCACCGATAAAGTCGCTGAGCGCCATGCAGACGTCGTGGGCGGTCGCGATCGACCCGGCCCCCTGGTAGGCCTCTGCGTTGAGGACCCTTTCGCAGATGGAGTCGAGAGGCCGGGGTACGCCGGCGCGCACCTGCCGTGGACGCAGCGGGCGGCCGTTCTCCCGAGGCGCGTCCGGAAGCTTCGAGCCGGCCGAGCCGGGCCACCGCCCGACGAGTGTGGCGTAGAGAAGGGCCGCCAGGTTGAGGACGTCGGCGGCAGGGCCATCCGCCTCGTCAGTGCCCGGGCGGTCGGTGAGTGCCGCATCGACAGCGAAGCCGATCAGCTTCACCGAGCCGGCCTCGGTGACCATGACGTTCTCGGGAAGCAGCCGACCGTGGGCGACACCGTGCCGGTGAGCAGCAGTGATCGCCTCGGCGACCTCTTTGACCAGCCAAGCGGCCCGACGTGGCGGCAGGGTGCCCTCGTCGAGCATCTGGTCCAAGGAGCTGCCCGTGCCCCACTCGTTGACGACGTAGGCGACCTCGTTCTCCTCCGCGGCGTCGAGAACCCGCAGGAAGTGGCCGTCGGTGACCGTGGCGGATGTGCGTGCCGCGGCGAGGAGGTCCTTGGCTCGTGGGTCGGCAGAGGGGATCACATGGACCGCGACGTTGCGTGCGAGGATCTGGTCTGTTGCCCGCCAGTGCTTGGCACCCGCGTTCTCGTACAGCAGATCCTCTAGTCGGAAGCGCCCGGCCAGGACGGTTCCGGGCTCGATCGCGTTGTCGGCCACGTCCCTCCTCGCTCAGGTCGCCGGGGCACCCCAACGTCTGGACCGACCCCGGAAGGGAACCTGTCAAGAAACTACATGTTAGGGCGTGCCCGATTCTCGGGAACGGCCCGGAAGACGGCTCCCCACCAGTTCCATGATGCTGGTCACCTCGGTGATCCGCAGCAACTTCGCGAGCGCCAGGAACAACACTGCGTCGAGGCCCGTGGTGCCCATCAGCATGATCGTCGCCTGCAGCTTGCTGTCGTCGACCGGCCACAGCTGCGCAACGCCGTACCTCACCGCCCAGGTGAAGGCGGTGGCGAGACCGGCGGCGATCAGCAGCCGGACGAGGAAACGAACCAGCACCGGTGTTTGCAACCCGCCGAGCAGGTGCCGCAGGAGCCCGTAGGAGAGCAGGGCGCCAACCGCGTATGCGCCGTCGTAGGCGAGCACGAGACCGGAGGCGGTGTGCTCGGCGGTGAGAGTACGGGTGAGTACGACGGCCAGCACGATGTTCGTCGCAGCGATCACGCACTGGACCCAGAACACGGTCCGAGTGCGCTCGAGGGAGTAGTACCCGCGCAGGACCAGGTAGTGCACAGTGAAGAACACCAGCCCGATCGCAAACAGGGACAGCGGCTGCACGTAGTCGACGAAGGCGTCGGCCGCCGCGAGCCACCCGTAGACGACGTTGGCCAGGTCGTAGGCGATGAGCGGGAGGAGCAGCGCGAAGGGGACGATCAGGGTCAGCGTCGTGCGCAGCGTCGACGACACCCCGCGCCCGACTCCGGCGAGGTCGCGCTCGGCGGCGTGCGCCGAAAGTCGCGGCAGCACCGCCGTCGCCAGCGAGACGGTGGCGATCGAGTGCGGAACCA
The DNA here is from genome assembly GCA_030859325.1 of Actinomycetota bacterium. Taxonomy (GTDB): domain Bacteria; phylum Actinomycetota; class Actinomycetes; order Propionibacteriales; family Nocardioidaceae; genus Nocardioides_C. Next base: position 29,691 of record JALZKI010000031.1, read on the forward strand.
TCATCAGCAGGAACGCCTGCGAGTAGATCGTGTAACCGGTGCCAGGGTCCCCACCGGCCAGACCCGCGGCAGCGCCGTCGGAAGCCAGGCGTACGACGACGGTGTAGGCAATCTGGTTGACGATGACGAACAGGACGGTCCAGACCCCCAGCCTGAGCGTGTGCCCGAGACCTGAGCCGCGGAAGTCGAACCTCGGCCGGAACCGGAAGCCCGCCGCCCGCAGATAGGGCAGGAGTACCAAGAACTGGACCACGATGCCCAGCGTCGACCCGAGCCCGAGCAAAAGCTCCTGTCCAGGCGTGTATGCGCCGTAAAGGTCCTTGGCGGGACCGAACACGAACAGGTACACCACCAACACGGCCACGGCGATCGCGTTGTTGGCGATCGGGGCCCACATCATCGGCCCGAACCGGCCACGAGCGTTGAGCACCTGTCCGACCAGCACGAACATCCCGTAGAAGAACACCTGGGGAAGGCAGAAGCGAGCGAAGTCGATCACGGACTCGCGTTGACCGGCGAGCTCGGAGGTGAAGAACTCCGGAGACAGGAAAAGCCGCACCAGCCAAGGGGCGGTGAGCACCATCGCAGCCGTGACGCCGGCGAGGAAGAGACCGGCGAGCGTGACGATCCGGTTCGTGTAGGCCTCGCCACCGTCGGAGTCGGTCCTCATCGCCCGGACGAGCTGTGGCACGAGGACGGCGTTGAAGACACCGCCGGCCAGCAGGATGTAGAGCATGTTGGGGATGGTGTTTGCGATGTTGAACAGGTCAGCGTGCAGATAGGCCCCGAGCGCTGCGGCCAGCAGCGAACCGCGCACGAACCCGCTCAGGCGGGAGACCACTGTTCCGGCGGCCATCATCGCGCTAGCGCTGAGGAGTCCGGTGCTGTCTGCGCCATCCTCGACCGTTGTCTTTTCGGCGGATGGCTCTCTGCTCATGACGGCTGCATCCGTTTCGTCTGGACACGTCGCACAAGCCGGACTCCGGCAGCGAGGAAAAGCACACCCACACCCAGTCCCATCACCGCCCAGATCACCAGACCCACCTGACTGCTCCGTACGTTGAACTGCACCTCGTTGCCTAGCCGTTGTCCCTTGCTGTTGGTTGCGAAGAGACTGACTGCGTGCACACCGATGTCTTGTGAGGTGGCACGCAACCGAACCGTGGCTCGTTGGCCCGAACCGAGCGAGACCGGCTCGGGCGAGGGGATGACCAGCTCGCTGCTGTCCGTCACTGCCTCGATCCCCACGGTCACCGGCTCGTCGAGGTCATTGACGAGTGTGATCGCGAACGGTCCTTCCTTGCCGGACATGGTCACGAACGACGGTCCCTCCACCCGCACCCGATCGAGAAGCCTCGACCTGACCCGTGCGGTGGTCCTACGAGCCAGCTCCACCGAGGCGTCCGGATGCTTGCGGGCCTGGAAGCTCGAGGCCAGCATGGCGCTCTTGGAGAGGACCTCATCGACCGTGTCGTTCTGGCTCAGCAGGGTCGCCAGCACCTTGCCGGTCTCGCTGAGCATCTCGGAGGCCAGTGGGTTGGTGACGGGGAGCTCCGCCTGCGCTTCGGATCGCGGATAGTCGAGCTTGACGTCGAATGGCCCCGGGTCGGAACCCAAGGCCCCCCCTGTGACGATGACCGTGGGCAGGTCCACCGCGCGAATCCAAGGTGCCTCCAGCCCCGAGAAGAACTCAGCGCGGCGCCAGTCGCTGCCCGGGTCCCACAGCTGCGGCGTGGACATCACCAACGGTTCCTGGTTCTGCACGGACAGCGCATGCACCGCTGCCTCGCTCAGGATTCGCTGACGTAGGGCGAGGGCACGGTACGGCGGTGCCGGGGGCGGCCCTCCCGCTTTCACGGAGCTGTCGGCCAGCACGATCCGATGGCCCTTGGTCGTCAGTAGGACTGTCGTCGGCGCACCCGGAGCAGCGGCTTGCGAGAGCAGCACCGACGTTCCCGGGTCCAGAGCGGTAACAGCCGTCCCGGGAAGGAAACCGGACGGCGGGGCCACTACGCCCTCGGCCTCGACATCAAGGTCGGCCATCGTGCCCGCGCTCAGCCTGGTCGCCTCGCCGACGAGGTCGACGAAGTTGCGCCGCAGTAACGAGGCGACGTCGAGGTCGCCATAAGGAACGGTGAGGACGCTGTGCTGCTGGGACTGTCGTCGGAAGGTGTCCAGCCAGGCAGCTGCCTGCAGTGCCCGCACCGACGGTGCCGGGACGTCCGCACCGCTGGGAGCCTCGTCCGAGGGCTCGTCCGAGGGCTCCTCGGAGGGCTCCTCGGAGGGAGGCTCGGCCGGAGCTGGTTCGGCGTCGGGGCTCTCGCTGGGATCGGTCCCGGGCTCGTCCCCACGCTGCGTGCGCTCGGTGCTCAGCGGTGGATTGTCGCTTGCCACCGACCTCGCCGCGTCAGCCACGGCCGGGTCCAGCACCCAGGTCACGGGGATGTCGAGTGACGTCCCGCTGATCTCCAGCAACCGGCCGAGCCGCCCTTCCGGGCTGAGCAGCTCCTGCCAGGTGCGGAGCTCCCGCAACCGGCCGTCGGGCTTACGGCGCACGTCGGCCTTGATCGGCATCACCAGTGACATCGAGGTGTCTGGGCCGCCCCGCTCCATCAACGGGACGAAGGTGCGGCCTCTGCCGTCGGCAACGCTGTCGCGACCGTCCCGGTTGGCGCCGAGAACATGGACCCCCAGCCAGTACACGCCCGCCTGCCCGATGAGGTCGAGATCCTTGCGGCCGACCGAGAGGGTGTAGCCGACGCTCGACCCCGGGGCCAGGTCCCCGACTGGATCGAACAGCTCGGCCGCAGTCAACCGGTTCCCGATGTCCGAAGCGGGGTCGGACAGTGCAGCCTCCGCCAGCTCGTCACTGGTGGTGAAAGGCGCCGGGGACGTCAGTAGGTAGACGTTGAGGTCGCTCCACATGTCGTCTGAAATATTGGTGATCTGCCCGGTGACCGTGATCTCGCCCCGGGAGGGTATGGCTGCCGGTGACAACGAGTCGACGGAGACCTGGAGCGGTGTGGAGTCGGCGGCGGCCACAGCGCCGGATCCGGCCAGCACGAGAACGGCCCCAGCGAGGAAACCTGTCGCCAGGCATGCGCCGATAGACAGGCAAACGGGTGGCGTCACGCAGTCGATGCTAACCATCACCCAGCGGCGGGGGGGTGACCCTCCGGTGACCGGCGCCGTGTCGAACCAGAACTAGAGTTACCTCCTGTGTCCGACCCGCCCCAGTCATCGCAACCCGGATCTTACCTGCGAGTGAGCGACGTGCAGCGCACGGCCGTGCACGAGTTGCTGCGCCTCGCGCCGGTCATCGACGAGCTGGGAAAGCGGTTCGAGGCCGCCGGTGAGCAGATCGCGCTGGTCGGCGGACCGGTCCGTGACGCGATGCTCGGACGTCTGCAGAACGACCTGGACTTCGCCACGTCGGCCCGTCCGGAGGTGACCGAGCGGCTGGTCAGGGGATGGGCCGACGCGACGTGGGACCTCGGCCGAGCGTTCGGGACGATCGGCGCTCGCCGTGGTGACTGGCAGCTCGAGATCACGACGTACCGGTCGGAGAAGTACGACGCGGGCTCGCGGAAGCCGACCGTGGAGTACGGGGACTCGCTTTCCGGCGACCTCGGGCGGCGGGACTTCACGGTCAACGCCATGGCCCTCTTGCTTCCGGAACGCCAGTTGGAGGATCCGTTCTCCGGACTCGTCGACCTCGCCGATCGCGTGCTGCGCACTCCGGGACGACCCGAGGACTCGTTCTCCGACGACCCGCTGCGGTTGATGCGTGCGGCCAGATTCGCCGCGCAGCTCGGCTTCACAGTCGCCCCGGAGGTGGTCGCGGCCATGACCGCGATGGCCTCCCGGATCGAGATCGTCTCCGCGGAGCGAGTGCGCGACGAGCTGGTGAAGCTGGTCAACTCGGCCGATCCCCGCCGAGGACTTCAGCTGATGGTGAAGACCGGGCTGGCCGATCACGTGATCCCCGAGCTTCCCGCCCTCGCGCTCGAGCGCGACGAGCACAACCGACACAAGGACGTCTACGAGCACACCCTGACCGTCCTGGAGCAGGCCATCGCCCTCGAGGACCGGCTTCCCGGCCGCGGCCCCGACTTCGTCGCACGCTTCGCGGCTCTCATGCACGATGTCGGCAAACCGCGGACCCGCCGTTTCCAGGACGACGGATCGGTGACCTTCCACCATCACGACGTGGTCGGCGCGAAGCTCACCCGGAAGCGGATGAAGGAGCTCCGGTTCCCCAACACCGACGTCGATGCGGTCACCGAGCTCGTCGCCCTGCACCTGCGCTTCCACGGTTACGGCTCCGGTGAGTGGACCGACTCGGCGGTGCGTCGCTACGTCCGGGACGCCGGCGCCCAGCTGGCCCGGCTGCACGTCCTCACCCGCGCCGATAGCACCACCCGCAACCGCCGAAAGGCCGATCGTCTGCGGCGTGCCTACGACGACCTCGAGGCCCGGATCGAGCACCTCACCGAGGAGGAGGAGCTGTCCGCGATCCGGCCCGACCTCGACGGCAACCAGATTATGGCGATCCTCGGCCTCGGACCCGGCCGCGAGGTCGGTGCGGCGTACAAGCATCTGCTCGAGCTGCGGCTCGAGCACGGCCCGATGTCCTACGACGACGCCCGGGCGGCCCTGCTCGACTGGTGGTCGGCCCGCTGAGGCGAATGCGCCACTACGATGACCCCATGCAAAGCGAACTCTTCACCCAGTCGAACCTCGAGGTGCAGGCCCAGCAGCGGTTCTCTCTGCAGAACCCGCAGCTACTCCGCGTCGCCCTCGGTGAGGACGTTCTGGCGGTCAAGGGAGCGATGGTCGCCTTCCAGGGACAGATCACCTTCCACCACGAGAAGTCCGGCAGCATGGGTAAGCTGTTGAAGAAGATGGTCACCAGCGAGGACATGCCGTTGATGCGGGTGGCCGGCAACGGTGAGGTGTTCTTCGCCAACGACGCCGGATACGTCTACCTGCTCGAGCTCGCCGGGGACGCGATCAGCGTGAACGGGCGCAACCTGCTGGCCTTCGATGCGGCGCTGGGATGGGACATCAACCGGGTCAAGGGCGCCGGAATAGTGGCGGGCGGACTGTTCAACACCACGGTCTCCGGCTCGGGCACGGTCGCGCTGTGCACCGTGGGCCGGCCGGTGGTGCTCGACTGCTCCCAGCAACCCACCTACGTCGACGTGCAAGCAGCGGTCGCCTGGTCGGCGAACCTGGTCCCGAGCGTCGTTTCCAGCATGAACTTCAAGTCGATGCTGCGCGGAGGTTCCGGCGAAGCGGCGCAGTACGCCTTCAGCGGTCCGGGCTTCGTCGTCGTGCAGCCGCACGAATGGGTGCCGCCGACCAGCACGTCCGGAGGCGGCAGCAGCGGTGGGGGCCTGGGGGACCTGTTCAACTGACCAGGTCGCCGGTGACCCGGTCCGCAGGCTGCCGAGTCACCAGTGCGTAGCCGAATGCAGTGAGCGCGTAGCCCAGGCTGATCGCACCCAGAACGACGTAGGACTTCCCGTTCTCGGGGAGTACGAGCGCCCCGACGGCCGCAGCGGCCACGAAGGCGACGTTGAAGATCACGTCGTACAGGGAGAAGACGCGCCCTCTGTAGGCGTCCTCGACGCCGGTCTGCACCAGCGTGTCGACGCAGATCTTTATGCCTTGGGAGGCGAGGCCGAGGAAGAACGACGCAACCAGCAGCGTCGTTTCGGTGTAGAAGGCACCCGGAAACACCTCCGTCACCGCCGCGGCGGTGAGAAGAAGGAGGATCCAGGTACGCGACGTGACCCGGCGGGCTAGCAAGGGAGTGAGCACAGCGGCGAGAACGAAGCCGAGTCCGGCGACCAGCACCGCAAGGGTGAGACCGGCGAAGGCACCCTCGGCGTCATCCTGCGCGTAGAAGTAGTTGCGGTAGAGCAGGATGGTCGCGACCGTGGAGATGCCGTAGAAGAACCGGTGTGCACCGATCGTGGCCAGGCCGTACGCCGCGGGGCGACGCTGGCCGAGGTGCCGCAGGCCCTCCAGGAGGCCTCGGGCCACGTGCCGGACAGCTTCCCGCACAGCCGGGCGCTCGGAGGCGAGGTCGGGCCCGAGCAGGTCGCGAGGGATCCGCAGGGCGAGGGCACCGGCGACGCCGTAAAGCACCGCTGCGCTCGCCAGTGCTCCCACGTCCCCGTCGAGGCCGGCGCCGGACCAGACGGTGCGGGCCACGGTGCCGAACCCGAGACCGACGATGAACGCCAGGGTTCCGCCGGTCGGGGTGACCGCGTTGGCGGTGATCAGCTCGTCGTGGGCCACGACGTGTGGCAACGCCGCGGACAGTGCGGCGAGAAGGAAACGGTTCACCGAGAGGCAGGCCAGGATCAGGGCGAACAGCCAGGGCCCGCGCAGCTCGCCGGCGAGGCCGACAGCAAGCAGCGTCACCAGTGCGACCCGGGCGAAGTTCGACCACGCGAGCACCTGACGGCGGGACCACCTGTCGAGGAAGACTCCGACGAACGGTCCGAGCACGCTGAACGGCAGCAGCACCGTTGCCAAGGCCGCCGCGATGGACGATGCGTCCGGTTGCTGCTCGGGGGAGAAGATGACGTAGGAAGCCAGCGCCACCTGCAGCACGCCGTCGGCGAACTGGCTGGTCAGCCGGACCGCGAACAGGCGCCGGAACCATCGCTCGCGCAGCAGGCGGAGCAGATGGTGCTTGCGTCGGGTCGAGCTCAGCGTTCGACTTCGCCGCGGAGAAACGCTTCCACGCTCTCACGGCCCTCGTCGTCGGGACGCTGCACGGGCGGGGACTTCATCAGGTACGACGACGCGGACAGGATCGGCCCACCGATGCCCCTGTCGAGCGCGATCTTCGCGGCGCGGATCGCGTCGATGATGATTCCGGCACTGTTGGGGGAGTCCCAGACCTCGAGCTTGTACTCCATGTTGATGGGTACGTTCCCGAACGCGCGACCCTCGAGCCGCACGTAGGCCCACTTGCGGTCATCTAGCCACTGCACGTAGTCCGACGGGCCGATGTGAACGTTGCGGGCGCCGAGGTCGTGCTCGATGTTCGAGGTGACGGCTTGGGTCTTGGAGACCCTCTTTGACTCCAGGCGGTCGCGCTCCAGCATGTTCTTGAAGTCCATGTTGCCGCCGACGTTGAGCTGGTAGGTGCGGTCGAGCACCACGCCGCGATCCTCGAACAGCTTGGCCAGCACCCGGTGGGTGATGGTGGCGCCTACCTGCGACTTGATGTCGTCGCCGATGATCGGCACGCCGGCGTCCTCGAACCTCTGCGCCCAGATCGGGTCGGAGGCGATGAAGACCGGCAGCGCGTTGACGAAGGCCACACCCGCCTCGATCGCACACCGGGCGTAGAACTTGTCGGCCTCCTCCGAGCCGACCGGGAGGTAGGAGACCAGAACGTCGGCCCCGGTCTCGCGCAGCACCGCGACTACGTCGACCGGTTCGGCGTCGGACTCCGGGATCGTCTCGCGGTAGTACTTGCCGAGGCCGTCCATCGTCGGGCCACGCTGGACCGTGATCCCGGTCGGGGGGACGTCGCAGATCTTGATGGTGTTGTTCTCCGAGGAGGTGGTGGCCTCGGAGAGGTCGAAACCGACCTTCTTTGCGTCCACATCGAAGGCAGCCACAAACTCGATGTCGGCGACGTGGTACTTCCCGAACTTCACGTGCATGAGCCCCGGGACGGAGCCGCTCGGGTCTGCGTCGCGGTAGTACTCGACTCCCTGGACCAGGGAGGTGGCGCAGTTGCCGACTCCCACGATTGCTACACGTACCGAACCCATGGGGGCTCTCCTCTCACTGCGAATTCTTCCGTGTTGGTTTCGTGGTCACAGGGTCGGTGTCTCTGGGGACGTTGTTCCGGGCGGCCACCGGTCTTGAGCTCGTGGTTGTGGTGCCACGCTCGGCATTGATCAGGTCCGAGAGCCACCGGACTTCACGCTCGACCTGCTCGACACCGTGCCGCTGTAGCTCGGTGGCGTAACGGTCCATCTGCTGCTGGGTGCGGAGGAGCTGCTCCTGGACGCGTTCGAGCCGCTCCTCGAGGCGAGTACGACGCCCCTCGAGGATGCGCAGCCTGATCTCCATGTCCGTGCGTGAGAAGAAGGCGAACCGCACATCGAAGTTGTCGTCCTCCCATGCCGACGGACCGGCCTCCGAGGTGAGACTGGAGAACCGGTCGTTCCCTGCCGGGGTCAGCTCGTAGACGATTCGTTGTCGACGTGAGACGACGACCGCGGTCGCCGTACCCGGCGACTGCTCCTCGATCCAACCTGCCCGGAGCAGCTTCTTCAGAGCTGGGTACAGCGATCCGTAGGACAACAGACGTCCCCATCCGAGCACCGCGTTCAGCCGCTTGCGCAGCTCGTAGCCATGCATCGGCGACTCGTGCAGGAGTCCCAGCACAGCGAACTCGAGCGTCTCGCCACGACGGGCCACGGATGCCTCTTCTGTCAGGTCACTCTGGATGACTGACCTATCGTAGCGATATATCAGGAAGCCTCAACTCGCCGGTAGCGATTTGAGACGTTCACACCGACAACCGGCAGTCCTCCCGGAACCAGGCCGAGCCGCGCGGGGGCACCCCCGTACGCTGCTCTACAGAATTGTCCGCCTTCTTCTCCGGAGAGCTTGTTGAGTGCACAGCGCAAGTCCGCCTCCCTGCCCAAGGGAAGCAGCGCCAGCCGAGGGTCCACGTCCGGAGGCGGCAAGGGTAAACGACCGAGAGGGAGCCTCGGTCGGCGTGTCCTCAAGTGGTTGCTCCTCACCGGACTCCTGCTGCTCACGCTCGGTTTCGCAGCGTTCGCCTACGCCTACGCCACGATCGACATTCCGGATCCGAACAAGGAGTTTCAAGCACAGACGACGTTCGTCTACTACGCCGACGGCAAGACCGAGCTCGGACGCTTTGCGACCCAGGACCGGCAGAGCATTCCGCTCGCCGACGTCCCGCAGCACGTCCAGGACGCAGTGATCGCCGCGGAGGACCGCACCTTCTACACCAACCAGGGAATCGACCCCAAGGGAATTCTTCGGGCCGCCTTCAGCAACGCGACCAGTGAGTCCACCCAGGGTGCCTCCACGATCACCCAGCAGTACGTCAAGGTGCTCTACCTCTCCCAGGAGCGGACCTTCACCCGCAAGGCGAAGGAGGCCATGCTGTCACTGAAGATCCAGCGGGAGACCTCCAAGGCGAAGATCCTCGAGGGCTACCTCAACACGATCTACTTCGGGCGCGGCTCCTACGGGATCCAAGCCGCTGCCCAGGCCTTCTTCGACAAGGACGCTGCGGACCTCGACGTGCGCGAGGGGGCGGTGCTGGCCTCGGTCCTCAACTCACCGGGCAACCTCGACCCCGCGAATGGCGAGCCGGCCATGCGTCAGCTCGAGAACCGCTATGAGTACGTCCTGGCCGGGATGGGGGACATGGGTGTGCTTCCGGAAGGCCGGCTCGACCGGGCGGCGCAGAAGCTGCCGCGGTTCCCCGAGATCAGCGAGGGCGACGCCTACGGTGGCCAGCGCGGGCACATCCTCACGCTGGTCAAGCAGCAGCTGGGCGAAAAGGGGTTCAGCGAGCGCGAGATCGAAGGCGGTGGCCTGCGCGTCACGACGACCTTCACGAAGAAGGCCGTCAACGCGGCCGCTCTGGCGGTCAGGGAGCAACGCCCACCCGGCTTGGAGAAGCTGCATGTCGCGGTGGCGTCGGTGCAACCCGGGACAGGGGCGCTGCGCGGCATGTTCGGCGGGCAGGACTACCTGAAGAGCCAGATCAACTGGGCAGTGGAAGGAGGCCAGCCGGGGTCGACGTTCAAGGCTTTCGCGGTCGCTGCCGCGATCAAGGACGGGTTCAGTCTCAAGGACACCTTCGAGGGCAACTCGCCCTACGTCTTCCCCGACGGGAGCGACGTGGAGAACCAGGGCGACACGGACTACGGCAGCGCGGTCAGCATGGTTGCGGCGACCAAGGACTCGGTGAACACGGCGTTCATCGACATGACCGTCAGCATGGACGGCGGGCCGCAGAAGATCATCGACACCGCGGTCGACCTAGGCATCCCGAGGGACACCCCGGGACTCGAGCCGAACGTCGGTGTGGCCCTCGGCTCCGGAACGGTAAGCCCGATCGACATGGCCAACGGCTACGCGACGATCGCCAACGAAGGGATGGCCGCGAGCTGGTACGCCATCGAGAAGGTGGTGTCCACCAACGGCGATGAGCTCTTCGAGCAGCCGGAGAAGACCGACCGCAGGCTGTCGGCCGACATCGCCGCCGACACCACGTTCGCGTTGCAGCAGGTAGTCAAGGGCGGTTCCGGCACCGCCGCCTTGGCCCTCGGCCGACCGGTCGCAGCAAAGACGGGCACTGCCACCGACGACAACGGTGATGTGTCCTCCTCGTGGTTCGTGGGCTACACGCCACAGCTGTCCACGGCTGTGATGTACGTACGCGGTGACGGCAACGACGCGCTCAACAACTACCTTCCGGAGTTCTTCGGAGGCTCCTACCCGGCTCGGACCTGGACGGCCGTGATGCAGCGAGCTCTCGCAGGGACACCAGTGCTGCCGTTCCCGATGCCTGTCTTCGTCGACGGAGTGGCGCCCACGGAGGGTCACGACCCCATACCCACGTTCACCCCCCAACCCACTCCCATCCCGGAGCCGGATCCAGAGCCGGAGCCGACCCTCACTCCCGAGCCGGACCCGACCCCGACCTCGGAGCCGACACCCGCCCCGACCTCGGAGCCGACACCCACCCCGACCCCGGAGCCCTCTTCCACGCCGGAGCCCGCTTCCACGCCGGAGCCCTCTTCCACGCCGGAACCCTCTTCCACGCCGGAACCCTCTTCCACGCCGGACCCC
>JALZKI010000009.1 GCA_030859325.1 Actinomycetota bacterium
GGACTCGTCGTGCTTCGCGCGCTCCGCGGCGCGCGCAGCGTCCATGGCGGCGGCGATGTCCGATTCCCGCTAGCCTTCGGTGCGGAGCTGGGAGAGGATCGACAGGTGAACACCGAGGACACCGAGCTCTGCTACCGAGCGGTCAAGAGCCGGGACCGCCGCTTCGACGGTATCTTCTACACCGGGGTCCGGACCACCGGAATCTACTGCCGCCCCTCCTGCCCGGCGATCACGCCGCGCAAGCAGAACGTGGCCTTCTTCCGGACGGCGGCGGCAGCGCAGGGCGCGGGTTTCCGCGCCTGCCGCCGGTGTCTTCCCGACGCGACTCCTGGTTCGCCGGAATGGGACGTGGCGGCAGATGTAGCAGGTCGCGCGATGCGGCTGATCGCGGACGGTGTGGTCGAGCGCGACGGGGTCGAGGGTCTGGCCGCCAAGGTCGGCTACACCTCGCGCCACCTCGGCCGTGTGCTTGCCGCCGAGCTCGGGGCGGGACCGTTGGCGCTCGCCCGGGCCAGGCGCGCGCAGACCGCGCGCGTCCTTATCCAGACCACCGCGATGCCGTTCGCCGACGTGGCCTTCGCAGCGGGTTTCGCCAGCATCCGACAGTTCAACGAGACAGTTCGCTCGGTGTACGCCCGCTCGCCCACAGAGCTGCGCGGACGGCCCGCTGCCGGCGGCGCAGCCGCTACGGGCAGGCTCGAGCTGCGGCTGGCCGTGCGACGCCCCTTCGCAGCCACCGAGCTCCTGCGCTTCCTCGCCGCCCGGGTCGTTGCAGGCGTGGAGCAGGCGGGGCCCGGCTGGTACGCACGGGCTCTTTCGCTGCCGCACGGCCCCGGCGTCGTACACCTTGACTTCGCGCCGGGCCGCGCCTCGGAGGCCGGCTTCGTCGGGTGCTCGTTGCGGGTGCGGGACCTGCGCGACGTCGCAGTCGCAGTGGAACGGTGCCGGCGCCTCCTCGATGCCGACTGCGACCCCTGCGCTGTCGACCAGCAGCTGTCAGGTGACCCCAGGTTGTCCCCCCTCGTCCTGGCCCGGCCCGGCCTCCGGGTTCCTGGCCACGTCGACGGTCACGAGCTCGCCGTCCGGACGGTACTCGGTCAGCAGATCTCCGTCCGCAGGGCGAATGCGATCGCTGAGCTCCTGGTTCGCAGGTACGGCGAGCGGCTACCGCAGGATCTGAGGAACGACAGGCAGAAAGCCGGCCACGCGCCAATGACCCACCTGTTCCCCTCTGCAGCCGCATTGGCCGAGGTGTCTCCTGGCGATCTCCCCATGCCGAGGGCCAGGGGACGCGCACTCAACGCATTGTGCACGGCGCTTGCTGCCGCGAACCTCGCTCTGGACCGCAGCACCGACCGGGGCGACGTACGCGAGGCACTGTTAGCGCTGCCAGGGATCGGACCCTGGACCGCGGACTACATCGCGATGCGTGCCTTGGGAGACCCTGACGTCTTCCTGCCCACCGACCTGGGCGTGCGCAAAGCGCTGTGCCGGATCGGGGAGGAACCCAAGCACGCCGAGCGGATGAGTCGGGCTTGGCGACCCTGGCGTTCCTACGCGCAGATGCACCTGTGGAGCTCGCTGACCGCACCGAAGGAGAACTGATATGTGGACACTTCTCGACTCGCCAGTGGGTGACCTCCGCATCGTCACCGACGGTTGCGCGATCACCGCCATCGACTTCGCCGGCCAGGGGCACGCGAACCCGCGCGTGGCCCACCCCGTGGGTGAGCGCGACGACGCACACCGACTCCTGGGACAGGCTTCTCGTCAGCTGACTGCCTATTTCGACCGCGGTCTCGACGACTTCGACCTGCCGTTGGCACCCCCGGGCACCACCTTCCAACGCTCGGTCTGGCAACACCTCCAGCAGATCGGCTACGGCAAGACCGCGTCGTACGGCGAAGTGGCGGTCCGGATGGGAATGACCGTCGCCGCCTCACGGGCGGTGGGACTGGCCAACGGGCGTAATCCCATCCCGATCGTGATCCCGTGCCACCGGGTGGTGGGAGCCAACGGGGCACTCACCGGCTACTCCGGCGGTCTCGAGCGAAAGCAGCTCCTGCTCGAGCTCGAGCAGGACGGCCTGTTCTAGAGGCCACGTCTCAGCAACCATCTCTCAGGACAATTTCTCAGCACAGTTCCTCAACGGCGTCGTCCCGGTCGGTTCAGGCTCCGTTCCGAGACGTGCTCCTGCGCCATCCGGCGGATCGTGAGCAGCACCGGCTCGAGGAGCACCGTCCCGATGACCGCGATCTCGATCGCCCTGCCCGCGTCCCGGACATCGACCGAGGCGACCTCTCGTTGCGCGAGCGAGATCATGGCGTCGGCATAGTCGTCGAGCAGATCATCGCTGATCGGCTGGTCGAGCGCGTCCAAGGAGTCCAGTGCCCGGGCCAGGGCAGCCCGGTGCGCGCTCTCAGCAGAGACGTGCCACCGCCACCGGCGTACCACCTTGTCCACGCGTTGCTCCGACGTCCGTGAGGGGGATGGGGCTCCGTCGGCGGAGGACAGCTGGACGTGCGCGGTTCCGATCACCTGGTGCAGAGGGAGCGACTCGTCCTCAACGGCCGCCAGGATGCTCCGCACGGCCTCGAGTCTCAGTCCGGCCACCTCGACGAGCGCGCGGATCAGCCTCAGTCTGCGTACATGCGAGTCGTCGTAGTGGGCGCGCGTGGCCCCCACCGCCTCGCCCGCAGGCAGCAGGCCATCTCGTAGGTAGAACTTGATCGTCGCGATGGGCAGCCCGCTGAGCCGGGAAAGCTCCGAGATCCACATGCCACCCATCTTGACATTGGAGACCATAACTATCCAGTATTGGAGTGTCCTACTATCCAAGGAGTCTGATGGAAGCCGGCTACGCCCTGTCCGCCGAGTCCCGCGCCCTCGCCGGGATCCTGTTGATCGCTCTTGTCACGGTGGAGACCGGCGGCCTCTACCTGCTCTGGGTCGTGCGGGGCCGCGACAAGGTGACTCCCTTCCAGCTCGCCTTCGCGAGAGCGGGCCACGCCCACGCGGGGGTCCTCCTGATTCTTGCTCTGCTGTGCCAGGTGTTCGCCGACGCGACGGGGCAGTCAGGCTTCTTTGACTGGCTCTCGCGCTCGGGGGTTGCAGTCTCGGCACTGCTCATGCCCGCAGGTTTCTTCTTCTCCTCGATGGGCGAGGGCCGCGAGAAGCCGAACCGGTTGGTGGTCCTGGTCCTCGCGGGAGCAGCACTGCTCGCGGTCAGCCTGTTGAGTCTCGCTCTCGGACTGCTCGGCTGAGGCTCCAGGCTCCGAGCACAACCATCCAGATGACGATGGGATCGGCAGCGATGCGTTCGATGGCGCCCACTCCGATCTCGGCAACGAGGGGGGCGTCGCCCACGAAGAAGGCAAGCGCGCCCAGGCCGACCACCCCAGAGACGGTGGAGTAGCCGGCCAGGAAACGATCACGAGGCCACAGCGATACGCCGCTGAGCAGGATCCCTGCGTTGCCGCAGGTGATCGCCAGTCCCGCGCCGAGCGTGTGCATCATCTGCGACCCACTCGCAACGCCCTCCACACTTCCGGGGAACAGGCCGACCAGGACGTCGCCGACTCCGCTGAGGGACATCAGGCACAGTGCCAGACGCCCCGTGCGGCCGGAGAACAGCTGGTTGCGCAGCAGCCACGAGCCCAGGCCGACCACCACACCGAGCGTCACGAAGCCGAGGTTCATCACGACATGCCGCGGTGAGCACACGGTTGCCGAGCAGCTGGTGATGCCGAGGTCACTGATGTAGTTGCTGGCCCAGCTGTACGACGGCGTGCCCCAGGCCGCTGCGGCCACCTGCTCGGCGAAGAAGTACTCCAGGGCCAGGAGGTAGACAAGGCCGCCCATCAGCCGCAGACGGCGCTCGTCAGGGCGCAGGCTCATGTGGGGTTCCGTCTACTCCGCGGCCGCTCTGCGCAGCGACTCCGAGAGCCGCTCGGCCGCAGCAAGTACGGCGGGAGCGTGCATGCGACCGGGTTGACGGGACAGGCGTTCCAACGGACCGGACACCGACACCGCCCCGACGATCTTGCCGGACGGCGAGCGTACCGGAGCCGACACCGAGGCGACTCCCTGCTCCCGCTCGCCCACCGACTGTGCCCAGCCGCGCCGCCGGATGCCGGCCAGCGCTGTGGCGGAGTACGCGGCGTTCTGCAGGCCGCGGTGCATGCGCTCCGGATCCTCCCAGGCCAGGAGGATCTGAGCCGCGGAGCCCGCCCGCATCGTCAGCTGCGACCCCACCGGAATGGTGTCCCGCAGCCCCGAGGGACGCTCGGCGGCGGCCACGCAGACACGGAACTCGCCCTGACGACGCCAGAGCTGTGCGGACTCACCGGTGATGTCGCGCAGCCGGGCGAGGACCGGGCCGGCCGAGGCGAGCAAGCGGTCCTCGCCGGCGGCCGCGGAAAGCTCTGACAAACGAGGGCCGAGCATGAACCGGCCCTGCATGTCGCGAGCAACGAGACGGTGGTGCTCCAGGGCGACGGCCAGCCGGTGTGCCGTCGGACGAGCCAGACCGGTGCCGGCCACCAGTCCTGCCAAGGTGGCGGGTCCGGCCTCGAGGGCGGCGAGAACGAGGGCTGCTTTGTCCAGCACCCCGACTCCGCTAGAGTTGTCCATACTCTGATAATGGCGTCTCGCATCGTAAGATGCAAACCAATGCGGACCTTGCAGCAGTGGGGGACGGCATAGGCACGACCCCCGGGTGAGGACCGCGCCGAGGTGGCCCGGAAAGCGAAGGAGACAAGCATGGGCAGGACCCTTGCCGAGAAGGTGTGGGACGAGCACGTCGTCCGTGAACCCGACCACACGGTGGGTGAGCCCAGCCTCCTCTACATCGACCTCCATCTCATCCACGAGGTCACCTCCCCCCAGGCGTTCGACGGTCTGCGGCTGGCCGGACGGAAGGTACGTCGTCCCGACCTCACGCTTGCCACCGAGGACCACAACGTGCCCACGCTCGACATCGAAAGACCGATCGCCGACCCGGTCTCCCGCACGCAGGTGGAGACACTACGCAGGAACGCCGATGAGTTCGGCGTACGGCTGCACTCGCTCGGGGACGTCGAGCAGGGCATCGTGCACATCATCGGCCCACAGCTCGGGCTCACCCAGCCGGGCATGACGATCGTGTGCGGTGACTCCCACACCTCCACGCACGGTGCCTTCGGAGCGATCGCGTTCGGCATCGGCACCAGCGAGGTCGAGCACGTGCTCGCCACCCAGACGCTGCCGCAGGCCGAACCGAAGACGATGGCCGTCACCGTCAACGGGTCTCTGCCGGCCGGGGTTACCGCCAAGGACCTGGTACTGACGCTGATCGCACACATCGGCACCGGCGGTGGCCAGGGCTACGTCGTGGAGTACCGCGGCTCTGCTATCGAGGAGCTCTCGATGGAGAGCAGGATGACAATCTGCAACATGTCGATCGAGTGGGGCGCGAAGGCCGGACTGATCGCTCCCGACCAGACCACCTTCGACTACATCCAGGGCCGTCCGCACGCGCCGCAGGATCAGGACTGGGACGCCGCTGTCGCGCACTGGAAGACCTTGGTGAGCGATCAGGACGCGAGCTTCGACCGGGAGATCGTGTTGGACGCCTCGCAGATGACTCCCTTCGTCACCTGGGGCACCAATCCGGGACAGGGTGTGCCCCTGGGCGCCAACGTGCCCGACCCAGCGGACCTCCCCGACCTAGGGGACCGGGTCGCGGCCGAGAAGGCGCTGGAGTACATGGGTCTCACCGGGGGCACCCCGATGCGCGAGGTGAAGGTGGACACCGTCTTCGTCGGTTCCTGCACCAACGGCCGGATCGAGGACCTTCGCGCGGCGGCCGAGGTGCTCAAGGGTCGCCGGATCGCGGCGGACACCCGCCTGCTCGTCGTACCCGGATCTGTACGGGTGCGGCTCCAGGCCGAGCAAGAGGGCCTCGACGTGGTGTTCAAGGAGGCCGGAGGAGAGTGGCGCAACGCCGGCTGCTCGATGTGCCTGGGCATGAACCCCGACCAGCTCGCACCGGGGGAGCGTAGCGCGTCGACCTCCAACCGGAACTTCGAAGGCCGGCAGGGCAAGGGTGGCCGGACTCATCTGGTCTCACCCCTGGTCGCGGCGGCCACCGCGGTGACCGGACATCTTGCAGCGCCAGCCGACCTGCCGACGTCGGCCTGAGCGCGGAAGGAACCGAAGCATGGAGAAGTTCACCACGCACACCGGCACCGCACTGCCCTTGCGTCGCAGCAACGTCGACACCGACCAGATCATCCCCGCGGTCTACCTCAAGCGGGTGACCCGCACCGGGTTCGAGGACGGGCTGTTCGGTGCCTGGCGCAACGATCCGGAGTTCATCCTCAACCGGGAGGAGTACGACGGCGTCTCGGTGCTCGTCGCGGGTCCTGACTTCGGGACGGGCTCCTCTCGTGAGCATGCGGTGTGGGCATTGATGGACTATGGCTTCCGGGTCGTCCTGTCGAGCAAGTTCGCCGACATATTCCGCGGGAACTCCGGCAAGGCGGGACTGCTGGCGGCGCAGGTCGGGGACGACGTCATCGAGAAGCTGTGGACCGCAGCCGAGCGGAACCCGTCCATGCGCGTCACCGTCGATCTCGAGGCTCGAGAGGTGCGCGCGGGCGACCTCGTCGCAACCTTCCAGATCGACGAGTACACCAGGTGGCGACTGCTCGAAGGACTCGACGACATCGACACCACACTCTCGCACGACGACGACATCACGGCCTACGAGGCGCGGCGCCAGTCGTGGAAGCCGGCCACCCTCTGAGAGTCGCGGCTGAAATAGGTGGCACAATTTTGCGTGTGGTGATTGTGAGAACGCCAACTTTTCCCTAGCGTGCAAAGGTAAGTCGAGCACGTGCTCGGCCCGACCTGCACGAAAGGGAAGCTAGTGAACAAGAGTCAACTGGTTGACACCCTCGCGGCTCGCTTCGACGGGAACCGCAAGGCGGCGTCCCACGCCTTGGAGTCGGTGCTGGACACCGTCACTCGTGAGATTGCCAAAGGCGAGAAGGTCGCGATCACAGGGTTCGGTTCGTTCGAGAAGCGGGTGCGCGAGTCCCGCTGGGTGCGCAACCCGCGCACCGGTGAGAAGATCAAGGCAAAGAAGATCGCGGTCCCCAAGTTCAACGCGGGCGCCGACCTGAAGGCCGTCGTCTCCGGGGCGAAGAAGCTTCCCAAGCTCACCGTGGCAGCGGCGACCAGCCCGGCCAGGGCCGCTGCAACGGCGGCCACTCCGTCGAAGAGGTCCAGCTCATCGAGCGCGGCGAAGAAGACGAGCAGCTCGGGCACCGCCAAGAAGAGCCCCGCGAAGAAGAGCACGGCGAAGAAGAGCCCCGCGAAGAAGAGCCCCGCCAAGAAGTCCTGACCGTCGAGAAGGTGGGTCGCTGCCTCGACCCGCCTCCTTGTGCAGGCTCAGGCCAACGTGACGATCTGCAGGGTCTCTATCCGCAGAGCCTCGCCGCTTCCGCGCACGTCAAGCCGGACGCGCTGCCCAGGACGGAGCAGACGCAGCCCGCTCCCGATGAGCGCCTGCGCGGTGAAGCTCAGTTGCACCCCGTCGTCGAGCAGTACCGTTCCGCTCGAGTCCTCGAAGTCATAGGACGAGACAGTCGCTTGCACTCTCAGAGCCTAAGCGTCGTGATGATCGCCGACGTCCTGGCTCGCACCCCGAGCTCGACGGCAGCCCGTAGGTCGTCGGGTGTGTCGACGTCGCGGCGCAGGCCGGGCACGTCGTCGAGATCGATCTCGCGTGCACCGGCCTCGAGATGCGCACGACGGGAGTGAGGCCCGAAACGAGGGGTGAAGAGGTCGAGATCGGGAGCCACCAGCGTCGTCGTACCCACCATGTCCGCGTCGGCCACGAACGACGCGGACGTCGTCGCGGCCCGGGAGAGGGCCGAGGTCAGCTCACTGCTCCGCAACGCGGGCAGGTCGGCGCAGATGGCCACCAGCCCGGCCCCCGGCCATCGCCGCTGTGCCTCGGCGGCGGCCTGGAGAAGTGAACCGTTCAGGTCATCGACCGTGCCGTCGGGGATAACCTGAACGCCGAGTCCGCGCAACCCGTCGGCGAGCTCGAAGTCGTCGGTGACTGCGAGTACCGCGGTTACCAAGGGTGACTCGAGGGCCGCGGTGGCCGTGTCAGCAGCGAACGCGACTACGAGGTCGCGGCGCACTCGGTCACCCAGATCGAGCAGACGGGACTTGGCGACCACAGGCCGCTTCACCGGGAGGAGGACCACGAAACGGCCATCGGGTGTGGATGTCGACATCACCCTTGATCTTGCCAGCAGCGCTTCGGGAGTCAGATGAGGCATGCTTGCGCGGTCAGCAGTGTCAGAGCGGCATTGGCGCGACCGAGGAGGCGAGGACATCGGTGACCAAGCCGCGCAAGCTTCAGGTCAGGCAGGGGTGGGCGTTCGCGATCTGCGTCGCCGTCGTGAAGCCGCCCCTGCTGGCCTTCACCAGACGCGAGTGGATCGACGGTCACAAGCTGCCGAGCGAAGGCGGCTGTGTCGTGGTCGTCAACCACATCTCCCACCTGGACCCGTTCACGTTGGCGCACTTCATCTACGACCACGGGCGCCTACCCCGGTACCTCGCCAAGCGTGAGGTCTTCGAGGTCCCGGTCGGCGGAAGGCTCGTGCGCAACGCCGGGCAGATACCGGTCTACCGGCTGACCTCGGACGCATCCCGGGCATCCAGTGCGGCGGTCCGTGCGGTGAAGGAAGGGGAGTGTGTAGTGGTCTACCCGGAGGGAACGATCAGCCGCGACCCGGAACTGTGGCCGATGACGGGGAGGACAGGGGCGGCACGGATCGCCCTCAGCGCCGAGGTCCCGGTGATCCCGATCGCACAGTGGGGAGTCCAGGACATCCTGGCGCCGTACGCCAAGAGGCCGAAGCTCCTCCCGCGCAAGAGGGTCACCGTGAAGGCCGGTGATCCCGTCGAGCTGGACGACCTGCGCGGCGAGTCTTTGACGCCTGACCGTCTGCGCGACGCGACGTCACGGATTCTGGACGCGCTCACCGTCCTTCTCGGCGACATTCGCGACGGTGACCCGCCGCAGACCAGGTTCGACCCGCGAGCGGCCGGTGTCCGCGAGATCGGTAACCCGAGCGAGGGCCGGAAGAGATGACCCGGGTTGCGGTGCTGGGTGCGGGTTCGTGGGGCACTGCCTTCTCGGTGGTGCTCGCCGACGCGGGGAACGACATCACGCTGTGGGCAAGGCGTGAGGACGTGTGCAGCGCGGTCAACGACAGACGCGAGAACGCCGACTACCTCCCGGGGATCGAGCTTCCGAGATCGATCTCGGCTACGCACGACCCGGAGCGTGCCCTCAGCGAAGCCGAGGTCGTCGTCCTGGCCGTTCCTTCGCAGACCCTGCGCGTGAACCTGACGGAGTGGACGAGCTACATCCCCGGGGACGCGGTGATGGTGTCATTGATGAAGGGGGTCGAGCTCGGCAGCAGCAAACGGATGAGCGAGGTCATCGCCGAGGTCACCGGCGCGGGACCGGACCGGGTCGGTGTGGTGAGCGGGCCGAACCTGGCTCAGGAGATCGCCCGGCGGGAGCCGGCCGCCAGCGTCGTCGCGTGCGCCGACGAGCAGGTCACCAACAGGCTGCGTCACCTGTGCCATTCACCCGCGTTCCGGCCGTACTCCAGCGTGGACGTCGTCGGATGCGAGCTCGGTGGTGCCTATAAGAACGTGATCGCGCTGTCGGTGGGCATGGCGATCGGTCTCGGGTTCGGGGACAACACCACCGCCTCGGTGATCACCCGTGGTCTGGCCGAGATCGCCCGGCTGGCCACCGTGCTCGGTGCGGACCCCATGACGCTGATGGGGCTGGCCGGGCTCGGAGACCTCGTGGCCACCTGCTCCTCACCGCTCTCGCGCAACCGTACGTTCGGGGAGAAGCTGGGACAGGGGATGACCACCGAGGAGATCACCGCTTCCACCCGCCAGGTCGCGGAGGGAGTGAAGTCGTGCTCCTCCTTGCTCGACCTTGCTCACAACGCCGATGTCTACGCGCCGATCGTGGAGCACGTGCAGGCGGTGGTCGAGGCCAAGATGACGGCAGGAGACATGCTGACCAGCCTCATCTCCCGCGACACCAAGCACGAGCGCGACTGATGGCCACTGTCCCGTTGTGGCAGTCAGGGATGGCCGCGGTCACGCCGGCCGGGTGGGACTCAGCTCGTCCAGCCCGGTCGCGAGGTCGTCCCACAGGTCGTTGACGTCCTCGATGCCTACCGACATCCGCACAAGTCCGTCGGGGATGGTGGCCGGTTCGCTCTTCCAGCGTCGACGCCGCTCGAACGTCGACTCGACACCGCCGAGACTGGTGGCGTGCACCCAGAGCCGCGTCTTGTGGGTAAGCAGGTCTGCTGCGAGCGCTCCCTGGTCCATCACGATCGAGATGATGGCGCCGAAGCCGGGGTAGCGCACCTCGCCGACGGCTGGGTGCTCCGAGAGTCGCCGCACCAGCTCCTGCGCGTTGGCCTGGGCCCGCTCCATGCGCACATGCAGCGTGCGCATGCCCCGCAGCGCCAGCCAGGTCTCGAAGGTTCCGGGAACGGCTCCGATCATGTCGCGACGCTTCTTCAGGACGTCGTACAGCTCGTCGTCCTTAGTGGCCAGGACCCCCAGGAGTACGTCGCTGTGTCCGGCGATGAACTTCGTCGCGGAGTGCACGACGATGTCGACGTCCATCGAGAGCGGCTGCTGGATCAGGGGAGTCGCGAAGGTGTTGTCGACCACGACGTACGCGCCGGCAGCGTGGGCCGCCTCGACGATGGGCTCGATCTCGGCGATCTCGAGGGCCGGGTTGGTCGGGGACTCCAACCAGACCAACGAGGCGTCGGCGCAGGCTTCGGCCACGGTGGCGGTGTTGGTGATGTCCACGAGCTCGGCCGTGATCCGGCCTCGCGCCTCGAGGTCTGCGAGCTGCAGCACACTGCCGTTGTAGGCGTGGCGGGGGGCGACCACCTTCTGCTGGTGACCTACCAGGTCCAGCACCGTGGCGACCGCCGCCAGCCCTGAGGAGAACGCGAGGGCGCGGCCGCCCTCGAGATCGCCGAGTGCCTTCTCGAACGCCGACCAGGTCGGGTTGCCGTAGCGGCCGTACTCCACGTCGCCGCCTGCGACGTACGTGGAGGCCATCGAGATCGGCACGTTCAACGGGTTGTCCGGCTCGTGCGGTGGTCGTCCGGAGGTCACCGCGACGGTGGCCGGGCGGAGCGAAGCGGTGTCCGAGGGAACCGAACGTGTGGGGTCAGCAGGCGCCGAAGACATGCCCTCCACGATAGGCGGGGATCCCAATCATGGTGCATGCGGGCAGGTAGGGTCGGCGGCACCATGACCGAGTCCTTCCCAGCCCGCAAGCCACGGATCGCAGTCGTGTTCGGTGGCCGCTCCAGCGAGCACGCGATCTCGTGCGTGACGGCGGGAAGCGTGCTGGCGGCGATGGACCCCGAGCGGTACGACGTCCTTCCAGTCGGGATCACCGCCGATGGCCGGTGGGTCCTGGAGTCCGGCGACCCGGAACGGCTCGCGATCACCTCGGCGGACAAGCTGCCAGAGGTCGACCCCACGCGTGCCACCGTGATGCTGGCCAACAGCGGCCTCGGCAGCGAGCTGGTGGCGCAGGAGTCATCGCAGGCGCCACGCACTCTCGGCGAGGTCGACGCTGTCTTTCCCCTTCTGCACGGACCCTGGGGCGAGGACGGGACGATCCAGGGGCAGCTGGAGATGGCCGGTGTGCGGTACGTCGGCGCGGGCGTGCTCGCGTCCGCGGTCGGCATGGACAAGCAGTACATGAAGCTCATCTTCCAGGGTCAGGGCCTTCCCGTCCTGCCCTACGCGGTGATCACGCCACGTGCGTGGGAGACCGACCCGGCTGGCTGCCGAAAATCGGTGGACTCGCTGGGCTACCCGGTGTTCGTGAAGCCCTGCCGGGGAGGCTCAAGCATCGGCATCAGCAAGGTGCACGACCGCGGCGAGCTCGACGCAGCGGTCAAGGCCGCTCGGGTGCACGATCCCAAGGTGATCGTCGAGGTCGCGGCCGAGGGTGGCCGCGAGGTCGAGTGTGGGGTCCTCCAGGGCTTCTCCGACGACCCCTGCGAGGCAAGCGTGGTCGCGGAGATCCTGGTCGACGGCGCGCACGAGTTCTACGACTTCGCGGCGAAGTACCTTCCTGAGGAGCAGACCGAGCTCGTCATCCCCGCGGACCTGCCCGAGGGCGTCGAAGCGAGGGTGCAGGCGCTCTCCGTCGAAGCCTTCGAGGCGCTCTCCTGCGAGGGTCTGGCTCGGGTGGACTTCTTCGTGCTGCCCGACGAACGGGTTGTGATCAACGAGATCAACACGATGCCAGGATTCACGCCGTCCTCGATGTTCCCGCGGATGTGGGCGGCGTCGGGTCTGGACTACCCACAGCTCGTCGACCGGCTAGTGCAGCTCGCCCTGCGCAGAGGCACCGGACTGCGCTAGACGCACGGCTTCGTCTGCCGGATCGAGCGTTTGATCGCGCCCGCCAGATCGACCATGGCCACGGCGGGAGGCCGGTACTCCGCGGGCACGGCCACCTCCACGCTCTGCTCGAAACCGACGGTTGTCATCACCACGTCGGCGCCCTGGTCCTCGATCTGCGCCTCGGGGACGAACCAGTCCACCCCGTTGGCTCTTTGGCAGGTCGCGAACTCGTCGAAGCCCTCAGGAGGGTCGACCCCACAACGCAGCACTATCGCAGGGTCGCCCCAGGCGGCGCCGTACGCCTCGGCGGGCTCGATGTCCTGTCGCTGCTGGTCGGACACGGCGTCGGGGAGCGCTTCGATGAGCCGCGCGCACGCCCGGGCGTCCCGGCCTCCTGGCGCGGTGGTCATGATCTCCACCGGTCCTTGGCTGCACCCGGCCAGGGTCGCCACGAGCACCATCAGACATGCAAGGCCGCCCCGGTTCGGTCCGGGGGCGGGGCGCCGTCGAGCCGGCCGAGCGGACTCGCTCAGAAATGTACGACGGGACAGGTGAGAGTCCTGGTGATGCCGGGAATGTTCTGTACTCGCGCGACCACTAGCTTGCCGAGCTCGTCGACGTTGCGGGCCTCAGCTCGGACGATCACGTCGTAGGGACCGGTGACGTCCTCGGCCAGGGTGACGCCCTTGACGTCCGCGATCGCCTTGGCAACCTCAGCGGCCTTGCCGACGTCGGTCTGTATCAAGATGTAGGCCTGAACCACCATGCTGAACTCCCGCGGTCTCATAGGACACAGATCCTCGATCGTGAATCTGGGTGACTCCCGGCCAACCTACCGTGCCACGGGGTTTGGCAGGAACCTGGTCCAGGCATGGGGCGAGACCATCGGATTGAATACCATCATGACGCCTGCCGAGCTGCCTGAGAACGCGACGCTGGCCGACCTCGGTGAGTTCGGCCTGGTGACGGTTCTCAAAGGGCGCTTCGTCCAGGGGGATCACGTCCTGATCGGCCCAGGAGACGACGCGGCCCTGGTCGCCGTACCGGATGAGCGCGTCCTGGTCTCCACGGACGTGCTCGTGGACACCCGGCACTTCCGCAGAGACTGGGCCTCGGCACTCGACATCGGCCACAAGGCGGTGGCCCAGAACCTCTCGGACATCAACGCGATGGGTGGACGCGCGACCGCGCTGACGGTCGGCCTCGCCGCGCCGCCGGACCTGCCTGTCTCCTGGGTCCTCGCGCTCGCGGACGGCATGGCCGCCGAAGCCGCCCTGGTGGGAGCGTCCGTGGTCGGCGGTGACGTCACCGGGGCGGATGCGGTGGTGATCGCGATCACGGTGCTCGGCTCCTGCGAAGGAGAACCGGTGCGTCGCTCCGGAGCCCGACCCGGGGACGTGGTCGCGGTGTGTGGTCGACTGGGATGGGCCGCAGCCGGCCTCGCCGTACTCGCTCGTGGTTTCCGCTCGCCACGAGCGCTGGTGGAGGCGCACCGCAGGCCCGAGCCGCCCTACGACGCCGGCGAGCAAGCCGCGGCCCTCGGAGCCACCGCCATGATCGACGTGTCCGACGGCCTGCTCGGCGACCTCGGGCATATCGCCGAGGACAGCGGGGTGCTGATCGACATCGACTCCGCGAGCTTCGAGATCGCCGACCCGTTGCGTGCCGTCGGCGCGGCGCTCGGCGTTGACCCGATGCGTTTCATCCTGACCGGAGGAGACGACTACGGGCTGGTAGCCACGTTTCCCGACGGCACCGAGCTGCCGGAGGTGTGGAGGCAGGTGGGTCGCGTCCTCGACCCGTCGGTCCGGGCCACAACTGGGGCCGCTGGACCCGACGCAGAGGCCCCGGGTGCAGTTCTGGCCGGAGCAAGGGTCACGGTCGACGGCTCGCCCTACGAAGGACCCCCCGGCCACCAACACTTCGGTTGAGGCGTCGGACACCGTGGGAGTGAGGCACACAACGAAAAAGCCACCCCGGGAAGGGCGGCTTTCGAGGGCTTCGGTGAGTGCGAGGGGTCAGCGGGTAACCTTGCCTGCCTTGAGGCAGCCGGTGCACACGTTGAGGCGCTTCGGCGACCCGTTGACGGTTGCGCGTACGCGCTGGATATTCGGGTCGAAGCGACGCTTCGTAATCTTCCGTGACCACGGCCGGTTGTGACCGAAGCCCGGCTTCTTGGCGCAGATGTCACAGACGGCAGCCACCGTGAACTCCTGAGAAGCTAGATTCTGGGTCGTGTGCGGAGGGTGCCCGTCCGACGTACGTCGTACCAGGGCAACCGCGCAAGCGTATCCGATGGCCAGGCATCGGCGCGAATCGAGCACGACGCACTAATCTGTGGCTTCCTGTGACGGACCTGGCATCGCCAGAAAGGGGCGACCGCGCTCATGCCCGACGAAGCTGTGGCCACTTTCGACCTGGCCACCACCCTTCGGTTCTCCGAGGTGGCCCTGGATGCGCTGGGTGCCGCTCGCGAGGAGATAGACGCGCTGAACGTCTATCCCGTTCCCGATGGGGACACCGGTACCAACCTGTTCCTGACCTTCGAGTCCGCCCGCAACGCCATGCTGGAGAAGGTCGAGGGCAGCACGGACGGTGACCTCAGGGGGCCCCTTTCTGCGTTTGCGCGGGGCGCGCTGCTCGGCGCGCGCGGCAACTCCGGGGTGATCTTGTCCCAGCTCATCGGGGCTCTGGCCAAGCGGATCAACGAGGCCGGACCGGGGGACCGCTCGGCGACTGTGCTCGCCGAAGGGATGGCACGTGCCACCGAGGCGAGCTACGCAGCTGTTGGAGACCCCGTCGAGGGCACGATCCTCTCGGTAGCCAAGGCAGCCAGCGAGGCGGCAGGAGAGGCAGCCGAGACCGCGAGCAACCGCCTCGGACAGGTGATCCGGGCAGCAGCGACTGCGGCTCGCGGAGCTCTTGCGCGGACCCCGGAGCAGCTGCAGATCCTCAAGGACGCAGGCGTTGTGGACGCCGGCGGGCGTGGCCTGTGTGTGATCCTCGACGCCGCCGAGACCGCAGTCACCGGGAAGCGGCCAGTCGGTAGTCAGTTGCCGCTAGGCACGCGTTCGATCCCGGTCCCGCTTCCATCGGGAGACCTCACGGCCGACGGGCCGGCGTACGAGGTGATGTACCTCCTCGACGCAGCGGAACCGGCCATCGCCGCGCTGCGCAGGGATCTGACGCCGCTGGGTGACTCACTGGTGGTGGTCGGCGGGGACGGCCTGTGGAACGTCCACGTGCACGTCGACGATGTGGGAGCAGCCGTGGAGGCCGGGATCGAGGCCGGGCGTCCTTTCCGAATCCGGGTGACCCACTTCGCCGAGCAGGCGGACCGGGGTGCCGCCACAGCGGCGTCCGAACGCAGAGGCCGACAGGTGGTGGTGGTCGCTGCCGGGGAGGGGCTCATGGAGCTGTTCGCCCAGGCCGGAGCCACGGTCGTGGCCGCCGGGCCGGGACGGCGCCCCGCGACCAGCGAGATCCTCGCGGCAGTTGCGCAGACGACGGCGGCCGAGGTGATCATCCTCCCCAACGACCGCGACTCCATCGCGGTTGCCGAGACCGCGGCCCGTATCGCCCGGGAGGACGAACATCTCCGGGTCGCGGTCATCCCCACCAGCGCCCAGGTGCACGGCCTTGCCGCACTGGCCGTTCACGAGCCTGGACGCCACTTCGAGCAGGACGTCCTGGAGATGACGTCTGCGGCTCGCCATGCGCGTTCCGGCGCGGTGACCGTCGCGGCGCGGCGGGCGATGACGTCCGCCGGACCCTGTGAGCCGGGTGAGGTCCTCGGCGCAATCGAGGGGGACTTCGTCCTTGTCGGTGACGACCTGTTGACTGTTGCCGTGGATGTCCTCGATCGGTTGCTGGGTGGTGGTGGTGAGCTCGTCACGATCGTCTCGGGAGCGGGCTCGGGCAACCTTGCGGAGCGGTGCGCCTCCCACGTCGCCGACCAGCACCCGACCGTGGACGTGGTGGTCTACGACGGTGGCCAGGAGCGTTATCCGCTGCTGCTCGGCGTGGAGTAGGAGGCACTGAGCCATGCCCGCGATCACCTGGGACTCCAAGCTCGCCGTCGTCGCCGGCAAGAGCGCGCCCAAGATTGAGAAGGCCTTCGGTTTCCGGACGGTCGGCGACCTATTGCGCCACTATCCGCGCCGGTACGTCGAGAAGGATGCGCTCAGCGACGGGGGCGACCTGACTCTCGACGATCACGTCACGGTGATCGCGCGCGTGCTCTCCTCGACACAGGTCCCCTACCAAGACAAGCGCAGAGGCGGCATGGCCTACCGGCTGGAGGTCGTGGTCGCCACGGAGGCCGACCAGCTGACCCTGACCTTCTTCGACAAGAGGAAGCACATCGCCGCCTGGCGGGCACGCAACATCGTCGCAGGGACGCACGGTCTGTTCTCCGGCAAGGTGGGGCGCTTCCGCAACAGGTGGCAGCTGACGAACCCGGAGACAAAGATCTTCTCCGACGAGAAGATGGAGAGCGGGTCGGAGCAGGCACACGAGGCCTGGGACAGCCTGCCCGGCCTTCTCACCATCTACCCGGCCACGTCGACGGTCCAGACCTGGCAGATCCAGGACGCGATCGGTCTCGCGCTCGACCTGCTCGACGAGGTGCCGGAGCCACTTCCGGCCGACGTCCGTCTGCGGCACGGCCTGCTTAGCGCTCGGCAGGCGCTCGAGTGGGTGCACCGGCCGGACTCCTGGCAGGAGAAGGGGTCAGCTGAGAAGCGGCTGCGGTTCGAGGAAGCCTTCGTCACCCAGACGGTCCTGGCTCAACGGCGCGCGGCTCAGGCGGACCTGGAGGCGCGGCCCCGGCCCGGGGTCACCGGCGGGCTGCTCGACCGCTTCGACGACCGGCTGCCCTTCGAGCTCACCGCCGGACAACGCACGGTGGGCGAGGAGATTCTCGGTGATCTCTCCGTCGGCCACCCGATGCATCGTCTGCTGCAGGGTGAGGTCGGCTCGGGCAAGACCGTCGTAGCCCTGCGGGCGATGCTCCGGGTGATCGACTCGGGGGGCCAGGCCGCGCTGCTGGCGCCGACAGAGGTCCTCGCCCAGCAGCACCTTCACTCGATCACGGCGATGCTCGGCGACCTGGCCGCAGGTGGCATGCTCGGCGGCGCGCAGGACGGCACCCGGGTCGCCCTGCTCACCGGCTCGCTCGGCGCCGCCGCCCGCAAGGCGGCGTTGCTCGACGCCGCGTCCGGTGCGGCCGGGATCCTCGTCGGCACCCATGCCTTGCTAGAGGAGAAGGTGCAGTTCGCCGACCTCGGCCTCGTCGTCGTCGACGAGCAGCACCGCTTCGGCGTGGAGCAGCGGGCGGCCCTGTCCAGCAAGTCCATGGGCACCCCACCCCATGTGCTGGTGATGACCGCGACGCCCATTCCACGCACGGTCGCGATGACCGTGTTCGGAGACCTCGAGACGTCCACCCTCAGAGAGCTGCCCGTCGGTCGCGCGGACATCCGCAGCAGCGTGGTGCCCATGCTGGAGCGGCCGGACTGGCTCGAACGCGCATGGGAACGGATCCGGGAGGAGGCGGGGAAGGGACACCAGGCCTACATCGTCTGCCCACGCATCGGCGGCGAGGCGACGTCCCGGGCGCGCGGTGAGCAGGAGGAAGCCGGCGGCGCGGAGACCCAACCGTCGACCGACCCCGAAGCCACCCTGGCGTCGGTCGAGGACATCGCGCCGGCGTTGAGCGGTGGCGCGCTCGAAGGGCTCCGGGTGGGGATCCTGCACGGTCGCCTGGCCGCGGACCGCAAGGAGCAGGTAATGCGTGCCTTCGCCGCCAGAGACATCGACGTCCTCGTCTCCACCACCGTCATCGAGGTCGGGGTCGACGTCGCCAACGCCACGATGATGGTGGTTCTCGACGCGGAGCGCTTCGGTGTCTCCCAGCTCCACCAGCTGCGCGGCCGTGTCGGGCGCGGCGGTCTACCCGGCCTGTGCCTGCTGGTGACCCGGTCGGAGCCGGACAGCACAGCCCGTGCCCGGCTCACGGCCGTCGCCGCAACCGTTGACGGGTTCGAGCTGTCCCGTCTCGACCTCGAGCAGCGACGTGAGGGTGACGTCCTCGGGGCCGCGCAGTCCGGGACCCGGTCGGGGCTGCGCTTGCTGTCGGTGCTACGTCATGAGGACGTGATCGTCGCGGCGCGAGAGTCGGCGACCGCACTGGTGGCCAAGGACCCGGCTCTCTCGTCCGAGCCGGCGCTGGCCAGCGCCGTACACCAGCTGGTCGACTCCGAGCAGGCCGACTATCTGGAGAAGGCATGAGGGCCGCTGACCAGCTAGGCGATGCTCATCCTGCCGACTGATCCGTGTGGGAACTGATGGAGCGCCGAGCTCCCTGGGTTGTCGCTAAGTGCAGAACGACGGAT
>JALZKI010000037.1 GCA_030859325.1 Actinomycetota bacterium
ACCGACCGCCGCGTGGTGCCGACCGTCCCTCGCGCAGCACACGCTCGGACCGTCCCCGTGAAGGGGCTCCTGCACGTGCACCCCAGGGCGAGGCGCCTGTCGAGGCGGCAGCGACGACCGTCGGCAACGCCGCCGCTCCGGCGGCGACGACCGCCACTACGTCCGATCGGGAGGCCTGAGCACCATGCTTATGCCCCGAAGGGTCAAGCACCGCAAGCAGCACCACCCACGGCGCACCGGCGCGGCCAAGGGCGGCACCAGTCTCGCCTTCGGCGAGTACGGGATCCAAGCGGTGGAGCCGGCCTACGTGACCAACCGCCAGATCGAGTCCGCGCGGATCGCGATGACCCGGCACATCAAGCGCGGCGGGAAGGTCTGGATCAACATCTACCCGGACCGGCCGCTGACCAAGAAGCCCGCCGAGACCCGCATGGGCTCCGGCAAGGGCTCGCCCGAGTGGTGGATCGCGAACGTCAAGCCGGGTCGCGTGATGTTCGAGCTCTCCGGCGTACCGGAGGACATCGCTCGCGAGGCCATGCGTCGTGCGATCCACAAACTTCCGATGAAGTGTCGCTTCGTCACCCGCGAGGCAGGTGAGTTCTGATGACAACAACCGCACACGAGCTTGACTCGATGACCAACGTCGACCTCGAGCAGAAGCTGCGCGAGGGCAAGGAAGAGCTGTTCAACCTACGATTCCAGGCGGCAACCGGTCAGCTTGAGAGCCATGGCCGTCTCCGCACGGTCAAGCGTGATATCGCTCGCATCTACACCGTGGTGCGTGAGCGTGAGCTGGGGATCAGATCCACCCCGGGCAGTGAGGACGGTGCCGCATGAGCGAGCAGAAGGAAGAAGTGTCAGTGGCAGCCCCACAGTCAGAGCAGTCGGTCCAGCAGTCGGGTGAGCGGGACCGCAACCCCCGCAAGGTCCGAGAGGGCCTGGTGGTCAGCGACAAGATGGATAAGACGGTCGTCGTCTCCGTGGAGGACCGTGTCAAGCACGCGCTGTACGGCAAAGTCCTGCGTCGTACCGAGAAGCTCAAGGCACACGACGAGCAGAACCAGTGCGGCGTCGGCGACCGGGTCGTGATCATGGAGACCCGCCCGTTGTCGGCCACCAAGCGATGGCGCATCGTCGAAGTGCTCGAGAAAGCCAAGTAGGAGAGAGTCGATGATCCAGCAGGAGTCGCGACTGAAGGTCGCCGACAACACCGGTGCGAAGCAGATCCTGTGCATCCGGGTGCTCGGCGGCTCGGGTCGACGCTACGCCGGCATCGGCGACGTCATCGTCGCTACCGTCAAGGACGCGATCCCCGGTGGCAACGTCAAGAAGGGAGACGTCGTCAAGGCCGTGATCGTGCGCACCGTCAAGGAACGCCGTCGTCCTGACGGTTCCTATATCCGTTTCGACGAGAACGCAGCAGTGATCCTTCGTGCCGACGGGGAACCCCGGGGCACGCGCATCTTCGGCCCCGTCGGCCGCGAGCTGCGCGAGAAGAAGTTCATGAGGATCATCTCGCTGGCTCCGGAGGTGCTCTAACCCATGGCGCAGAAGAAGGCCTCGAAGAAGGTCCCGAAGAAAGCACAGAAGAAGACGTTGAACATCAAGAAGGGTGACGTCGTCCGCGTCATCGCCGGCAAGGACAAGGGCGCTGAGGGCCGCGTCATCGCCGTCAACGCCGAGTCCGACCGGGTGATCGTCGAGGGTGTGAACCGCATCAAGCGGCACACCAAGGTCGTCAACCAGGGGGGACGCGCCGGCACCACCGGCGGGATCGTCACCCAGGAGGCCGCGGTCCACGTGTCCAACGTGATGCTGCTCGTCGACCCTGCCAAGGGTGGCCACGACAGCGGAGCCAAGGGCAAGGTGACCAGCCGTATCGGCTTTCGCCGCGACGAGGTGAGCAAGCGTCGTTCCGACGGCTCGACCTACACCGCGCAGCGAAGCGTCCGGGTCGCACGCACGTCCGGTGAGGAGATCTGATGACCACGGCCATCAACGAAGCGGGCTCCGCCCAGAGCACCCAGTCGACCCCGAGGCTGCAGCAGCGCTATCGCGAGCAGGTTCTGCCGGCGCTACGTGACCAGTTCGGGTACGCCAACGTGATGCAGGTCCCTGCCCTGACCAAGATCGTGGTGAACATGGGCGTGGGTGAGGCGGCTCGCGACTCCAAGCTGATCGAAGGCGCCGTGCGCGATCTGACCGCGATCACCGGCCAGAAGCCTCAGGTGACCCGGGCCAGGAAGTCGATCGCGCAGTTCAAGCTGCGGGAGGGGATGCCCATCGGTGCCCACGTGACCCTGCGTGGTGACCGCATGTGGGAGTTCCTCGACCGGTTGCTCTCGCTCGCGCTTCCGCGCATCCGTGACTTCCGCGGTCTCTCGGCCAAGCAGTTCGACGGCCGGGGCAACTACACCTTCGGCCTGACCGAGCAGGTCATGTTCCATGAGATCAACCAGGACCGGATCGACCGCTCACGCGGCATGGACATCACGGTCGTGACCACAGCCACGAACGACGACGAGGGTCGCGCGCTGCTCAAGCAGCTCGGTTTTCCCTTCAAGGAGCAGTGAGACGATGGCTAAGACAGCACTGATCGTCAAGGCATCGCGCAAGCCTAAGTACAAGGTGCGCGGGTACACCCGTTGCCAGCGGTGCGGTCGCCCCAAGGCCGTGTTCCGCAAGTTCGGCCTATGCCGCATCTGCCTGCGTGAGATGGCTCATCGCGGAGAGCTGCCGGGCGTTACCAAGAGCAGCTGGTAGTCCACATTTTTCTGACCGAACGAATCGCTGCAGGTCGCCCGGACACCATCCGGACGAAACCACGGCGGGAGAGGGCCGAACGGCCATGACGATGACTGACCCGATCGCAGACATGCTTACCCGTCTGCGCAACGCCAACCAGGCGTATCACGACTCGGTGACGATGCCTTACAGCAAGCTCAAGGCAGGCGTCGCCGAGATCCTCCAGCAGGAGGGCTACATCATGTCCTGGGTGGCAGAGGAGCCCAGCGCGCAGCCGGCGAGCGAGTCGGCTACCCAGAGCACCGATACCACCGGCGGCAACGTCGTGGGCAAGACGCTGACGCTGATGCTGAAGTACGGCCAGCACCGTGAGCGCTCCATCGCGGGTGTACGACGGATCAGCAAGCCGGGTCTGCGCGTCTACGCGAAGGCCACCGGACTTCCCAAGGTGCTTGGCGGCCTCGGTGTCGCGATCATCTCGACGAGCCAGGGGCTGCTGACCGACCGGCAGGCCAACAAGAAGGGCGTGGGTGGGGAAGTCCTCGCCTACGTCTGGTGACGAAGGACCGAGAGGAGAACTAGGCATGTCGCGCATTGGCAAGCTTCCCATTCCGGTCCCGTCCGGTGTCGACGTGGCCGTCGACCAGGCTGTGGTAACCGTCAAAGGCCCCAAGGGCACCTTGTTGCACACCGTCGCACCGCCGATCACGATCGCGCGCGGTGACGATGGTGCCGTCGAAGTGGCCCGTCCGAACGACGAGCGTCAGAGTAAGTCGCTGCACGGGCTCACCCGCACGCTGATCGCCAACATGGTGACCGGCGTGACGGCGGGTTATGAGAAGAGGCTGGAAATCGTGGGCGTGGGTTACCGCGTCCTTTCCAAGGGCCCGACCCAGCTGGAGTTCCAGCTCGGCTACTCGCACCCGATCACGTTCGACGCCCCGGAGGGCATCACGTTCACGGTCGACGGCCCCACAAGGCTCGGCGTCCAGGGAATCGACAAGCAGCTGGTCGGCGAGGTCGCCGCCAAGATTCGCAAGCTGCGGAAGCCCGAGCCCTACAAGGGTAAGGGTGTTCGTTACTCAGGTGAGCAGATCCGTCGCAAGGTCGGAAAGGCTGGTAAGTGACGATGGCTATCGCACTCAGGGCTGGCAAGCACACAAGCCCTCGCAGCGCCTCACGCCTGCGCCGTCAGGTCCGAGGCCGCAAGAAGGTCGCGGGCACCTCGCAACGTCCCCGTCTGGTCGTCACCCGCTCGACTAAGCACATCAGCGTGCAGGTGGTCGACGATGGAATTGGCAAGACGCTGGTCTCCGCGAGCACGATGGAGACAGATCTGCGCTCCTTCGAGGGTGACAAGTCCGCCAAGGCGAAGAAGGTCGGCGAGCTCGTGGCCGAGCGCGCCAAGGCGGCCGGCGTGGACGGCGTGGTCTTCGACCGCGCCGGCAACAAGTACCACGGGCGGGTCGCCGCCCTAGCCGACGGGGCCCGTGAGGGCGGCCTCGCTTTCTGAACGCAGACAGACCTAGAACTCAAGTAGAGAACGAGAGAGGTAACTCGAATGAGCGGACCCCAGCGCCGTAGTGGCGGTGCCGGTGGCGAGCGGCGCGGCAGCCGTGACGATCGTCGCGGCGGCCAGACTGCTGACAAGACCGCCTACATCGAGCGTGTCGTCGCGATCAACCGTGTCGCCAAGGTCGTCAAGGGTGGTCGTCGCTTCAGCTTCACAGCCCTCGTGATCGTCGGCGACGGCGATGGCATGGTCGGCGTCGGATACGGCAAGGCCAAAGAGGTTCCCGCGGCGATCGCCAAGGGTGTGGAGGAGGCTAAGAAGAGCTTCTTCAAGGTTCCCCGCAGCCAGGGCACGATCCCGCACCCGGTGCAGGGCGAGAAGGCGGCAGGTGTCGTGCTCCTACGCCCGGCTGCCCCGGGTACAGGTGTGATCGCGGGTGGTCCCGTGCGAGCGGTACTCGAGTGCGCCGGCATCCACGACGTGCTGAGCAAGTCGCTGGGGTCGTCGAACCAGATCAACATCGTGCACGCGACTGTGGCAGCACTCAAGGGTCTCGAGGAGCCCGAGGCAGTGGCAGCACGTCGCGGTCTCGCCGTCGAGGACGTCGCTCCAGCTGCGCTGCTCAAGGCGCGGGCCGAGGTGAGCTCGTGATGGGTCGCCTCAAAGTCGCGCAGCAGCGGTCGTCGATCGGCCGCAAGAAGAACCAGCGGGACACCCTCCGCTCGCTCGGGCTCAAGCGGATCGGCGACATCGTCGTCAAGGAGGACCGTCCCGAGATCCGGGGAATGCTGCACACGGTCAGGCACCTGATCGTGGTCGAGGAGGTCGACTGACATGACGCTCAAACTGCATCACCTGCGACCGGCACCCGGAGCGAAGACCACCAAGACCCGTGTGGGTCGCGGTGAGGGCTCTAAGGGCAAGACCGCAGGTCGCGGCACCAAGGGCAGCAAGGCCCGCAACCAGATTCCGGCCGCCTTCGAGGGTGGTCAGATGCCCATCCACATGCGGCTGCCCAAGCTGAAAGGGTTCCAGAACGCCTTCAAGGTCGAGTTCCAGGTCGTGAACCTTGACCGCCTCGCGGCGTTGTTCCCTGATGGCGGCACGGTCGGCGTGGAGGACCTGGTCGCCAGGGGAGCCGTCCGTAGCGGTCACCCGGTGAAGGTCCTCGGCTCCGGCGACATCTCCGTGGCGGTCCAGGTGAGCGCGCACGCGTTCTCCGGTGCGGCGAAGGAGAAGATCGCGGCAGCTGGCGGCAGCACCACCCAGCTCTGACATTCAGGGGTTCGGACACCGAGCGGTGAGGTAATCGCCGCGGGTTCTGTGTTCGGACCCCTGTTAGGCTTCCCGGGGTCCCGCTGCAAAGGGCGGGGCACTCGCATGTGAAGAAAGAGGACCAGGTGCTAGGCGCTTTCGCCAACGCGTTCCGGACGCCGGACCTGCGACGCAAGTTGTTATTCGTCCTGTTGGTCATCGTGATCTTCCGGTTCGGCTCACAGCTGCCGACCCCGGGGGTGCATGTCGCGAACGTGCAGTCCTGCTTCAACCAGATCGAGAACGATGGGCTCTACGGGCTCATCAACCTGTTCTCCGGTGGCGCCCTGCTCCAGCTGACCGTCTTCGCGCTAGGCATCATGCCCTACATCACCGCCAGCATCATCCTGCAGCTCCTGGTGGTCGTGATCCCGCGTCTGGAGACCCTGAAGAAGGAGGGCCAGGCCGGACAGACGAAGATCACGCAGTACACCCGTTACCTCACCCTTGGCCTGGCCATCCTGCAGGCCACCGGTATCACCGCCCTTGCCCGGAACCGTCAGCTGCTGCAGGGCTGTGACCTCCCGCTGCTCCACAGCGAGGACAGCCTGATGACCATGATCGTGATGGTGGTCACGATGACGGCCGGCACCGCGGTGATCATGTGGCTCGGTGAGCTGATCACCGACCGTGGGATCGGCAACGGCATGTCGATCCTGATCTTCACCCAGGTCGTCGCCACCTTCCCCTCCTCGCTGTGGGCAGTGAAGACCACCAACGGCTGGTGGATCTTCGGAGTCGTCGTCCTTATCGGGCTCGTCCTGGTGGCCGCGGTCATCTTCATCGAGCAGGCCCAGCGCCGGATCCCGGTGCAGTACGCACGGCGGATGGTCGGCCGGCGGATGTTCGGCGGCTCGTCGACTTACATCCCCCTCAAGGTGAACCAGGCGGGCATCATCCCCGTCATCTTCGCCTCGAGCCTGCTATATCTCCCCGCGATGGCGCTGCAGTTCAACCAGGGGGGTAACTCCTGGTGGGTCACCATCCTCAACACCTACTTCGTGCAGGGTGACCACCCGGTCTACATGGCGGTCTACTTCGCGTTGATCATCTTCTTCACCTACTTCTACGTCGCCATCACCTTCAACCCCCAAGAGGTGGCGGACAACATGAAGAAGTACGGCGGGTTCATCCCCGGGATCCGGGCGGGCAAGCCGACTGAGGAGTACCTCTCCTACGTCCTGTCCCGAATCACGTTCCCGGGCGCGCTCTATCTGGGTCTGATCTCGCTGGTCCCGTTGATCGCTTTCGTGCTGATCAACGCCAACCAGAACTTCCCGTTCGGCGGGACCAGCATCCTGATCATGGTGGGCGTCGCGCTCGACACGGTGAAGCAGATCGAGAGCCAGCTCCAGCAGCGCAACTACGAGGGGTTCCTGCGCTGATGAGAATCATCCTGATGGGTCCGCCAGGGGCCGGTAAGGGAACCCAGGCCGAGGTGATCGCTGCTCACTTCTCGATCCCTGCCGTGTCGACGGGAGACATCTTCCGCTTCAACGTCAAGCAGAAGACCCCCCTCGGGCTGGAGGCGAAGCGCTACCTGGACGCCGGCGACTATGTGCCCGATGAGGTCACC
The DNA here is from genome assembly GCA_030859325.1 of Actinomycetota bacterium. Lineage (GTDB taxonomy): Bacteria > Actinomycetota > Actinomycetes > Propionibacteriales > Nocardioidaceae > Nocardioides_C. The sequence continues at coordinate 7,149 of JALZKI010000037.1, forward strand.
AACGGCATGGTCCGTGGCCGGATCGTCGAGGATGACGCCGTGGGAGGCTTCCTCCTCGACGGTTACCCACGCACCGTCTCGCAGGTCGAGGCGCTCGACGAGATGCTCGGCGAGAGGGGGCACTCCCTTGACGCGGTGGTCGTGCTGACCGTCGACGACGAGGAGCTGGTTCAGAGGCTGCTCAACCGCGCGCACGTCGAGGACCGGGTCGACGACACCGAAGAGGTGCTTCGGCATCGGCAGGAGGTCTTCCACGACCAGACCGAACCCTTGATCTCGGTCTACGAGGACCAAGGCCTCCTTCTGCGCATCGATGGCATGGGCAGTGTGGAGGAGGTCTCCTCGCGCGTCTTCGCCGAGCTGGACCGCATCCAGCGCCAGGCGAGCTAGAGGCGAAGGACTTCTCGGAGTGCTTTCGGGGGACCGGAGTGTTTAGGGAGCGCGGCGTCGAGATCAAGACGCACGCGCAGATCAACAAGATGCGGGCGGCCGGGCTGGTCGTGGGCGAGACTCTCGAACTGCTGCGTACGACGGTGCGAGCCGGGATGACCACGCTCGAGCTCGACCGGGTCGCAGAGGACCATATCCGGTCCTCGGGAGCGACCCCGTCCTTCCAGGGCTACCACGGGTTCCCCGGCTCGATCTGTGTTTCGGTCAACGACGAGGTCGTGCACGGCATCCCGGGGGCGCGTGTCGTCGACGAAGGCGACGTCGTCTCGATCGACTGCGGAGCGATCGTGGACGGCTGGCACGGTGACGCCGCGGTCACGGTCGCGGTCGGCATGGTGCCGAAGGAGACGCTCGAGCTCATCCGGGTGACCGAGGAAGCGATGTGGCGCGGCATGGCCGCCGCCTCGCTGGGCGGTCGGGTCACCGACATATCCCACGCTGTGGAGTCCTACGTCCGGTCTCAGGGGTCCTACGGGATCCTCGAGGACTACGTCGGTCACGGCATCGGATCGGCGATGCACCAGCCGCCGAACGTTCCGAACTACGGTCGTCCCGGCAAGGGCTTGAAGCTGGTGGAGGGCCTGGCGTTGGCCGTCGAGCCGATGGTGGTCGCCGGAGACCAAGCGAGCAGGGTGCTCGACGACGACTGGACCGTGGTCACCGAGGACGGCTCCATCGCCGCCCATTTCGAGCACACCTTCACGGTCACAGGGCAGGGTACGTGGATCCTGACCGCCCTTGACGGTGGAGAGGCCAAGCTGGCCGAGCTCGGCGTACCCTTCGGTGGTTCCGGAGCGATTAGGGAATAGGTGGGGACTCACGTAAACTCAAACGTCGGCCCAACGTGGGCCTGGTTCGTGGTGCCCTGTGGCTGCCGGCGATCTGCTGGCCGACTCTGTGCGTCGGCACTGGGAGTGGAGCACGGCACGGCACGTCCGGAGCGGGCACGTGAAGGGGCTTCGGGGGTGAACTCGCACGGCAGAGCAGCACGGCAGGCAGGCATCAGATCACCTACGAGACGACAGATTGCGGAGGACATGGCGAAGAAAGAAGGCGTGATCGAGATCGAGGGATCGGTCGTCGAGGCACTCCCGAACGCGATGTTCCGGGTCGAGCTGAGCAACGGGCACAAGGTGCTCGCCCACATCAGCGGCAAGATGCGTCAGCACTACATCCGGATTCTCCCCGAGGACAGGGTCGTCGTCGAGCTCTCGCCGTACGACCTCACCCGCGGTCGGATCGTCTACCGCTACAAGTAGTAAACCAGCCGTCTACCTCAAGAGAGCCTCGAAGATGAAGGTCAACCCGAGCGTGAAGCCAATCTGTGACAAGTGCAAGGTGATCCGTCGCCATGGCCGAGTCATGGTGATCTGCGAGAACCCTCGCCACAAGCAGCGCCAGGGCTGACACCAGGTCGTTGGGCCGAGTTCCTCGGGGCAGCGACGCGTGTCAGCTCCGACGCACAACTGAACACGAGCCGCAATGGCTCTTAGAATCGTGATCGCTCATCCGAGCTTCGGATGTAGCCCCCGGTCTGGAGGCCGGGGCCCCACTCAGTGGAGACGTCCTCGGACGTGTCCCAGGCGGGTGGGGACGCGACACGAACTGACACCTCCAGCGAAAAGAAGGGACACCGCCTTTCATGGCACGCCTCGTTGGGGTCGACCTCCCGCGCGACAAGCGCATAGAGATCGCACTCACCTACATTTACGGCATAGGCCGTACCCGCGCCCAGGCGCTGCTCACCAGTACCGGGGTCGACCCGAACATGCGTGTGCACCAGCTGGGTGACGAGGAGCTGGTCAGGCTCCGCGACGAGATCGAGACCAACTTCAAGATCGAGGGTGACCTCCGTCGAGAAGTTCAGGCCGACATCCGCCGCAAGATCGAGATCGGCAGCTACCAGGGCCGCAGGCACCGTCAGGGCCTTCCCGTGCGCGGTCAGCGCACCAAGACCAACGCGCGTACGCGCAAGGGCCCAAAGCGGACCGTCGCCGGCAAGAAGAAGGCCAGGTAGCTTCCCGCACCGGGGCCGCCCCCGCACACCCCGACCGCCTTCCAGGTCGGCAGAGCGGGCCCGATCCCTCGATCCACGTTGCAAGACCACACAATCCTCAGGAGTTGAGAAATGCCTCCCAAGAGCCGTCAGGCTGCCGGCGCCAAGAAGGTACGCCGCAAGGAGAAGAAGAACATCGCTCAGGGCGAAGCCCACATCAAGAGCACGTTCAACAACACGATCGTCACGATCACCGACCCCACGGGAGCTGTGATCGCTTGGGCCTCTGCCGGCACCGTCGGCTTCAAGGGCTCTCGCAAGTCCACCCCGTTCGCGGCGCAGATGGCCGCCGAGGCCGCCGGTCGTCGGGCGATGGAGCACGGCATGAAGAAGATCGACGTCTTCGTCAAGGGCCCCGGCTCTGGCCGCGAGACGGCGATCCGTTCGCTGGGTGCGATCGGCCTCGAGGTCGGCACCATCGCGGACGTCACGCCCACGCCACACAACGGATGCCGGCCACCCAAGCGCCGTCGCGTCTGAGACCCGACACCAGCGAATCTAGAAGGAGATTTCGGTAACCATGGCCCGATACACCGGCCCCATGACGAAGAAGTCGCGCCGCCTGGGTGTCGACCTCGTCGGCGGCGACCAGGCTTACGAGCGTCGTCCCTACCCGCCTGGCCAGCACGGCCGCGGGCGCATCAAGGAGAGCGAGTACCTGCTCCAGCTTCGTGAGAAGCAGAAGGCTCGTTTCACCTACGGCGTGCTCGAGAAGCAGTTCCACAACTACTACACCGAGGCGAGTCGGCGAGCCGGCAAGACCGGGGACAACCTGCTCCAGCTGCTCGAGTGCCGCCTCGACAACGTGGTCTACCGCGCCGGGTTTGCCCGCACTCGTCGCCACGCTCGCCAGCTCGTCACCCACGGGCATTTCAAGGTGAACGGCAAGAAGGTGGACATCCCGTCCTTCCAGGTGACCGCTCATGACGTCATCGACGTGCGCGAGAAGTCGTTGGAGATGACCCCGTTCATCGTGGCTCGGGAGACCCATGGCGAGCGGATCGTCCCAGCTTGGCTGGAAGCGCTGTCCACCCGGATGCGCGTCCTGGTGCACCAGCTCCCGGTTCGTCAGCAGATCGATATCCCGGTCCAGGAGCAGCTCATCGTCGAGTTCTACTCGAAGAAGTAAACGTACGGGGGGCCTCACCCCCGTACGTTCCCCGCTCGGTGGTTGCGGTTCGACCCTCGGGCACCATGTCCCTGTAGTTCGAGCCGTCAAATGTCGGGCGGCTCGGAAAGGAATAGCACCATGCTCATCGCCCAGCGTCCGTCCCTCTCAGAAGAGTCCGTCGGCGAGTTCCGTTCACGGTTCGTCATCGAGCCGCTCGAGCCCGGCTTCGGCTACACGCTCGGCAACTCGCTGCGCCGTACCCTGCTGTCCTCGATCCCTGGCGCCTCGGTGACCAGCATCAGGATCGACACGGTGCTGCACGAGTTCTCGACCATCGAGGGCGTCAAGGAAGACGTCACCGAGGTCATCCTCAACCTCAAGGATCTCGTTGTGTCCTCCGAGCAGGACGAGCCGGTCACCATGTACCTGCGTAAGCAGGGTCCCGGTGACGTCACCGCAGCGGACATCGCGCCGCCGGCGGGCGTCGAGGTTCACAACCCCGACCTGAAGATCGCTACCCTGAACGACAAGGGCAAGCTCGAGATGGAGCTCGTCGTCGAGCGGGGCCGCGGCTACGTCAGCTCGGTGCAGAACAAGGCCGGTGACGTCGAGATCGGCCGGATGCCGGTGGACTCGATCTACTCACCGGTCCTCAAGGTCACCTATAAGGTAGAGGCGACACGGGTCGAGCAGCGCACTGACTTCGACAGGCTGGTGCTCGACGTCGAGACGAAGGCGTCGATCCGTCCCCGAGACGCCATTGCCTCCGCCGGCAAGACGCTGGTCGAGCTGTTCGGTCTGGCGCGCGAGCTCAACGTCGAGGCCGAGGGCATCGACATCGGCCCGTCGCCGGTCGACGAGCAGCTGGCCGCAGATCTCGCATTACCTGTGGAGGACCTCCAGTTCACCGTCCGTTCCTACAACTGCCTCAAGCGTGAGGGGATCCACACCGTGGGGGAGCTCATCTCGCGCTCGGAGCAGGACCTGCTCGACATCCGTAACTTCGGTGCGAAGTCGATCGACGAGGTCAAGGCAAAGCTCGTAGAGATGGGGCTATCCCTCAAGGACAGCGCCCCCGGCTTCGACGCGGCGGCCGCCCTGGCGGCGTACGACGACGACGATGACAGTTTTGTCGAAGACGAACAGTACTGAACAGCGTCGAAGACGAACAGTACTGAGCAGCGTCGAAGACGAAGCGCTGCGTAGCGCGGATGCACCGCTTTCCGTGCACGAACGGTCACCATCTATCCGGGTACCTGACACGGCCCGGAAGGGAAGAGGAAATTTATGCCTACGCCCAAGAAGGGCCCGCGTCTCGGCGGCAGCCCGGCACACCAGAAGCTCATTATCTCGAACCTGGCCACGAGCCTGTTCGAGCACGGTGCGATCACCACGACGGAGGCGAAGGCCCGCGTTCTGCGTCCGGTCGCCGAGAGGCTGATCACCAAGGCCAAGCGTGGTGACCTGCACGCGCGGCGCCAGGTGTTGGCCACGATCCGCAACAAGGGCGTTGTTCACGTGCTCTTCGAGGAGATCGCTCCCCGCTTCGCCGAGCGTCCGGGTGGCTACACCAGGATCACCAAGCTGGGCCCGCGCAAGGGCGACAACGCCCCGATGGCGGTCATCGAGCTGGTGACCGAGGAGTACACCGCGCGGGCACAGACCCCGTCCCGCAGCACGGGGACGGCCGAGGCCCCAGCGCCGGCACAAGCCGTCGAGACCGAGACGGCCGGGGCTGAGACAGCAGGGACCGAGGTCGTGCAACCCTCCGAGACCGAGACGGTCGTCGAGGTCGAGGGTGGCGACGACAGCGCCTTCGAGGAGACCGAGGGGGGCTTCGCGGGCAAGTATGCCGGGTCGCACGTCCCGCTCGAGAATGTCGAGCATGCTCCCGAGGGTTACCCGATCAAGGGCAACGAGGACTCGATGAAGTACCACACGCCGGACGGCCAGTGGTTCGGGCAGGCCACTGCCGAGGTCTGGTTCGAGTCCGAGGACGCTGCTCAGAAGGCGGGCTTCACCGAAGCGGGCGAGTAGCTCTCTGCGCTTTGGAGGCGGGTCAGCGGGGCCAGGCCCGCTCGACGAACCCGGTCGCCTCGGCGAGCGTCAGACCGGCGCGCCGAGCCGCGGCGACGTACTCGGCCGCCAGGTCTGCCGAGCCGCTTCCGCCCGAGAGGGCCTCGGAGCTGACGAACGAGCCACGTCGGCCGTGGGTCGCTATGACGCCGTCGGCCTCGAGCTCCCGGTAGGCGCGTGCAACGGTGTTCGCCGCAATCCCGAGGTCGGCGGCCAAACGCCGGACGGTGGGCAGCTTCGTGCCGGCCGGCACCAGGCCCTGCGATGCCTGGGTGGCAATCTGGGTGCGGAGCTGCTCGTACGGCGCGACGCCCGAGGTCGCGTCGAGGGCGATGTGCATCGGTGATCCCCTGTCCTGCGACGCGTCCGAGCGGCGTCACGTGCCCGATTGTGCCCGGACGGTCGTTGATTTGGCAGGATGGCCCGGTGCGGCTGCGACTCGACCTTGCCTATGACGGCACGGACTTCCGCGGATGGGCCACCCAACCCGGGCTGCGTACCGTCCAGGGTCTGCTCGAGTCGGCCCTGGGCCAGGTCCTTCGCCTCGACGCCGTCCCGGTCACCTGTGCGGGTCGCACCGACACCGGCGTGCACGCCCGCGGCCAGGTCGTCCACCTCGATGTTTCATCGGCCGGGTTGCTCGCGGCAGCCGGACGCAGCCCCTCGGCGCCCCCGGACGCGTTGCTGCGCAGGCTGAACGGCGTGCTGCCCCCCGACCTACGCGTGCAGAGGGCGGCCATCGCGGCCGACGGGTTCGACGCGCGGTTCTCGGCGGTGTGGCGGCGCTACGCCTATCGGGTCGCCGACGCGGCCGAGCTGGTGGACCCGCTCCAGCGGGGGTCCGTGCTGGCGTGGCCGCGGCACCTCGACCTGCACGCGATGAACACGGCGGCTGGCGAACTGCTCGGTGAGCACGACTTTTCGGCGTTCTGCCGCCGACGGGAAGGCGCCAGCACGGTTCGCACCCTGCTCGAGATGGCGTGGCATCGCGACGAGTACAGGCTTGCGGTGGCAAGAGTGCGCGCGGACGCCTTCTGTCACCACATGGTGCGCTCCCTTGTTGGCTGCCTTCTCGCCGTCGGGGAGGGGCGACGGGACCCAGACTGGCCGGCTCAGGTCCTCACCCGCGGTCAGCGCGATTCCGCTGTGGGCGTGGCCCAAGCGCACGGCCTGACGCTGGAGGAGGTGGCCTACCCCGACGACGCGGACCTCCGGGCCCGCGCGACGTCCGCCCGCGCCGTGCGCACGCTGCCGGGAGCGGTAACAACGAGCCCGGGCCGCTCGACATGAGTGAGGAGGACCACTACTTCACCGCCGACCCTTCGGCGCCGTTCACCCGACTCCCGGTCACCGCAAGTGTCTGGGGCCGAGAGCTGTCGCTGACGTCGGGGTCGGGCGTCTTCGCGAAGGGCCGGCTCGACGCCGGCACGTCGGTGCTCTTCCGGGAGACCGACCCGCCCTCGGCGAGCAGCTTCCTCGACCTCGGCTGCGGGTACGGCGTGATCGGTCTCGCCCTCGCCATCGTGAGCGACGACTCCCGGGTGCGCTCGGTCGACGTCAACGAGCGTGCCATCGCGCTCACCCGGGAGAACGCCGCACGCCTCGGAGTGGTTGCCCGGCTCACCGCCAGCACGCCGGACCAGGTTCCCGGCGACGAGCGCTACGACGAGATCTGGTCCAACCCCCCGATCCGGATCGGCAAGACTGCCCTGCATGCGCTGCTGCTCTCCTGGCTGCCACGGCTGACGCCGGGCGGCCGGGCCGTTCTGGTCGTCGGCAAGAACCTCGGGGCGGACTCGCTCCAGCGCTGGCTCGGTGAACAGGGCTGGCCGACGGCCCGGTTGGCGAGCGCGAAGGGCTTCCGGGTTCTCGAGACCCGCCGTACGGGCGACGAGGCCGGATGATTCCGACCGCCGTGGCCGACAGCGGACCAACCCGAGTCCGACTGGTCTGCGACCCAGCACACCCCGGACCTGATACGCGTCGTACTCGATCGCGGCAGTGCCTGGGCAACAGTACCGATCCACGGATGGTTTGATGGGGGCGTGAACCACTACACGCCTGCCGACGACCGTTACGACTCGATGGACTACCGCCACTGCGGCCATAGCGGCCTCCAGCTTCCAGCCGTCTCGCTCGGGCTGTGGCAGAACTTCGGAACCGACCGGTCGGAGGAGACCCAGCGCGCGATCCTGCGCCGGGCCTTCGACCGCGGAGTCACGCACTTCGACCTCGCCAACAACTACGGCCCGCCCTACGGTCGCGCCGAGGAGAACTTCGGTCGCTACCTGGCCACCGACTTCAAGGGCCTGCGCGACGAGCTGGTGATTTCCAGCAAGGCCGGCTACGACATGTGGCCGGGTCCCTACGGCCAGGGCGGTGGTTCGCGCAAGTACGTTCTGGCCTCGCTCGACCAGTCGCTGTCCCGGCTCGGGCTCGACTACGTCGACATCTTCTACAGCCACCGCTTCGACCCTGAGACCCCGCTCGAGGAGACGATGGCGGCCCTGGACTCAGCGGTCCGCTCCGGGCGGGCGCTGTACGTCGGCATCTCGTCGTACTCCGCCGAACACACCCGCGAGGCCGCGACGATCGCGCGTGAGCTCGGCACCCCGTTGCTGATCCACCAGCCGTCCTACTCGCTGCTCAACCGCTGGGTTGAGGAGACCCTGCTCGACGCGCTCGAGGAGCAGGGGATGGGCTGCATCGTGTTCACGCCGTTGGCCCAGGGGCTGCTCACCGACCGCTACCTTGACGGGGTCCCTGGCGACTCGCGGGCGGCGCGGGCCGCCAGCACGCTGCCCGGTGACCATCTCGACAAGGCGACGCTAGGCCACGTGCGTCGGCTCAACGAGATCGCCCGGCAGCGGGGCCAGAAGCTGGCACAGCTGGCGCTGCAGTGGGCGCTGCGCGACCGCCGGGTCACTTCGGCGGTCATCGGTGCCTCCTCGGTCGAGCAGCTCGACACGAACCTCGACGCGCTCCATGGGCCGCAACTGACCACTGAGGAGCTCGCTGCCATCGACGAGGACGCCGTCGAGGCGGGGATCAACCTCTGGCAGGGGTGACTACCGGGCAACTCCGGTGCATGATCTGCACATGACCAAGTACGTCTACGACTTCTCCGAGGGCAGCAAGGACCAGAAGGATCTGCTGGGCGGCAAGGGCGCGAACCTGGCCGAGATGACCAACCTTGGCCTGCCGGTGCCGCCCGGCTTCACGATCAGCACCGATGCCTGCCGCGCCTACCTGGAGGCCGGACAGGAGCCCGAGGGGCTGGCCGAGGAGGTCGCCGAGCACCTCGAGTCGCTCGAGAAGGAGATGGGCAAGCGGCTCGGTCAGCGCGACGACCCGCTGCTCGTCTCGGTGCGGTCGGGCGCGAAGTTCTCCATGCCCGGGATGATGGAGACGGTGCTCAACGTCGGGCTCAACGACGAGTCGGTGCACGGACTCGCGACCGTCGCCGGAGGTGACGAGCGGTTCGCCTACGACTCCTACCGGCGGCTCCTGCAGATGTTCGGCACCACCGTCCTCGACATCGAGGCCAGCGCCTTCCACGAGAAGCTGGACGACCTCAAGCGGGCCGAGGGGGCGCAGAACGACGTCGACCTGGACGTCGAGGCGCTGCAGGGGCTGGTGACGGCGTACAAGGACCTCATCGCGGAGCGTGCCGGCCGGGAGTTCCCGCAGGACCCGCGCGAGCAGATGGACATGGCCGTGCGTGCGGTGTTCGACTCCTGGAACACCGAGCGAGCGGTGCTCTACCGACGGCAGGAGCGGATCCCCGGCGACCTTGGGACGGCGGTGAACATCTGCTCCATGGTGTTCGGCAACGGTGGGAAGGACTCCGGCACCGGCGTGGCGTTCACCCGGGACCCCGCCTCGGGTGCGCAAGGCATCTACGGCGACTACCTGCAGAACGCTCAGGGTGAGGACGTGGTCGCAGGCATCCGGAACACCGTGCCGCTCGCTGACCTGGAGGGGATCGACAAGCCGGCCTACGACGAGCTGCTCGAGACCATGGCCGAGCTGGAGGGCCACTACCGCGACCTGTGCGACATCGAGTTCACGATCGAGCGCGGCAAGCTGTGGATGCTGCAGACCCGGGTGGGCAAGCGCACCGCCGAGGCCGCCTTCCGGATCGCCTGCCAGCTCGTGGACCAGGGCCTGATCGACATGGACGAGGCGGTACGGCGGGTCACCGGTGACCAGCTCGCCCAGCTGATGTTCCCTCGTTTCGACGAGGGGGCCGAGCGTCAGCTCGTCGCCAAGGGGATGAACGCCTCACCGGGTGCCGCCGTTGGACAGGTGGTCTTCGACTCCGACACTGCTGTGGAGCGGGTCGAACGTGGCGAGAACGTGATCCTGGTACGCCGGGAGACCAACCCCGACGATCTGCGCGGCATGGTCGCCGCCCGCGGCATCCTGACCAGCCGGGGAGGCAAGACGTCGCACGCCGCGGTCGTCGCCCGTGGGATGGGCCGCACCTGTGTCTGCGGGGCGGCCGGGTTGAAGATCGATGTCAAGGCTCGCAAGCTGACCACCCAGGACGGCGTCGAGATCGCCGAGGGGGACGTCATCTCGATCGACGGCACCACCGGAGAGGTCTTCTCCGGCGAGGTGGTGGTGGTCGACTCGCTCGTCGTACGCCACTTCGAGGGCGACGAGGCCGCCGCGGGCGACGAGCTGGTCACCGCGGTGGCCCGGATCATGGAGCACGCGGACGCCACCCGCAGGCTCGCGGTGCGTGCCAACGCCGACACCCCCGGCGACGCTGCCCGGTCCCGCAGGTTCGGTGCGCAGGGAATCGGCCTCTGCCGCACCGAGCACATGTTCCTCGGCGACCGCAAGGCGCTCGTCGAGACGCTGATCCTCGCCGACTCCGAGGCCGAGCAGGCGAAGGCGCTCGCCGGTCTGTTGCCCAAGCAGCGGGAGGACTTCGAGGGGATATTCGAGGCGATGGATGGCCTGCCTGTCACCGTCCGGTTGATCGACCCACCGTTGCACGAGTTCCTGCCCGACTACACCGAGCTGTCGGTCGAGCTCGCGGTCGCGGAGGAGCGCGGCGACGTCGACCGCACCCGCCAGGCGCTGCTCGAGGCGGTCAAGAAGCTGCACGAGGAGAACCCGATGCTCGGGCTGCGCGGCGTCCGGCTGGGCATCGTGATCCCGGGTCTGTTCGCGATGCAGGCCCGGGCCGTCCTCGAGGCCGCCGCACGACGCGTTCAGGCAGGTGGGACCCCGCAGCCGGAGATCATGATCCCGCTGGTCGCGACCGTCCAGGAGCTAGAGCTGGTCAAAGCCGACATCACCGAAGTGGCGCGCGACATCGAGGAGCGGACCGGCGTGCGGCCGGAGTACAAGGTGGGCACCATGATCGAGCTGCCACGCGCGGTGATGGCGGCAGGTGAGATCGCGGGCGTCGCGGAGTTCTTCTCCTTCGGCACCAACGACCTCACGCAGATGACGTGGGGCTTCTCCCGCGACGACGTCGAGTCATCGTTCTTCAGCACCTACCTGGACAAGGGAATCTTCGGGGTCTCACCGTTCGAGTCCCTGGACACCGAGGGGGTCGGCGGGCTGGTGCGCCAGGCGGTCGAGAAGGGTCGCGAGGCCAGGCCCGAACTGCATCTGGGCGTGTGCGGTGAGCACGGCGGTGATCCGGACTCCATCCACTTCTTCGACTCTGTGGGCCTCGACTACGTCTCCTGCTCGCCCTTCAGGGTCCCCGTGGCGCGGCTCGAGGCCGCTCGCTCGGCCGTTGGCGAGAACTGAGCCGAGCCGGAGCGCTACCGGGCCGCCGGTGCCGTCGGCACGGGCTCTCGGAGTTCCACCGCGCGGGAAATCACTCGCACCGGCGGCAACGGTCGGAGAGACTGTGCGCGTGGGACATGTGGACGTGGCCGGGGTGCGCTTCGAGCTTCCAGACGGGCGGGTGCTTCTCGACGACGTGTCGTTCCGGGTAGGGGAGGGTGCGAAGGTGGCGCTCGTGGGCGCGAACGGAGCCGGCAAGACGACGTTGCTCCGGATCATCACCGGCGACCTGTTGCCGCACGACGGCGCCGTGACGCGCACCGGTGGGCTCGCAGTGATGCGGCAGATGATCACGCACAACACCGGCGAAGGCGCGACCGTGCACGACCTCCTGCTGTCGGTCTCGCCCCCGCGGGTTCGGGAGGCCGCGGCCCGGGTGGAGTCGTGCGAGCTTGCCATGATGGCCGACGACGACGAGAAGACGCAGATGCAGTACGCCGGGGCACTCGCGGAGTGGACCGACGCCGGGGGATACGACATCGAGGTCACCTGGGACGTGTGTTGTACGGCGGGGCTCGGGGTGCCCTATGACCGAGCCAAGTACCGCGAGCTCAGCACGCTGTCCGGTGGGGAACAGAAACGCCTGGTGCTCGAGTTCCTGCTGCAGGGCCCCGACGAGGTGCTGCTGCTCGATGAGCCCGACAACTTCCTCGACGTCCCTGGCAAGACCTGGCTCGAGGAGCGGATCAACGAGTCACCGAAGACGATTCTCTACATCAGTCATGACCGGGAGCTGCTATCAAACACTGCCACCCGGGTCGTGACCGTCGAGCTCGGCGCCGCTGGGAACTCCGTGTGGACACATCCGGGCGGCTTCGCGTCCTATCACGATGCACGCCGCGACCGGTTCGCCCGGTTCGAGGAGCTGCGCCGTCGGTGGGACGAGGAACACGCGAAGCTGAAGGCGCTCGTGCTCCGCTACAAGATCAAGGCGGAGTACAACGACGGCCTGGCTTCGCAGTACAAGGCTGCGCAGACCCGACTGCGGAAGTTCGTGGAGGCCGGTCCGCCGACTGTGATGCCCCGGGAGCAGCAGGTCAGAATGCGGCTCAAGGGGGGGCGAACGGGCAAGCGTGCGGTGGTCTGCGAGGGCCTCGAGCTGGCCGGGCTGATGAGGCCGTTCGATCTCGAGGTCTGGTACGGCGAGCGGGTGGCGGTGCTCGGGTCCAACGGTTCAGGAAAGTCGCACTTGCTGCGACTTCTGGCTGCCGGTGGGTCGGACCCAGACGTGGAGCACCGGCCAGTGGGAGAGGTGCCAGTACGGCCGGTGGAGCACACCGGCCGTGCACGGCTCGGTGCACGTGTGCGGCCGGGCTGGTTCGTGCAGACGCACGAGCATCCCGAGCTGGTCGGCCGGACCCTTCTGGAGGTCCTGCATCGGGGGGACGACCACCGCGACGGGATGCCCCGGGAGCCGGCTTCGAGGGCGCTGGACCGCTACGAGCTCGCGCACGCCGCGGCCCAGAAGTTCGAGTCGCTCTCCGGGGGACAGCAGGCGCGCTTCCAGATCCTGCTGCTCGAGCTGTCCGGGGCGACGCTCCTGCTGCTCGACGAGCCCACTGACAACCTCGACGTGGAGTCGGCCGAGGCGCTCGAGGACGGCCTGTCCGCCTTCGAAGGGACGGTGCTCGCGGTCACCCATGACCGGTGGTTCGCCCGGGGCTTCGACCGGTTCCTGGTGTACGGCGCCGACGGCTCGGTCTACGAGTCCGACGGGCCGGTGTGGGACGAGGGACGGGTCCAGCGCACTCGCTGAGCGGCAGGCTCAGGTGTCCCAGTTGACGAGTGCCGGCTTTCCACGGACGACTCGCTGCTCGGAGACCGTTGCACCCACTAGACACCCGTCGAGGCGATGAGGTTCGTCCTGGCGGGCAGCTACTGCCAGCGCTCGCTGGCCGGAACGAAGTCCAGGGTCCGGGAGCCGGTGTAGATCTGCTTGGGCCGGGCGATCTTCTGCTCCGGGTCCTGCACCAGCTCGAGCCACTGCGCGAGCCAGCCAGAGGTGCGAGGAATGGCGAAGAGCACGGTGAACATCTCCGGCGGGAACTGCAGGGCCTCGTAGATCAGGCCGCTGTAGAAGTCGACGTTGGGGTAGAGCTTGCGCTTGACGAAGTACTCGTCCTCGAGCGCGATCTTCTCCAGCTCCAGCGCGATCTTCAGCAACGGGTTGACCCCGGTCACCTCGAAGACGTCGTCGGCGGCCTTCTTGATGATCTTGGCCCGTGGGTCGTAGTTCTTGTAGACCCGGTGGCCGAAGCCCATCAGCCGTTCCTTGCCGTTCTTCACGCCGTCGATGAAGTCAGGCACGTCGTCGACGGAGCCGATCCGGCGCAGCATCCGCAGCACCGACTCGTTCGCTCCGCCGTGCAGCGGTCCGTAGAGCGCGGCGATACCGGCGGTCACCGCGGAGTAAGGGTCGACCTCGCTCGAGCCGACTGAACGGACTGCGTTCGTGGAGCAGTTCTGCTCATGGTCGGCGTGCAGGATGAACAGCACCTCGAGTGCGTGGATCAGCCGCTCATCGGCATTGAACTTCTGCTCGCTCATCCTGAAGAGCATGGCGAGGAAGTTGGCGGCGTACCCGAGGTCGTTGTCGGGATAGACGTACGGCTTGCCCTGCGCGTGCCGGAAGGCCCATGCGCCGAGGGTCGGCATCTTGGCGATGAGACGGACCACCTGCATGTGCCGGTTGTCCGCGTCAGAGATGCTGCGCGACTCCGGGTAGAACGTGGAGAGGGCTCCGACGGAGGCCAGCAGCATGCCCATCGGGTGTGCGTCGTAGCGGAAGCCCTGCATGAATGTGCGGATGTTCTCGTGCACGAAGGTGTGATAGGTGATCTCGTGCGCCCAGCTGTCGTACTGGTCCTTGGTCGGCAACTCACCGTGGACGAGCAGGTAGGCGACCTCGAGGTACGACGACTTCTCCGCGAGCTGCTCGATGGGATAGCCGCGGTACTCCAGTATGCCGGCCTCGCCGTCGATGAAAGTCACCGAGCTCCGGCAGGACGCGGTGTTCACGAAACCTGGGTCGTAGATGGCGAGGCCCGGGGTGTCGTCGTCGGCCTTGATCTTGCCGATGTCAGCGGCCTTGATGGCCCCGTCGGCGATCGGGACGTCGTACTCCTGCCCCGTGCGGTTGTCGCGCACGCTGAGCGTCTGCTTGCTCGTGCCCGAGTCGGAGTTGTCGATGGATGCGGTGGCCGTGCTCTGGGTCACGTTGGCTCCTCGCTGGTCGGGTCGGAGACGCGGGACGGCGGAGAAAGCCTGCGTGCCCGAGGGGCGACATACTGGTGGTGCGGTGAGTCTGGACAATCTATGCCCGAACAGGCTGGAGACGAAACGGGGGTCGTTTTGACCGCACGGTGCGCCCGCCGGTACTCTTAACGGTCGCGGTAGCCGTACTGATGACGTCTGGGATCTGGCAGTGGACGACAGCAGCGCGCTGCACAATATGCGGAACCGCGCCGCGCTCTGGCAACCGATCGACGAGAAGGCAAATATCCGTGCGTACGTACAGCCCGAAGGCCGCTGACATCCAGCGCGAGTGGCACGTCATCGACGCCACCGACGTGGTGCTCGGGCGCCTCGCCGTCCAGGTTGCGACGCTGATTCGCGGCAAGCACAAGCCCACGTTCGCGCCGCACATGGACGGCGGTGACTTTGTGATCGTCGTCAACGCCGACAAGGTCGCTGTGTCCGGCAACAAGCTGGTCACCAAGATGTCCTACCGACACTCCGGCTATCCCGGTGGCCTCTCGTCGACCCCGATGGGCGTCCTGCTCGACAAGGACCCGCGCCGGGCCATCGAGAAGGCCGTGTGGGGGATGCTCCCCAAGAACCGTCTCGGCCGCCAGATGCTGAAGAAGCTCAAGGTCTACGCCGGCCCCGAACACCCGCACCAGGCCCAGAAGGCAATGCCGTTCGAGATCACCCAGATCTCTCAGCAGTCCACAGTGAACCAGTAGTCGTTAGTGAGGACCGTCCGTGGCTGAGACCACCACTTCCCCGAGCACCGAGCAGGTTGCCGAAGAGACCTTTCAGGTCGACGAGCAAGGTCGTGCGTACAGCTCGGAGAGCTCGCCATCGGCGGATGCTCCGGCGCGGGCGGCGACGATCGCACCCGCCGCTGCGACCGGTCGCCGCAAGGAGGCTGTTGCTCGTGTGCGTCTCGTTCCGGGTTCCGGCGCATGGACGGTCAACGAGCGCCCGCTCGACGAGTACTTCCCGAACAAGCTGCATCAGCAGGTCGTCAACGAACCGTTCGTGACCACCGACCTCATCGGTCGGTTCGACGTGATCGCCCGTATTCACGGTGGCGGCATCACCGGTCAGGCAGGAGCTCTTCGACTCGGCGTGGCCCGGGCACTGAACGCGATCGACATCGACGCCAACCGTCCTTCCCTGAAGAAGGCCGGTCTGCTCACCCGCGACGCCCGTGCCATCGAGCGCAAGAAGGCTGGATTGAAGAAGGCCCGCAAGGCGCCCCAGTTCAGCAAGCGGTGACCCGAGACTCCCGCGCAGTGCCATCTATCGGGAGTCGCCTGTTCGGCACCGACGGAGTCCGTGGCCTGGCGAACGGTCAGCTGACCGCAGAGCTCGCGCTCGACCTATCCGTCGCTGCCAGCCATGTCCTGGGGGAGACCGGTGCCTTCTCGGGACATCGCCCGGTTGCGGTCGTCGGCCGTGACACCAGGATCTCCGGTGAGTTTCTCGAAGCTGCGGTCGTCTCCGGCCTCGCTTCGACCGGGGTCGACGTGCTCCTGCTTGGTGTGCTGCCCACTCCCGGTGCCGCCTACCTCACCGGCGCACTGAACGCCGACCTCGGCGTGATGCTCTCGGCCAGCCACAATCCCATGCCCGACAACGGGATCAAGTTCTTCGCACACGGGGGTGTCAAGCTCG
The DNA here is from genome assembly GCA_030859325.1 of Actinomycetota bacterium. Classification (GTDB taxonomy): domain Bacteria; phylum Actinomycetota; class Actinomycetes; order Propionibacteriales; family Nocardioidaceae; genus Nocardioides_C. Next base: position 23,558 of record JALZKI010000037.1, read on the forward strand.
ACGACGCGATCGAGATGGCGATCGAACGGCGGTTACGTGAGCCGTGGGACCGTCCGACCGGCGCGGACGTCGGCCGTGTGAGAGTCCATGACGCCGCGATGACCGACTACGTCGCGCACCTTCTCGGCTCTGCGCCAGGGAGACTCGACGGTCTCCGGGTGGTCCTCGACTGTGCCCACGGCGCCGCTTCGGTCGTCGGACCCCGGGCGCTCACCGAGGCGGGTGCCGATGTGATCCCCGTCTGCGCCGAGCCCGACGGTCTCAACATCAACGACGGCTGTGGATCCACCCACCTCGACCTCTTGCAGAAAGCGGTCGTCGAGCACCGCGCGCACGTCGGCTTTGCCCTCGACGGTGACGCGGACAGGTGCCTCGCCGTCGACCACGACGGCAACGTCGTGGACGGCGACCAGATACTGGCGGTCCTCGCGCTGGCCATGCGCGACGCGGGAACGCTCAAGGCGGACACCGTGGTCGCGACCGTGATGAGCAACCTCGGCTTCCTGCAGGCGATGCGCGACGAGAGCGTGGATGTGCGGCAGACGAAGGTCGGCGACCGTTACGTGCTCGAGGCGATGACGGCCTCCGGCTACTCGCTCGGGGGTGAGCAGTCCGGACACGTAATCATGAGCGAGCATGCCACCACCGGGGACGGCCTCCTGACGGCGTTGCATGTGTTGGCGCGGATGGCGGAGCAGAAGGCGTCCCTGGCCGACCTTGCCGCTGTGATGACGCGGCTGCCCCAGGTGCTGGTGAATGTCGAGGAGGTCGACAAGTCACGGGCGGACGAGGACGCTGTGCTCGCGGCCGCCGTCGCCGAGGCAGAGGCTGAGCTGGGCACCTGCGGCCGGGTTCTTCTTCGGCCCTCCGGCACCGAGCCACTCGTGCGGGTGATGGTGGAGGCGGTCACGGCTGACCACGCGCAGGCTGTCGCGGACCGCTTGGCCGATGTAGTACGCCGCCAACTCTCCCTCCGTTCCTAGTGTCGAGATGGGTCCCCTGCCCATCGAGATTGGCTCCCGGTCCGTTCGGATGGTTGCCGGCACAAGCTGACCAATCCGGAAAACCGGGTGCCTGAGTCAGCAGCGGACCTTAGTGTGAATGCCTGTGGACTTACGCGAGATCGACCCTCAGAACGAGCCTCTGGTGCGCAGGCATTGGGAGATCGGCAAGGCTGCGGAGGACGCGCATCGCCCCTACGACTTCCATCAGCCGTGGAAGGCGGCGTGGATCACGTACTCGAGCGGACGCGAGGACACCGACGTCGTACTCCTCGGCGCCTTCGAGGGCGACCGCATGTGGGGAGCGGCCAGGATCAACCATCCGCTCTATGACAACACGCACCTGACCTACGCGGAGTTCTTCGTTCACCCCGATCGGCAGCGGCGAGGCGTCGGACGTTCCCTGGTGGAGGCGGGGTACGAGATCGTGCGCAGGAACGGTCGCCGGGTAATGGTCGTGGAGTGCTACTCCCACCCCACTGCTGACTCTGCCGGCTTGTTGTTCGCACGAGCTCTCGGGTCGACCGAGGCGCTCGAGGAGGGCATCAAGGTCGTCGACCTTCCCGCCACCGAAGAGCTGTGGCCGGAGCTCGCGGCACAGGCCGCTGCGCACCACCAGGACTACGAGATCATCACCTGGCACGGGGCCACGCCGCCCGAGTACGTCGAGGGCTACTGCCGCATGAACGAGGACTTCAACGCTGAGGCCCCTCTGGGTGGCCTGGACATCGAACGTGAACGCTGGAACGACGAACGGTTGCGGGCCCGTGAGGAGCGTGCCCGCCGAGCGGGCCGCCAGCATGTGACCACGGTCGCGGTCGCCGGGGACGGCGCAGTGGTCGGTTTCACCGGCATCTTCATCAGCGTGCACGCGCCAGAGCGTGCCTGTCAGTTCGGGACTCTCGTGGTGCCTGAGCATCGTGGACACCGACTGGGGTTGGCCATGAAGGTCGAGAACCAGAGGGCTGTGCGCGACCGTTTCCCCGAGTGCAAGGTGCTGATGACCGGTAACGCCAGTGTGAATGCGCCCATGAACGCCGTGAACGACCGGCTCGGCGTCCAAGTCATCGAGCGATGCGTCGAAGTGCAGAAGGACATCTGATGGCTCTCCAGATCCGCCCGCTCGACCCGCACGACGACGACGCTCTGACCGCCTGGCACGCGACGTACCACGCGTCGGCCTCGTTCAAGCGCCCCTACAGCACGCCGCGGGTGCTCGAAGAGATGCGTGCCGAGCTGCGGGCGGACAATCCCGGTGAGAGGGCCCTCGCCTACAGTGGGTCGGTCGACGGCCGGTTCGCCGTCGTCGGAGCAATGTATCTGCCGCTCAAGGACAACCTCCAGCAGGCATACCTGGAGGTCAACACCCTGCCCGAGCTGCGCAACAGGGGCTACGGCTCTCAGATGCTCGAGCTGCTCACACAGGTCGCCCGCCAGCACGACCGCTCGATCCTGGCCACCGAGGCGAGCTACCCGTACGACGGGCCGCCGGACGGCGCCGGACACCTCTACGTCGAGTTCCTGCGCCACCGCGGTTTCGACTTCGGGCTCGGTGACGTGCAGCGCGTCCTCGGCCTGCCCGTGCCCGAGTCGCTGCTCGAGCAGCTGATGGCAGAGGCGGAGCCGCACCACCGTGACTACGAGCTCCGTATGTTCAAGGGGCCGGTTCCCGAGGACATCATCGACTCGTTCGGTGACCTGGTGGGGTCGCTGATCGTCGAAGCTCCGAGAGGCGAGATGGAGCTCGAGGCCGAAGTGATGGATCGCGAGCGGATCCGTGCGGACGAGAAGCTTTTCGAGGCCTCCGGGCGGACGAAGTACACGACCGTGGCGGAGTCTCATGACGGGGCCTTGGTGGCGTACACCGATCTCGTCGTCCCCGAGTTCGACCCGGGCCGGGTCTTCCAGTGGGGCACTCTCGTGCGGTCCGAACACCGCGGGCACCGTCTCGGCCAGGCGGTCAAAGCGCAGAACCTGCTGTGGTTGCAACGGGAGCGCCCGGACCTGCGCACCCTGCGGACCTACAACGCCGAGATAAACGAGCACATGGTCAGGGTCAACGACGCGTTGGGGTTCCGACCGGTGGAGAGACTGGGAGAGTTCCAGAAGAAGCTCGGCAGACCGTAGGGTCGAACGCGACGGCGGACGGCAGCCGGGTCGGGTCGGTGTAGTAATGGAAGGCGGTCCAGTAGACGACGTGGTGCAGCTCCCGGAGGACCTGCATTGCCGCGTGTGGCGGGATCGTCCGTGAGTCGTGCGCGGCGGCGTTTCCCAGCTTGCGGACCAGGTTCATCTTGGTCGCGATGCCCTGGCCAGTGAGGTTGCGGAAGTCTGCCGCGTCGACCTTCGCGCTGAGGTCTCCTTTTAAGGGATCGGCAGCCGGGCGACGTCGTATATATGGGTGACGACGTGCTCGAGCGCTCGACGGGCGTAGATGCACGCGACTCGCGGGTCGGCGCGCCGACGTACCGCTCCGCGCGGGCACACTCGTCGAACAGCTCGGGCCACTCGGCCCCGATGAACCCCGATGAACCCCGAAGTTGCTCGTCACAGAGAAGGTTTCCATCTGCGGTCGGGTCCAGGTCGGTTCAGGGTGGTTCGCAGGTGCGGACGATAACCGGCCAGCGCCTCTGGCAGGCCCGTTATCGTCCACAGATTCCCAGTAAGGGTGGTTGTCCACGGTTCGAAAACGTGTGGGAAAATAGTACTTGTCCAACTCTAGAATTTGTAGCATGACCATCGACCAGGACAGCCGAGACACCGGGCCGTCGCATCCGATCGCCTGGTTCTCGGGCAGGGCGAACGAGGTCCTGGACGGGCTGGTCGAGTCGCCGGCGTGGGCGATGACGCCCGAGGAGCAGCGCGATACGCTGGTCGGTCTGTCGATACTTCAGGACCGGATCGCGGAGCTGCGGCTGCGGGTGTTGGCTGCGGGGGACAACAATGACATCGGCAAGGACGAGGCGTCGTCGTCGACGGCTGCGTGGCTGGCCCACCACACCCGCCAGGAGCGGCCGCGCGCACATGCGGATGTGAAACTCGCGGGGGCGTTGGACACGCGCTTCGCCGCGACCCGCCGCGCGCTGGCCGGCGGCGTGGTGAACGAAACCCAGGCGCGGGTGATCGTGGCCGCGGTCACCGACCTGCCCGACACCGTCTCGGCGGTGGACCGGGGTCGCGCCGAGGCGCACCTGATCGCATTGGCGGCCGAGTACGACGCCAAGCACCTGAAGGGTTTCGGCCGGAAGATCTTCGAGGTGATCGACCCCGACACCGCTGAGCAGCGTGAGGGGGAGAAGCTGACGAAGCAGGAACGCGAAGCCGCCCGAAAGACCTACCTGAAGATGTTCGACAACGGTGATGGCACCGTCACCGGCCGGTTCAAGATCCCCACCCTGCACGCCGCGATGCTCACCAAAGCAGTGCACGTGATCACCGCACCACGGCGGACCAGCAAGGACGGGCGAGTCCGCGCAGACGGCACCAGGATCCCGCATGCGGACCTGCTCGGTCGCGGGTTTTGCGAACTACTCGAACGCTTCCCCACCAGCAAGCTGCCTACCTCCGGTGGAGCCAACGCCGCCGTGGTGGTCACCATGACCCTCGAACAACTGTTGTCCGGGCTCGGCGCATGCGGTCTCGATTCCGGCGACACGATCTCGGCTGGCCAGGCCCGACGCCTCGCGTGTGAGGCCGGGATCGTCCCCGCCGTGCTCGGCGGCAACTCCCAGGTCCTCGACCTCGGCCGGAACAGCCGCTTCCACACCAAGTCACAGCGCATCGCCCTGGGCATCCGTGACCGCGGCTGCACCGCGGAGAACTGCGACCGCCCACCCGCGTGGACCGAAGCGCACCACGAGAAAGCCTGGTCGCAGGGCGGTGAGACCAGCGTCGACAAAGGCCGACTGCTCTGCCCCTGGCACCACCACCGAGCCCACGACACCGCCTACGACATGACCCGCCTACCCAACGGCAAAGTCAGGTTCAACCGGCGGACGTAGGCTGCAACGATCGCGCGTGATTGTGCATGGCACTGACTGGCATTCTCGAGGTCCTACGCCCCTGTGGCCGGTGAAGGCGACCTCCGCGCCCGGGCTGGCGGACATGGCCGCCCAGCCGTGCGGAACGACAACTATCCACTGGCCCGGTGGCGCAGATTACCTGCTGACTGTGGCTCAGAGCTTGCGGAGGCGGACGTAGCGCACCGAGTGGTCGGCGTCCTTGCGCAGCACGAGTGTGGCCCGGCTGCGCGTGGGTTGGATGTTCTGCTTAAGGTTGGGGCCGTTGATGGTGTTCCAGATATCACTCGCCTGTTGCGCCGCATCCTCTTCGGTGAGCCGTGAGTACCTCGCGAAGTACGACGCCGGGTTGCGGAAGGCGGTCTCGCGCAGCCGCAGAAAGCGGTCGGTGTACCATCGGGCGATGTCGCTGGTGGCGGCGTCAACGTAGACCGAGAAGTCGAAGAAGTCGCTGATCGCCAGACCCGTGCGCCCGTCGGCCCGCACCCGCGCCGGCTGCAGGACGTTGAGCCCCTCGATGATCACGATGTCGGGGTTTCGGATCACGACCTTCTCGTCGGGCACGACGTCGTAGACCAGATGGGAGTACGTCGGGGCCTCCACCTCGTCCTCGCCGGACTTGATGTCGATCACGAAGCGGAGCAGCGCCTTGGTGTCGTAGGACTCCGGAAAGCCCTTACGCGAGAGCAGCCCACGTCTTTCGAGCTCCTTGTTGGGGTGCAGGAAGCCGTCGGTGGTCACCAGTGCGACCGAGGGGTGCTCCGGCCAGTGGGCGAGCATCTGCTGGAGGACGCGCGCCGTCGTGGACTTGCCGACCGCGACGGAGCCTGCGAGCCCGATCACGAACGGTGTGCGGGGCGGCTGCGGCTTGTCCAGGAAGGTCTCCTGGGCACGGTGCAGCTCGCTCGCCCCGGCGACGTACATGCTCAGCAGCCGCGACATCGGCAGGTACACCTGTTGCACCTCGTCGAGGTCGAGCTCGTCTCCGAGACCGCGCACCCGGTCGATCTCCACCGGGCTCAACGGTTGCTCGGTCGTGAGCGCGAGGGCCGCCCAGGCGTTGCGATCGAGCTCGACGTACGGCGAGGACTCGCGGTCGACACCGTTGCCGTTCGCAGAAGCCATGGGGGCATTGTCCCGTAAAGTCAGCCGCATGTGCGCAATCGTGGGGTACGTCGGAGCCCGGCAGGCTCAGGGCATCGTCATCGAGGGTCTTCGCCGCATGGAGTACCGCGGATACGACTCCGCCGGGATCGCGGTGGTCGACGGGAACAGGATCGTCTCCGACAAGAAGGCGGGCAAGCTGGCCAACCTGGACAAGGCGATCGCCGACGACCCACTGCCGGAGTCGACCACCGGCATCGGCCACACCCGGTGGGCCACGCATGGCGCACCCAACGACGCCAACGCCCACCCGCACCTGGGGCAGACCGGCCGGGTAGCGCTGGTGCACAACGGGATCATCGAGAACTTCGCCTCGCTGCGTTCGGAGCTCGAAGCCAGCGGGCACGAGCTGGTGTCCGAGACCGACACCGAGATCGCCGCGCACCTCCTCGAGCTCGAGGTCGTGGGTGGCGCGAGCCTGAGCGAGGCGATGCGCCAGGTCGGCCGGCGTCTGGAAGGCGCCTTCACGCTCGTCGCGGTCGACGCAGAGGACCCCGACCGGGTCGTCGCTGCCCGGCGCAACTCTCCGCTGGTGGTCGGGATCGGCGACGGCGAGAATTTCGTGGCCTCCGACGTCGCCGCGTTCATCGAGCACACCCGGGACGCGCTCGAGCTCGGTCAGGACCAGGTGGTCACGATCACCCGCGACGACGTCACGGTCACCGACTTCGACGGTAGTGAGCGCCGAGCAAAGCCGTTCCATGTCGACTGGGACCTCGCCGCCGCCGAGAAAGGTGGCTACGACTGGTTCATGCGCAAGGAGATCTACGAGCAGCCTCGGTGCGTCGCGGACGCGCTGCTCGGTCGGCACACCGAGCAGGGACTGCTCCAGCTCGACGAGATGCGACTCTCCGACCAGGATCTGCGCGATGTCGACAAGATCATCGTGGTTGCGTGCGGCACCGCCTTCTACGCCACGATGGTGGCGAAGTATGCCATCGAGCACTGGACGCGTATTCCGTGTGAGGTGGAGCTCGCACACGAGTTCCGCTACCGCGATCCCATCCTCACCCGGCACACTTTGGTGGTGGCGGTCAGCCAGTCCGGGGAGACCGCCGACACCTTGATGGCGATCCGGCACGCGAAGATGCAGGGCTCCAAGGTGCTGGCCATCTGCAACACCAACGGCGCGACGATCCCCCGGGAGTCCGACGCCGTCATCTACACCCATGCGGGGCCTGAGATCGGGGTCGCCTCCACGAAGGGCTTCCTCACCCAGCTCGTGGCGTCGTACCTGCTCGCGCTCTACCTCGCCCAGGTCCGGGGGATCAAGTTCGGTGACGAGATCAGCGCGATCGTCGGTGAGCTCGAGCAGATGCCGGAGAAGGTACAACGGGTGCTGGACCAGTCGGAGTCGGTCTACCAGCTCGCTCACGAGCTTTCGGACGCCAGGTCCGTGCTGTTCCTGGGGCGGCACGCCGGCTTCCCGGTCGCCCTCGAAGGCGCCTTGAAACTCAAGGAGCTCGCCTACATCCACGCCGAGGGTTTCGCCGCCGGCGAGCTCAAGCACGGGCCGATCGCCCTCATCGAGGACGGCCTGCCGGTGATCTGCGTCGTTCCGCCGCGCGGTCGCGACATGCTGCACGACAAGATGATCAGCGGCATCCAGGAGATCCGGGCCAGAGGTGCGCGCACGATCGTGCTCGCCGAGGAGGACGACGAGGTGGTGCGACCGTATGCCGACACCTTTATCGCGCTTCCGAAGGTGCCGAGCCTCCTGCAGCCGCTCGTCGCGGTCGTTCCGCTGCAGCTGTTCGCCTGCGAGCTGGCGACCTCCAAGGGCCACGACGTTGACCAGCCGCGCAACCTGGCCAAGTCGGTCACTGTCGAGTGAACACCCGAACCGCATGATCGTCGGCATCGGCATCGACGTGGTCGACATCAACCGCTTCGTGGAGTCCCTGGATCGAACCCCCGCCATGCGAGGGCGGTTGTTCACCGCCGCAGAGCAAGAGCGTCCGCCGGCGTCGCTGGCCGCTCGGTTCGCGGCGAAGGAGGCGCTCGCCAAGGCTCTCGGCGCGCCGACCGGCATGGCCTGGCTCGATGCCGAGGTGGTCAACGAGGCGACCGGTCGCCCGCAGATCGAAGTGCATGGGACCGTGCTTGCGCGCGCCGACAAGCTCGGTGTGGCGACGATCCATCTATCCCTCTCACACGACGCCGGCATCGCCTCGGCGGTCGTCGTACTCGAGGACTGAAGCCGATGCGGAGTGCGCACAGCGTCGAACAGGTCCGTGCCGCCGAGGCGGCTCTGCTGGCCACGTTGTCCGAGGGCGCTCTGATGCAGCGGGCGGCCGCCGGCCTCGCGTATGCGGTGCTGGACTTCCTCGGCGGTGCCTACGGTCGCCGGGTCCTGCTGCTCGTCGGATCCGGGAACAACGGTGGCGACGCGTTGTACGCCGGCGGGCTGCTCGCCCGGCGCGGCGTGGCGGTGGATGCGATCCTGCTCAGCCCAGGAGGGGTACATCCGGCCGGGCTGGCCACTCTGCGGACGGCGGGGGGTCGCGTCGTGACAACGCTCGGCGCAGAGAGTGCCCCGGACGTCGTGGTGGACGGCATCGTCGGCATCGGCGGCAAGGGCGGGCTGCGGCCTGAAGCGGCGGTGCTGGCCGAGCAGCTGAGCGGGATCCCGATCGTGGCCGTCGACGTGCCGTCCGGAGTGGTCGTCGACACCGGTGAGATCGACGGGCCGCATGTCGACGCTGCGGTCACGGTCACCTTCGGGACCCTCAAGATCGCCCACCTGGTCGAGCCGGCCGCCTCCGCCTGCGGTGCGGTGCATCTGGTCGATCTCGGTCTCGACCTGCCGGATCCCGCGATGACCGCGCTCCAGGCTGAGGACGTTGCCGCCCTTCTGCCCATTCCCGGACCGGACGCGCAGAAGTACTCCCGCGGCGTGGTCGGCGTGCGTGCCGGATCCATGCAGTATCCGGGCGCCGCCGTGCTCTGCGTCTCCGGCGCCTCCTGCGGTCTGACTGGAATGGTGCGGTACGACGGGCAGGCCGCTGACCTGGTCAGGGCCAGGCATCCCGAGGTGGTGGTCGACAACGGGCGAGTCCAGGCATGGGTGGTCGGCTCCGGCGGGGGACACGACGCCGGAAAGGCGTTGCGGACCTCCGTCGAGACCGACGTTCCGCTCGTGGTGGACGCGGACGCGTTGGTCCACGTCCGGGGTCCGCTCGGTGTCCCGGCACTGCTCACCCCGCACGCCGGTGAACTGGCCCGGATGCTCGACGTCGAGCGCGGGGCGGTCGAGGCGGAGCAGCTGCACTACGCCCGAAAGGCTGCGTCACGCTTCGGGTCCGTCGTACTCCTCAAGGGCCGTCATACCCTCGTAGCCGCGCCCGACGGCCGGGTGCGCGTGACGACCGTCGGACCGTCCTGGCTGGCGACGGCAGGCTCAGGGGACGTGCTCGCCGGACTGTGCGGAGCGCTCCTGGCCGCAGGGCTCGACCCCTTCGACGCAGGATCGGTCGGGTCCTGGTTACACGGCGCCGCCGCCGAGTACGCCGGCAGAGGCGGGCCGATCACCGCGCCCGACGTGGCGCTCGCCATCACGCAGGTCAGCCGCACGTTGCTCGCCGGTTCCCACGCCTGAGACCGACCCGGTGACAGGATGAGACGGTCATGACCAGCCTGCCCCTCGCCGCCGCCGCCGCCGCAGCCGCACGTGCGGAGATCATCGTCGACCTCGACGCGATCCGGGACAACGTGGCGACCCTGAGGGCGCGGGTCGAGGGTCGGGCGCTGATGGCGGTCGTGAAGGCCGACGGGTACGGCCATGGCATGGTTCCAGCTGCTCGCGCCGCTCGTTCGGGCGGTGCTGACTGGCTAGGTGCGGCCTTCGTCGAGGAGGCGCTCGAGCTTCGACGCGCGGGAGACGTCGGCAGGATCCTGACGTGGCTGGCGGTGCCGGGTGAGGACTACGAGGAGGCGATTGCGGCCGAGATCGACCTCACGGCCTACACGGTCGGGGAGCTCGACGAGCTCTGTGCCGCTGCGCGGCGGGTCGGCTCGGTCGCGCGGGTCCAGCTCAAGGTCGACACGGGTCTGTCCCGTGGCGGTTCCAGTCAGACGCTGTGGCCGGCGCTGGTGGAGGCGGCGGCCGACGCGGAGCAGTCGGGCACGGTGAGGATCACCGGCATCTGGTCCCATCTGGCCTGCAGTGACGAACCGGAGCATCCGGCCAACGACCGGCAGGAGAAGGGCTTTCGTGCCGCGCTGGAGACAGCCGACCGGACGGGGCTCGATCCCGAGGTCAGGCACCTGTGCAACTCGGCTGGTGTCCTGACCCGACCGTCGGCGTGGTTCGACCTCGTCCGATGCGGCATCGCCGTCTACGGCCTCTCACCGATCCCGGCGCTGGCAACCTCCGCGCACCTCGGCCTCGTCCCGGCCATGACTGCGCGAGCAAGGCTCGCGATCGTGAAGAGGATCCCGGCGGGAGCAGGGGTCTCCTACGGCCACACCTACCACGCGGAACGGGACACGAATGTGGGGGTGGTCCCGGTCGGGTACGGCGACGGAATCCTGCGTCATGGGTCGTCCAAGGCACCGGTGCAAGCAGCGGGCAAGGTGCGCACGATCGCCGGGCGCGTGTGCATGGACCAGTTCGTGATCGACATCGGTGACGACGTGGCCGCGGCCGGAGACACCGTCGTACTCTTCGGCAAGGGCACCCACGGCGAACCCACCGTGCAGGACTGGGCCGATGCCTGCGAGACGATCTCCTACGAGATTGTGACGAGGATCGGAGGGCGCATGCTGCGTCGCCACGTGGAAAACACTTCGGAGAGCAAAGGTGAGGTATGAGCCTGCGGAGGCGCATGGTGGTGGGCGCGGCCGCTGCCCTGGGCACGGCTGCCGCGGGTGGGGCGGCGGTCCTCCAGCGACAGCGGGTCAGGGCCCGCCGGCTCGAGGGTCGGAGCACAGGAGACTTCGGCAGCCTGCGTGCGGCGCCGCTGACCGTCGCCACGAGTGACGGGGTCAGGTTGCACGCCGAGGTTGACACGGTCTCGAAGAGCTCGGCCTCCAGACGCGACGTGGACGGCGACGAGCCGACGCTCGTGTTCGTGCACGGTTACGCGCTCAACCTCGACTGCTGGCACTTCCAGCGTGCGCACTTCCGTGGCCGGCACACGATGGTGTTCTACGATCAGCGTTCCCACGGACGTTCGGAACGGTCCGCGAAGGGCAACGCCACTATCGACCAGCTCGGCCACGACCTGAAGAGCGTGCTCGACCAGCTCGTCCCGGACGGCCGGGCCGTGCTGGTCGGGCATTCCATGGGAGGGATGAGCATTCTCGCGCTGGCCGAGCACTACCCGGAGCTCTTCGGGAGTCGAGTGGCCGGTGTCGCGCTCATCTCCACCACCGCCGGCGGGCTGCACTCACACCGGGCGATCAGCCCGCTGCTGCCCGACTGGATGATGAGCCAGATCACGCCGCGCGTCATCGCCGGACTGGCGCGGGCTCCGGGCCTGGTCGAGGGAGCCCGGCGAGCGGGCTCGGGCATCGGGTTCCTGTTGACCAGCAGGTTCGCGTTCGGGGACGACGTGCCCGCCTCGTACGTCGAGTTCGTGGACGACATGCTGGCCTCCACCTCGTTCGACGTGATTGCCGAGTTCTTCCCGAACTTCGACGCTCTGGACAAGTTCGAGGTGCTGAAGGCGTTCGAGCAGATCCCGACCGTGATCATCTGTGGCGGCCGGGACATGATGACCTCGATCGGCCACAGCAGGAAGATGGCGTCCCGTCTCCCGGGTGCCCGGCTCGTCGAGTGTCCGGAAGCCGGACACATGGTGATCCTGGAACGTCAGGAGCAGGTCAACACCGCGCTCGAGCAGACCATCGCACAGGCCGCAGGAGACAGCTCGGCGTCGGACGTCTCGTGAACTTCGAGGTGGTCGTCGAGTCCGCGGAGGCAGCCCGAGCGCTCGGGCGGCGGCTGGCCGCCGTCCTGCGGGCCGGGGACCTGCTGATCCTCGGCGGTGACCTCGGTGCGGGCAAGACGACGTTCACCCAGGGGCTCGGCGCCGGTCTGGATGTGCGCGGAGACGTCACCTCCCCGACGTTCGTGATCGCCCGGGTGCATCCGTCGGCGGGTCGAGGACCAGCCCTCGTGCACGTCGACGCCTACCGGCTCGGGGGGATCGCCGAGCTCGACGACCTCGACCTCGACACATCCTTGGAGGACGCGGTCACCGTCGTGGAGTGGGGAGAAGGGCTGGCCGAGGGGTTGGCCGAGACCCGGCTGGAGGTCGACATTGCCCGTGCCCGCGGGATGGGTCCCGGCGTGGACCCCGGCGCGGACCCTGATACCCGGACGTTTCGGTTCACGCCGGTCGGCGTCAGGTGGCTCGACCCGGGACTGGAGGGAGTGCTCGCGTAATCTCGTCGACGTGCTGCTCGCCTTCGACACCGCGACTCCTGCCGTCACGGTCGCGCTCCACGACGGGCTCGATGTCGTGGCGGAGTCGACGACGGTCGACGCGATGCGCCATGGCGAGCTGTTGGCTCCCGCGATTACCGCGACCCTGTTCGCGACCGGCGCGGTGCGACAGGATCTGACGGCGATCGCGGTCGGTGTCGGACCGGGCCCGTTCACCGGCCTTCGGATCGGCCTCGTGACGGCGCGGACGTTGGCCTCGGTTCTGGCGATCCCGGTGTACGGCGTCTGCACGCTCGACGTGCTTGCCGCAGAGGCAGTCGAGACTGCCACGGTGGCGAAGAACTTCCTCGTGGCAACCGATGCCCGTCGCAAGGAGGTCTACTGGGCGACGTACGACCGCACCGGGGAACGACTCGAGGGACCTCAGGTGGCCAGTCCGGAGACCGTGAGCACCGACGAAGCGGTGGTGGGGCGCGGAGGGTTGCTCTATCCCGCGGCCTTCGCGCACCCTGTCGGACCCGAGTATCCCAGTGCCGCGGTGCTGACCCGGGTCGTTGCCGAGGAGCGAGTCCAGCTTCTCGATCCTGAGCCGATGTACCTCCGGCGACCCGACGTCGCCAAGCCAGCGAAGCCGAAGCGCGTCTCGTGATGCTGCGGCCGGCAACGTCGGAGGATGTGGATGCAGTTGCCGTCCTCGAGGTCTGCGTGTTCGGCCCGGACGCGTGGTCGACGTCGTCGGTCGCCTCCGAGCTGGCAGGTGGTGACCGCTTTGCTGTGGTGGCCACGGAGGATGACGAGGTGGTCGGATACGCGGTGACGATGCGTTCCGGTGACACCGTCGACCTGCAGCGGATCGCCGTACACCCTTCGCGCAGACGGCAGGGCACGGCCGTCGCCTTGCTCGGAGCGGTCACCGACCGTGCGCTCGACGACGGAGCCGCGGGGATGCTGTTGGAGGTGGGCTCGCAGAACCGTGCTGCTCTCGGGCTGTATGGGCGCTCCGGGTTCGTCGAGGTCGGTCGGCGCCGACGCTACTTCCGCGACGGGAGCGACGCGTCGGTGATGGAATGGAAGCCATGAGCAGACCGCAGGGAGCCGACGGGCCGTTGGTCCTCGGGATCGAGACGTCGTGCGACGAGACCGGGGTGGGCGTGGTGCGCGGCCACGTGCTGCTTGCCGACGCGGTGGCCTCGAGCGTCGATGAGCACGCCCGGTTCGGCGGGGTCGTGCCCGAGGTCGCCTCGCGTGCGCACCTCGAGGCGATGGTGCCGACGATCGAGCGTGCCTGCGAGACGGCGGGTGTGCAGATGTGGGACCTCGACGCGATCGCCGTGACGAGCGGCCCTGGCCTGGCGGGGGCGCTACTGGTGGGGGTGGCCGCCGCGAAGGCACTTGCGATCGGCCTGGCCAAGCCGGTCTACGGGGTGAACCATCTCGCGTCTCACGTGGCGGTGGACCAGCTCGAGCACGGCTCCCTTCCCGAGCCCTGCATCGCCCTGCTGGTCAGCGGTGGGCACTCGTCGCTGCTCAAGGTCCACGACGTCACCGCGGATGTGGAACCGCTCGGTGCAACGATCGACGACGCGGCGGGGGAGGCGTTCGACAAGGTCGCCCGGCTGCTCGGGATGCCGTTCCCGGGCGGCCCGCACATCGATACCGCGGCACGTGCGGGCTCGAGCGTCGCGATCGACTTCCCCCGTGGACTGACCTCCGGCCGAGACCTCGAACGGCACCGTTACGACTTCTCGTTCTCCGGTCTGAAGACCGCTGTCGCGCGATGGGTTGAGGCGAAGGAGAGGGCCGGTGAGCCGGTTCCGCTGCATGACGTCGCTGCGTCGTTCCAGGAGGCGGTGTGCGACGTGCTGACTCGCAAGGCGGTCGACGCCGCCGTGGGACACGGAGTCGACCACATCCTTCTCGGAGGTGGTGTGGCCGCGAACTCACGGTTGCGGGTCCTCACTGAGGAGCGCGCCGCAGCCAAGGGCATCCGAGTGCGGGTGCCACGGCCAGGGCTGTGCACCGACAACGGCGCCATGGTCGCGGCACTCGGCTCGGAGCTCGTGGCGCAGGGGCGCACCGCCTCCAGCCTCGATCTCCCGGCCGACTCCTCCATGCCGGTCACCACTGTGGTGGCTTGAACGGCTAGGAATGGCGGCCGTCGTCGGCAACCATTGGCGCCGTCCCCGGCCGGACGGAGAAGAAGTACGGTCGGCTCATGTCGTCACCCGGGACGGCATCGGCCGCCTGCTCCATGTTGCCCTCGGTGTCGAGGCGGACCACCATCCACCTGCCCTGCTGGTAGGTCACCGCGAGGACGTGTGCGTCGTCCTCCCAAACCGTGTCCAGGATGAACACGCCGTCGCCGTTCTGGCCCTTGCCGTCGAAGTGGGGGCTGAGTTGTTGCAGGTTGCGGCGCATTGGGCGGATCTGCATGCGGTCCTCGGTGATGATCTGGACCGGGTGCCGGTGTCGGGGATGGAGGCCCTGGTGGCGTTGGCGGGTCCGGGTGCACCGGAGGTGGCGGAGTTCGCGCCCGCGGAGCTGGCTGCCGCGTTGGGTGTCTCTACGTTCGCGGGGCAGGCGCTGGTGGGGGATGCGTTGGAGCTGCGGCACCGGCTCCGGCGGTTGTGGGCCCGGGTCGTGGACGGCACCGTGCAGGCCTGGCGGGGACGGAAGGTCGCCGAGCGCACCCGGGATCTCTCGGTGGGGCGCCGCGTGGGTGGATGCACAGCTGGCGCCGTTCGCCCACCGGATTGGGCTGGGTCGGGTGCTGGACGCGGTGCAGGCCGCGTTGGTCTGCTTCGACCCCGAGGCTGTCCCGGGGGGTGTGGTGCGGGGATGAGGCCACTGACGGGATCCGGGAGATCTCGATCCGTGCTGATGGGTTGGAGGCGGCTGCGTTCGATGACACGATCGGGCAGATCGCCGACGTGTTGGGCTGGCTCGGGGACACCGGACGTGTCGATGTGCGGCGGGCCAAGGCGGTCGGGGTGATCGCGGACCCCCAGGGCACTCTTGACCTCATCCACGACACCACCACCAGCGACACCCCAGGGTCCGCGGACCCTGCCACCACCGATCAGCCCGCCGGCGGCCCAGTGACCGGCGGCCCAGTGACCGGGCAGGCGAGCGGTGCCGACGCGAAACGGCGTGGGAGCCGCAGACCGCGAGTGGTGCTCTACCTGCATCTCCACCAGGACGCTGGTCGCGGAGTCGGTCGGGTCGAGGGGCTGGGGCCGGTGACGGTGGACCAGATCCGGGAGTGGGTGGGCCGCTGCGAGGTGGTCATCACACCGGTCCTCGATCTCGACGGGCGGGCGTCGGTGGATGCCTACGAGGTGCCGGACCGGATCGCGGAGACCGTGTTTCCTGCGTAACCCATGCTGCCCGTTCCCGTGGTGTGACAACCTCTCGCGCAGCAAGGACAAGGACCACATCACGCCCTATGTGCCACCCGATGAGGGTGGGCCGCCGGGTCAGACCGCTGCGGACAAGCTCGCCCAGCCCTGCCGGCGTCA
>JALZKI010000040.1 GCA_030859325.1 Actinomycetota bacterium
CGGCGACTGGCGTTACGACCGGAGCACCCTTGACATCATCAGTGCCGCCGACGGCCAGACCGCAGCAAGCCTGCGCTACTCGCTGAAGGCGTTGCGGATCGAGCCGGAACCGCAGGGCCTGGCAGCGGCTGCGCCGGTGTCCCAAGAGCTCTTCAGCACCTACACCGCGCTGCCGGACAGCATGCCCGACCTTGTCAGGGACCTGGCCCGCTCGGTCACCGAGGACCAGGCAAGCCGCTTCGAGCAGGCGGTCAGGCTTCAGGAGTGGTTCCGTGACGACGGTGGGTTCACCTACTCCCTGGACCGGGAGGCAGGGAACGGGATCGACGAGCTCGAGCAGTTCCTGGGCAACGGTCCGAGAGGTCGGATCGGCTACTGCGAGCAGTTCGCCGCCGCCATGTCCTTGATGGGCCGCTCCATCGGGATCCCCTCCCGGGTGGCGGTGGGCTTCCTGCGACCGGACCGGGTGCGGAAGAACGTCTACGTCTACAGCGCGCACGATCTGCACGCGTGGCCCGAGATGTACTTCGAGGGCACCGGCTGGATCCGGTTCGAGCCCACACCGCCTGACCGGGCGGGCAGCGTGCCGGGATACACGGTTCGGAACGTTCCTGCGGAGGCGCCGAGCGAGCAGCCTTCCCCCCTCGGCCCGGGCCAGCAGCAGAACCGCTTCGGCCAGCAGGACTTGCCCGAGTCGCCTCAGGCGTCGGCGGGAGGCAGCTCAGGTGGCGGCCTGCGGGGGGCTCTGATCGGCGTGGTCGGTGCGGCCGGGCTTCTCCTGCTGGCCGCTGCCCCGCGGTTGGCAAGAGCAGCGGTGCGTCGCCGGCGGTGGACCCGGGCCGGCACACCGGTCGAGCTGGCCGAGGCAGCGTGGAGTGAGCTGCGCGACACCGCGATCGACCTGCGTCTCCCGTGGGACGACGCGGTCACCCTGAGATCACGGGCGCGGTCGCTCGTGCAGTCGTTCGGCGAGCCCTCTGCGGAGGTCGACCACCGTGTCTCCCTGTCGGGAGCGAGCGATGCCGACGCCAACCAAAGGGCGACCGCTGCCCTGGAGCGGCTGGTCAAGTTCGTGGAACGTGCCCGCTTCGCTCGCTCGGTGGCGGCTCCGAAGGAGGACGTCGTGGAGGACGTGGGCCTGTGCGCGCAAGCGCTTCGGGACGGGGTCAGCGAGGGACGGAGAGCGTACGCGACGTGGCTGCCGAGATCGCTGGCCAATACGTTCGGAGCCGGTCTCGATCGTCGACGGCTGCCACGCGCGGAAGGCCCTATCCTTTCGGGGCCCGGAGTGGACAGGGCGATCTAGAGACCTCCATTGTCGCGGCGGCGACGCCAGCGCTCCTCGAAGCGTTCCATGAAGCCGCTGTTCGGGCGGCCGCGGGCCGGCCGGCGCCTTTTCGACTTGCCGCCCTCGATGACGCTGAGCCCGAATGCGCCGTCGGTGGACTCCATCAAGGCATGCGCCTCCTGCGAGGAGGGGGTTGTGTTCTGGTTCTTCCAGGAGCTGAGGGCGACGTACGCCGACCCGAGCATCACCACGAAACCAAGGATCCCCACCGGGGTCAGCTGCATGACCGCGCCGGTCATCAAAACGACGACGCCGAGCAGGAAGACCGCGCCGGCGAGAAGGGAACGGCGACGCGCGTTGCGTCGCAGGGCGGTCCCCTGCAGCGCTGAGGCGAACTTCGGGTCCTCTTCCACCAGCGCACGTTCCATCTGCTCGAGCAGACGCAACTCTTCTTCCGAGAGCGGCACATTTCCTCCCGCCAGTGGACCTAGTGGATTAAGTCTAGGCAGCCGTTTGATGCGAGGGTACCCGCGTCCGGAAAAAATCATCCGGCCTCGGCTGGTGAGCGAGGTCGAGCAGTGCCTGGCTGGCTCTAGGGGTGAGCATTGTCAAGCAGGGACGCCGGGCGCACGGCCGAGCTGCCGAAACGCAAAGCCGCCTTGTCGATCGCGCGGTCAGCATCGGACCAGTCGTGCTCCCGGGCACCGAGCATCAGCTGTCGCTGGACGCTCGACCGAGGCACCAGGCCTTCGACCCTGACCCCGACCAGCCGGATCCGCGCCCGTTGCAGGCCCAGTGCGACGAACAGGCCAGCGGCGGTCTGGTAGATCTCTCGAGTCACGTCGGTGGCCTCGGGCAGCGTTCTCGACCTCGTGATCGTGGTGAAGTCGGCGAAGCGCACCCGCAACGTGACGGTGCGACCAGCCATGCTCGACGTACGCATCCGTCTGGTCACCTTCGCCGCGAGGCGGAGCACCTCACGCAAGATAACGTCCCGGTCGTCGGTGTCCCGTCCGAAGGTCTCGTCGGCGCCCATGCTCGAGCCATGGTCGTCCGGCCCACGCTTCGGTGTGACGCCCCGCCGGTCCGCCCCCCACGCGAGCTGGTGCAGATGGGCTCCGAGGCTCATCCCGACCGCTCGCTGCAAGGTGGGCGCAGGCGTGTGCGCGATGTCCCCGACGGTCATCAGACCCAGCCGGTTGAGCATCTGTGCGGTCTTCTCCCCCACTCCCCATAGCTCGTCGACGTCGAGCGGGTGCAGGAAGCTCGTCACCGTGTGCGGAGGCACGACGAGGATGCCGTCGGGCTTGGCGCGTCGACTCGCCAGCTTGGCAACCGCAACGGTGCTTGCAACACCGACCGAGCAGGTGATGCCCTGCTCATCGAAGATCAGAGCACGAAGGTCCTCGGCGATGGAGTACGGCGTTCCCAGCCGGCGTACCGATCCCGAGACGTCGAGGAACGCCTCGTCCAGGGAAAGGGTCTCCACGAGTGGGGTCACCAGACGAAAGTTCTCCATAACCGAGGAGGAGACGGTGGCGAAGGTCTCGAAATCCGGAGGAACCACCACCGCCTTGGGACACAGCCGACGTGCCCGTGTCATCGGCATCGCCGAGCCGACGCCGTACTCGCGGGCGATGTAGTTCGCCGACAGCACTACCCCTCGGTGGGCGCCGCCGACAATGACGGGAACCTGCTGCAGGTCCGGCCGGTCCCGAACCGCGACCGAGGCGTAGAACGCGTCCATGTCCACGTGCAGGATCGGGCACTCCCGCGAAACCTCCTCGACCCCGTGCCTCATCACGTCACCTCCGTGACGAGGCCATGTGTGCGGCTAGGAGGCCCGGGTGGCGAGAACGTGCAGCTGGGTGGCCAAGGGAAGATACTCGGGTCGGTCGGCCACCGCACGCTCGAGCTCGACCAAGGACTCCGCCGAACCTGGCTCGATGTCGACCAACGAGCTCGGCACGAGGTCGGCGAAGACCCGAACTGCGTGGACCGCCTTGGGGTCGAAGCCCGTGTCCTGGAGCACCGTGGTGATCTCCTCAGCGGTGAACCGCCGAGCCTTCGCTCTCGAGGCAGAGTCGTCGAGCAGGGACATGGCCTGACCGAAGTGGCCGGCCATGGCGCGGGCGACAACGGCGGCATGGCGCTGGCTGACCAGCAGACTGAGGGTTCCGCCGGGGCGGAGGACCTTGCGGAGAGTGGTGAGTGCCGACGCAGGGTCATCCACGATCTCGAGGACGCCGTGGCAGAGCACGATGTCGGAGCTACCCTCTGCCACCAGGTCGCAAAGATTGGCCATGTCCCCCTGCTGACCGGTGACCAGGTCGGCGACTGCGCTCTCGTCGGCGCGTCTGGCCAGCGCGGCAAGGGCGTCCGGGCTCGGATCGACGACGGTGACCCGGTGGCCCAGCTCGGCGACACGAACAGCGAAGCCACCTGTGCCGCCACCGATGTCGACGACCGATGCGCTGGTCCCATCCAGGATGTCTTGAAGCGCGTCCCAGACCACTGCCGTGCGCGCAGCAGTCCGCCTCTGCGAGCTGTTCTGTGACGGCGACATGGCGCCAACCCTAGTGGGGCATTGCGGTGACTCATCCGGCACTCCCGGAGCTGCGGTGCCACAGGTTGCGCGGGACGGCCTTGGCATCTTCTCCGGCAGGCTTGATGTCGGAGTAGGGCGACATCTTGAAACCGCTCGAATGCACCAGCACCCTGCGTCGTCCCATGCCACCGGCGGCCGGACCTCTTTCGTCGCCCCTGCCCGAACTGTCTGCTGGGTCGCCTCGGGAGAGGTCCGACCCTGCTATCACCGGCCGGGTGGACCGGCTCTCTGCCGCACCTTGCACGGCATGCTCGGCGGCCACCTCGAACCCGACCGGGATTTCCGCCATGAACTCACGCACGGCCTTGATGCCGCCGTCCGGCTCCCCTTGCTGCCAGATCTGGTGAAGCACAGGCAGCTCCCAGCAACCGGTTGCGCGCAAGGAGACCCCTTGGTGACCGGTACGACGGAGCTCACCGCGCACGAGCAGCAACCAGGAGTGGAAGACCGTTGCGGCGTACGGCCCCTGCGCGTCCTCGAAGAAGGTCGCGTCCACCGGCCCGGTCGCGTCGTCGAGGGTCAGGAAGACCACACGCCTGCCCGACCTGATGGGTGGTGTCTGGGTTGCCACCTTCACCCCGGCGATGAGGAGCTCGGACCTACTGCGCTGTCGCAGGAGATCCCTGGAACGGGTCACCCCCAGTGCGTCGAGGAAGTCCGAGTAGAAGTCGACGACGTGTCTGCTGACATCGAGCCCCAGGATCTCCAGCTCGGCCCGCACCCGTTCGGAGGCGTTCATCTCAGGCAGGCCGCTGACCTCCCCGTCGACAGGAGAGTCCCCGAGGTCGAACGCGAGCTGCACCGAGGTGACCGGCGCCACCGGTTTCGTGGCCTTGGACTGGGCAGAAGCCTGCTCCCATATACCTGGTTCCCGAGCACCTGGTCTTTGGGCACCGGTGGCGTCACTCTGCTCGCGCTCGAGCGGATCACTGCTGTTCCGGCCGGCCGCAGCGACCGCACGCGCCGAAGCAGGGTCGCGGCCAGCCGGGGAGGAAAGTCCACGGCCCCTTCCTTTGCTTGCCCGCTCTAGCGCACGGCCGTGCCGGTCCAGGTCGGCCACCTGGAGCAACAGGTCACGCCGGGTGACCTTGCCCCTGCGGCGCACCCCGAGGGGAGACCCGATGCCGTAGATCGGGTCGAAACCACCCGCGAGCACGAGCCGCTCCACGATCGGGCGCGAGACGCGGGCGCGATGCCAGAAGTCGGTGAGTGAGTGGTATGGCCGGGCAGCGACGATCCGGGACACCTCCGCATCGGAGATCCCCTTCACCTCCGCCAGCGCGAGCCGGATGCCGTAGGCACGCCCGTCGGGCAGCCCCGGACCGGGTGCGGAACGGGGTGACTCCCCCATCACCTCGGGCGGAGGCTCGTCATACAGGCCCACCTTCTCCACGACGTACCCGAACTCCGAGGCGTTCACGTCGAGGCCGAGCACCGCGATCCCGAACTGGCGGGCATCGTCGAGGATCAGCCGCTTGGGGTACATGCCCGGGTCGTGGGTGAGGATGCCGGCGAGGAAGTGTGCCGGGTAGTGCGCCTTCAGCCAGGCCGACTGGTAGGTCGGCAGTGCGAACGCAGCGGCATGTGCCTTGCAGAAGCCGAAGGAGGCGAACGCCTTCAGCACCTTCCAGATCTCCTCGACCAGCGTGCGGGTGTAGCCGTGCGCCATCGCACGCGGAAAGAACCAGAGCTTCGTCTCGGCCATCCCCTCGACGTCGCCGAGCGCACGTCGGGCCTCGTCGGCCTCTGCCAGGGTGCAGCCGGTGAACAGCGAGATCATCTCGATCACCTGCTCGTGGAAGACCACGACACCGCCGGTCTGCTCGAGAATCGGTCGGAGGTCCTCGTGGAGGTACCTCGGCGCCGACCAACCCTGCTTGGCGTTGAGATAGGGCGTGACCATGTCGCTCTTAACCGGGCCGGGGCGGAACAGGGAGATGTCGGTGACGATGTCGTCGAACGTCTCGATCCCCGACTTTCCGACCAGCTCGCGTTGGCCCGGTGACTCGATCTGGAAGCAGCCGAGCGTCTTCGCCTGGGAGATCATCGAGAACGTCGCCGGGTCGTCGAACGGCACGTGTGCCTCGTCGTCGAGGTCGATGACATGGCCCTCGACACGTTCGATCTCGTCCAGGGCGTGCGCCATCGACGACTGCATCCGGATGCCGAGCACATCGAGCTTGAGCAGGCCGAGGTCCTCTACGTCGTCCTTGTCGAACTGACTCATCGGGAAGCCGGCGTAGCTCGCCTCGACCGGGGTGCGGTCGAGCAGGGTGGCGTCGGAGAGCAGCACTCCACAGGGATGCACGGCGATGTGGCGCGGAAGCCCGTCGAGCTTCTCGACCAGCCGGAGGAAGAGGTCCAGGGACGCTCCTCCCTGTGCATGGAGGAACCCCGAGGCCCGGAGCTCGGGCAGCTCACGCATCGCCGACCGGGCGTCACGGGCCCGGATGTGCGGGAACGCCTTGGCGATGGCATCGATCTCACCGGCCGGCATCCCCAACGCGGCCCCGACGTCACGCACCGCATGCCGCACGCGGTAGGTGTCCATCATCGAGACACAGACACACCGCTCCCCGCCGTAGCGGTCCAGGATCTTCTCGTAGACCTCGAGCCGCCTCGCGGACTCCACGTCCACGTCGATGTCGGGCAGTGCCTGGCGCAGCGGTGAGAGGAACCGCTCCATCAGCAGGCCGTACCGCAACGGGTCGACCCCGGAGATGCCGAGCAGGTAGTTGACCAGGCTCCCCGCGCCCGACCCTCTCGCCGCGCAGCGCACACCCATGTCCTTGATCAGGTCGGTGACGTCACCGACGGTGAGGAAGTACGACGCGTAGCCGAGCCCGCCGATGACCTGCAGCTCGTCGTCGAGCCGCTTCCAGATCCGCTGCCGGGGTGCACTGCCGTAACGGTGTCCGATCCCTGCCTCACACCGGGCACGCAGCATCGCGTCGGCGCTCCGGCGCTGCCCAGAGGCGTCGGCGCCAGGTCTTGCGCCGGCTCCTGCGCCGGATCCTGCGCCGAACTCTGGGAAGTGCACCTCGCCGAGGCCGAGATCCTCACGCGGGTCGACCGCGCACCGATCAGCGACCATCCGGGTCCGCGCCAGCAGCTCCCTGGCATCCCGCCCACTGTGCTGGCCCAGGCCGGCGTACCGGCAGATTTCTTCGGCCACCTCGACCATCTGCTTGCCGGACTTCAAGAAGCCCTCGGCGTTGCCCCTGAAGTCAGTGGGGCCGACGTGGCTCAGGTCGGCAGAGTCGAGCGGGACGAGCCGGCGGGCGGCGTCGAGCACGTCGACCGTGGGTGCGTCGCTACGGTCGGCGTATCGGACGGCGTTGGTGAGCACGACGCCCAAGTTCTCTGCGTGGGAGATGCCCACCATGCGGGCGGCATGTGGTGAGGAGCCCGGGCCTGATCCGGGAAGTCGGTGAGAGACCACCTCGACCAGCAGGTCGGCGTGGCCGAGCACGTCGAGCCACGGGCGCAACGCCATCCGCGCCAGATCGTCGCGCCGGAACGAGACCGCTCTGCCCAGCTCGGAGCCCGGGCCGAGCATCACCAGCACGTCCTTGCCGGACCGTAACCCGGACAGGTGCTCGGCGACCAGGTCGATCGAGGTGACCGGAGCTCCACGCTCCCCGGCGAGGTGGGTTGCGGAGACGAGTCGGCACAGTGCCGCCCACCCCTCCTTGCTACCGGCCAGGAAAGTGGCGCGAGGTAGACGCTGGTCCCGGAAGGCACCTCCTCTCACAGGTGTGCGGGACGCAGGCCGAGGGATAGTCGCCTCGTGTCGTGAACGATGGCTCCTGGCGTCGTCGAGCGCGGATGAAGGAAGGGCCCCGGTGGGTGCGACAGCGAGGTCCACCCCGAGGATCGGCCGGACCCGCGCCTGGATGCACGCCTTGGCGAAACGCACCGCACCGTAGACACCGTCCCGGTCAGTGAGCGCAAGGGTGTCCATCTCGTGCTCGACGGCTCGCTCGACGAGCACGGGGGGATGTGAGGCGCCGTACTGCAGTGAGTAACCGGAAGCGACGTGCAGGTGGACGAACGGGTCAGGCGACATGGCCGGGAAGGTGCTCCTGGAACGGGACGTGCTTGGTCAGCCCGAGAGAGTGCTCGACCAGAGCGAGGAACCGGTCGGCGTCGCGCACGAGGTCATCGGCCTCACGCTCGGTGACCGCACGTCGAGAACCGGCTTCGGCAGCTGCTCGCTTGCCGGCGCCGGCGGCGAAGAAGGCAGCCCACTCGCTGAACTCAGGGGCCACCTCGGCGAGCAGCACCCATGCGTTCTTCTGCGGTGAACGACCCCGTTTCGTCCCGGTGAGGGGCGTGGCCCGCGCGGCGAGCAGCGCAGCGGTCGCGCGTAGGGCTGCTACATGGGCGTGGGTGTAACGCAACGTCACCTCGGAGCTGGTGATCGCTTCCCGCAGCGAGTCGGCCGCTCGCTCGAGGTAGGAGTGGGTCGCGGCAGGCAGGTCGAACGGGAAGGCGCCTGCCAGCTCAGAACTCTGAGGATGCATCAAAGCCTCCACTTCCTAGTCCACGCACCGGACAAGCTGCCAGCTGCCCTGTGCCCAGTCGAACTCCAGATCGAAGACACCGCGGCCGGCGCCGGAGAGACCGCGAGCCGCCTCCACCCGCCAGACCTCGCGCTCGGCGGTGAGATCCTGCTGGATCGCGACTGCGCCCTGGGTTGTGTCGAGGGCTGCATCCCCTGCATCCCCTACGCAGCCGAGCACCGCATGCACTCCCGAGGACTGCCACCAGGGACCGGTCTCCACCCAGTGCGCGAGCACGTCGCACACCTTCCACAGCCGTCCTCGCCACAAGAACTGCTCGGGACCCTCGGTCCCGTCCACCAGTCCTTTGCGCACTTCCACGGGGTCGTCGTAACGCCGCATCCCACACACCTCCGACTCAAGAGCCACCTCGATCATCGAGTGGCGGACTCTTAGGTGGGAGTGGGGGTCGAAGTCACCCCCACCCAAGAGGATCGTTCGAACATTTGTTCGAACACAAGCAAACGTACACCGCTCTACCGACCAGGCGTCAACCCCTCGCCATCTCTGGTCGTCCCGTGGTGCCTGACAGATGGCAGCGTCGAGATGGCGACACGGTCGCAACAACGGGTCGCCACGACCGGGTGTCGCGAGCGTTACCGCCTTCGCCTCACTACAACGGGTCGTGGCGACCGGTTGTTGTCAGGAGTCCGTCGCACTCGTGCCGACCCGCTGCTCGCATCCTGCGGCTCATCGTGATGGCTTCACTACAGTCGGGCCATGATCTTGGAGCACCCGTCGACCACCAGCTTCCGCGCGGCACTCGAACGCCTCGGCGGCCTCGGCCGGGTCGTCGTACTCCCCGACTCCGTGCACACCGCAGCGCTGGCCGCCGAGGCGCTCGGATGTGAGGTCGGCGCGATCGCGAACAGCCTGGTCTTCAACGCCGACGGTGCCCCCGTGCTGATCCTGACCTCCGGAGCCCACCGGGTGGACACCGAGAAGGTGGCAACCGCTCTGGGCGTCACCGCTCTGCGTCGCGCCACGCCCGAGTTCGTCCGCGGGCACACGGGACAGGCGATCGGCGGGGTGTCACCGATCGACCACCCCTTCCCCGTGCCGACGTACCTCGACCCCTGGCTGCGCAGGTATGACCAGATCTGGGCCGCGGCCGGACACCCGTCAGCGGTGTTCGACACGACCTACGAGGAGCTGCTCTCGATGACCGGCGGCACCGAGCTGGAGGTCGGATGAGGCCCCGTACGGCAGCGGCGCAGTGGTCGGAGCGGCTGCGAGAGGACCGCCGGGAAACCCTCGCGCGACTCGCCCACCTGAACGACGACTTCACCGGCATGGTGGCGGCTTCGGCGCAATCCAACGCCGACGACGAGCACGACCCGGAGGGTGCGACCATCGCCTTCGAGCGTTCCCAGGTCAGCGCGCTTCTCGACCAGGCACACAACCGGCTTCGCGAGCTCGAGGCGGCCGAGACCCGGCTCGCCGAAGGGCGCTACGGCGTGTGCGAGTCGTGTGCCGAGCCGATCGCCGCCGCCCGGCTCAAGGCACGTCCGATCGCACGCACCTGTCTGCGGTGCGCCGCCGCGCGTTGACGGCGGGCGAAGAAGAAGGCCTCTGTTCGCCAAGGCCGCAGTGACGTACGGTGTCGCCTAAAAGACCACTGGAACGAGAACAAGGGGCCGGCATCATGGGCAGTCTCGTGCGTTTGGCGCAGGCAGGCGCGGTCGTCAGCATGGCGATGGGAGCCACCGTGCTGCCTGTGAGCTCGACCTCGGCCGTGCCGACTCTGGACGAGCGCAGCTGCGCCGACTACGGGGAAGTCGTCGACGCGCCGGGCAAGTTCATCCCTCGTGACGACACGATGGAGCTGCGCCGTGACCCGCTCAGTCGCTGGGTCGCCAACAACCGCGTGGCCGCAGCGGCCGCGGTCGCCGCAGGCGAACCGGTCACCGTCCCGGTGGCCTTCCATGTGATCCGCAAGGGCACCACGCTTGCCGAGGGCAACGTCTCGCGCGCCAGCGTCGAGGAGCAGGTCGCAGTGCTCAACGAGGGGTACTCCGGCGCCGCCGACGGGCCCGGGGGAGGGCCCGACGCCGGCTTCCGCTTCGAGCTCGTCGACATCACCCGGACCACGCAGCCGCAGTGGTTCAACCTGATCCCGGCGAACGGCGCCGAGCCGCGGCTCTACCGGGGCAGCGGCAAGGAGGTCAAGATGAAGCAGGCGCTGCGGGAGGGCGGCCCGGAGACGCTGAACATCTACTCGGCCAAACTGGGGCAGTTCCTGCTCGGCTTCGCCTACTAC
The DNA here is from genome assembly GCA_030859325.1 of Actinomycetota bacterium. Taxonomy (GTDB): domain Bacteria; phylum Actinomycetota; class Actinomycetes; order Propionibacteriales; family Nocardioidaceae; genus Nocardioides_C. The sequence goes on from JALZKI010000040.1 coordinate 10,722, forward strand.
CCGATGGACTTCGTGGGGAGCAATCCGCTTCCGAGGTACCTCGACGGCGTGGTCGTCGACTTCCGCAGCCTCCCCGGTGGCGCGTTCGAGGTGTACGGCGAGGGGGACACCGCCACTCATGAGGTGGGTCACTGGCTCGCGCTGGCGCACACGTTCCAGAACGGCTGCGCCGCGCCGGGCGACCTGGTCGCGGACACTCCCTACGAGGCCTCGCCCGCCTTCCAGTGCCCCGTGGGCCGCGACACCTGCGACCAGCCCGGCTTGGACCCGATCAGCAACTTCATGGACTACACCTACGACGCGTGCATGAACATGTTCTCGGCCGGGCAGGGCGAGCGGATGCGCGAGGCGTGGACTGCCTACCGGTCCTGACTGACCGGGCCCTACCCGGTCCGTAGGCTCTGGCCCCATGACATACGCTCGGCTTCCTCGATCAGAACGGCTACCGCTTTGACGCCGACGCGGCAGCACCGGTTTGAGGACCGAACGATCGTGACCATGCCCTCGGGCAGCGCCGCCACCCAGGGCGGGCGGTGGAGGACGGCCTCGGGTCCGGTCTGGGCGGTCGCTGGTCCTCCGTCCAGGGTTTCGCGGCCTCGTGGGCACTGCTGCGTCCCAACTACCTGGAGCACCTCTACTCCCCGAGCATGCGGGCAAGGAGACCAGGAAGCGCACGTGCGGCAGGGCTCCACCGGTCGGGTCCGGCCGAGAGCGGCTTGCGACCCGCAACACCCTGCAGCGCCTGGCGAACAAGGCGTTCAAAGACCAGCGACTGCGCAGCATGGCCACGAACCAGGTGGTTCTGGACGGGCACGACCCCCGCGGCGACCCCTTGCTCGTGGTGCGCCACGGAAGGTGCTGCCCCCTGTGCGGGCGCATGCCCTCCAGGGGCAGGGGTCCCGTTCGTAAGCCTCGGCGCGGCACACGTTGCGGAGGCGGTCGGCGCGCATGACCTCAGGCGACCGGAGCGCGCAAACCGGCGAAGATCTCGCGGGTCGCCTTCGACCTGTTCAGCGTGTAGAAGTGCAGACCTGGCGCCCCACTGGCAAGCAACACCTCGCACAGCTCGGTGGCGATGAGGACTCCCTCGGCTCGCACACCGGCTGTATCCTCGCCGTACTTCGAGACCCGGTCGACGACCTCGTCAGGGACGGCGGTGCCCGAGAGCTCGGCCATCCGGGTTATCTGCGCGAGGTTGGTGATCGGCATGATTCCGGGAATGATCGGGATGTCCACGCCCAGTGCTTCGACCCGGTCGGCCAACCGGAAGTAGTCCTCGGGCCGGAAGAACAGCTGGGTGATCGCGAAGTCCGCCCCGGCACGTGCCTTCGCCGCAAGCACCCGGGCGTCGGCGTCGAGGGATGAAGCGGAGGGATGTCCCTCCGGGAAGGCCGCGACCCCCACGCAGAAGTCGCCCAGCGAGCGGGTCAGCTCGACGAGCTCCGAGGCATAGCGCAGACCATCCGCATGGGGCTCGAAACGGGCAGTGGGACCCTCGGCTGGGTCCCCCCGAAGAGCGAGCACGTTGCGCACACCGGCGTCTGCATAGGACCCGATCACCGAACGCAGGGTCTCGCGGGAGTGGCCAACGCAGGTCAGGTGCGCGAGCGGGGTCATCGAGGTGTCGTGCGCGATGCGCTCGGTGACCCGGACCGTCCGGTCGCGGGTCGAGCCACCCGCACCGTAGGTGACCGACACGAACGTGGGCCGCAACCCCTCGAGCTCACGAAGCGCCTTCCAGAGCTGCCGCTCACCGGCCGCGTCCTTGGGTGGGAAGAACTCGAAGGAGAAGGACCGCTCCCCCGCCGCGATGAGGTCACGGACGGTCTCCGCGCCACCGGGCATCTGCGAGGGGAGTCCGAGGGCCATGTCCTCAAGGATAGGTCGACGCCACCGGCGCGACTCCGACAACCTGCACCGTGGACGCAACCTCCGTGCCGGTGACACGTAAACTCTCGGCGTGACGGGCCTGCAGACGAGCTGGGACGACGGCGCGTTCCGCGCCGCGATCCAGGCGACGCTCGACGGATTCGTCGATGAGCAGGCCAAGCGCTTGGAACCGCTCGGAGATGATGCGGACCGGCTCGTGACCGAAGCTCGGCGCTCGATCGCCGGCGGCAAGCGCTTCCGGGCAGCTTTCTGCTACTGGGGGTTTCGGGCAGTGCAGGAGCCTATCCACGACATCGGGCACGACGAGGACCGCCTGTTGCGGGCCGCGGCCGCGCTGGAGCTGCTGCATGCGAGTGCGTTGGTGCACGACGACTACATGGACGCCTCCGACGTGCGCCGCGGGCGGCCGGCCACGCACAAGGCGTTGGAGACGTTCCACCGGGAGCAGGACTGGATCGGTGATCCGGAGCAGTACGGCGCCGCCGGCGCGATCCTGCTCGGTGACCTCCTCCTGTCGTGGTCCGATGAGCTCTTACGCACCTGCGGGTTCGTCCACGACGTCGTACGCGAGGCTCTGGCGGTCTTCGACAGCACCCGGAGCGAGGTGATCACGGGGCAATTCCTCGACGTCTCCTCACAGGCACGTGGGGACTCCGAGGTGAAGACCGCCATGCGGGTGCTGCGCTACAAGTCTGCGAAGTACTCCATCGAGCGTCCCCTGCACATCGGCGCCGCCTTGGCCGGCGGGGACATCGAGGTCCGCTCGGCGCTCTCGAACGTCGGTCTGCCCCTCGGAGAGGCGTTCCAGCTGCGCGACGACCTCCTCGGCGTGTTCGGTAACCCCGGGATCACCGGGAAGCCGGCCGGTGACGACCTGCGCGAAGGTAAGCGCACCGTGCTCGTGGCACTCGCGCTGGGAGCCGCACCCGCACAGGAGGCCAAGGTGCTCGAAGACGCGCTGGGTGGTTCGACCGGCGACTCGCTGAGCAGCGCTCAGGTCGAGGTCCTGCAACAGGTGATCTTGGACTCGGGAGCACACTCAACGGTCGAGAAGATGATCGAGGAGCTGACCGGCCGTTCCCTCGACGCCCTCGCCCGGGCGCCTATTTCCGAGACAGCGCGCGACGTCCTGCGCACACTCGCGACTGCGGCAACCCAACGAGTGGTCTGATCACCCGCCCACGTCGAACGCTCCACATCAGGTCCAGCGTCACCTGGCGGTCGGCTTGGCCAGCAGCTCGGGTACGTCGATCGGGGGACCCTCGCCACGGAGAACCACTGCGAACCGTCCGCCACGCTCGGCGTTCACGCGCCCACCGAAGACGCTGAGTGCGATGGAGAACGCCTGCATGTCCGCTCGTGCCAGCGGCCCCCACCCATCCCAGAGCAGCACCACGCCCTCGCGGTCGTCAGTGATTATGTCGGCGAGCGCGTCCGAGAGCGCGTCGAAACTGTCGCGCAGTGGTTCGGCGAGGTCGAACGCCGTGGCAGTCGCCTCGAGTAAGGACTGCTTGTCCTCCACCGCCCAGCCGTCGATGCGGACGAACCCCCACCCCGCACGCTCGACCGCGTGCTGGACGTCCGGGACGTGCGCGGCGCTGTGCCACAGGTAGATGTCCGGCTCGTTGTGACCGGCGAGAAGTGCTGCGAGACCGCTCATCAGTCGATCCTTGGATAGAGGAGTGCCTGAACGTCCGAGGTCACTCTAGATGACCGGTTCGTCCGTGAACGATCACTCAGTCCTCGATCCGCTCCAGCAGGCGCACGTCCACGGAGTTCCCCGCCTCCTTGCCGATCGCCTTGCGCACCTGCGACTTCACCGGCAGCTTGTGGGTGCCGTCACCGAGCGCCATGAACGAGCTGCGGAAGGGGTGGCCGTCGATGGTTCCGCGTATCTTCACCAGGCCCCGGGTGCCGAAGAACTCTGCCGAGCGCTCCCAGATGAGGTGGGTCCAACCGCCCTTCGCCGGGCTCTTTCTCAAGCTGGCCGTGAACTGCTCGTCCATGCTGACTCCTTGTGTTCGAAGGTTCTCAGTATCGACCGCGGTAAGCAGGAGAAATCACCTCGGGCACACCCGCTCGTCGTGAGCGGCACCACACGAGCGCGCTACTCGGCGCGGATGTGCCGCAAGGCTCGGGCGGCTTGTGCTTCTGTGATCCCGGCTCTAGCGGCGGCTTGTCTGAGCCGTGTCTGCGCCGTCGCGATGTCTACTTCCTGGCTTGCGGCGATGATCCCGGCCGCGATGTCTATGTCGCCCTGGTCCGCGAGACGCGAGGTTGCCTTCGCGGCCTCCAGACGAGTGCTGAACGCGAGGTCCGCATTGATGACCGCATCCTCGGCCGAGGCACCCAGCGCACTGGCCAGCTCTGCGTGGTGACCCTGGAAGGCGTCGGAGGTCGAGGCGTACAGGTTCACGCCACCGACCGTTCGTCCCTGTCTCACGATGGGTAACGAAAGGCTGCTGGCGACTCCTGCCGCGGCACTGGCCTGGGCGTACATCTGCCATAGGTTCTCGTCCATCAGGTCGCTCTGGTTCACGTCGTACCGCTCCTGGCGGTCAACCGCTGTGACGCACGGGCCGCCATCGAGATACTGGACCGCATCCAGGATCGCCGCTTCCTCGGCGGTGGCCACCAAGGTGAACGTGAGCCCGCCCTCGAGCACCGCGAGGCTCAAACCCACGCACTCGGGCACGATCTCCTTCGCACGCTCCCCCATCGCGAGCAGGTTGGCGCTCGCGCCAGCGTCGCCATAGCTGAGCAGCCTGGTCAGTGCTTGTTCGGTTTCAGGTACTGGTTTCAACGTGCATCTCCCGGTCAGTCAGGTGGCGCGTACCCCCTTGCGGCCAGAAGATGCGAGAGCGCGGCCCGGCGCGCTCGTCAGCGATCAGAATCCCAGAGCCTGTGCCCGGCGTTTGACCTCCGCTCCGCGGTTTCCGCGCAACGCGTCGATCGGCCGGCCGGGCAAGGTGTCGTCGGATGTGAACAGCCAGGTGATCGCCGCGCGGTCGTCGTACTCGGCGTCGTGCAGAACGGTCAGCAACCCCGGCACACCCTTGACTACCTGTCCGTCCTGGATCAGCTCCGCAGGAACCTTCTGCCCCGCACGCTCGACCGGTACGGCGGCAGCCAGCTGATGCTCACGAATCAGCTGACGCACCTTGCTCACGCTCACGTTCAGCAGCTCACCGGCCTCGCTCCAGTCGAGCCATCGTCCGACTAGTTCGTTCAGCTCCGTCTGGGTGTCCATGACCCAATGCTGCCATTCCCACTGGGCAGCGCGCCGAGGGCTGGGCGGACAAGTGTCCCGGGTGTGCGGACCCGGCGGCGATTTGCGAAGATGCTCACGCAAGCGAGTGGCGCGCCGGGAGCACGTCCCGACCCGAACGCACCAGGAGTTGGTTCATGCCGAACCGGCGCAGCCGGGCTCTCGCCGCCCTGACCGCGCTCGTGGTGATCGGCCTCCTGGCAAGCACGGCCGAGCCCGCACAGCAGTCCGCCCGGCAGTCCGCACAGCAGTCCGCCCGGCAGTTCGCACACCAGCCCGAGCAGCGCCGTACGCCGAGAGCTCCGCCGGTGACCGGTAGCGCGACCCTCGGTCCGGCTCTGGGCGAGCAGACCCGGCCCAACATCGTCGTCATCATGGCCGACGACATGCGCGAGGACGACTTGAGGTTCATGCCCCGGACCCGCGCACTCCTCGGGGACCAGGGGGTCCGGTTCGCCAACTCGTTCTCGCCGCACCCGATGTGCTGCCCGGCGCGCGCGTCGTTCGTGACCGGGAAGTACACGCACAACCACGGTGTGTGGTCGAACCGGGGTGCCTACGGAGGGTTTCATCGACTCGACGACTCCGACACCATGCCCGTCGCCCTGAGTGCCGTCGGCTACGACACCGTGTTCCTGGGCAAGTACCTGAACGGCTACGGTCTCTCTCCGCTTCCGGACGGGTCGCCGTCCGAGACCTATGTACCCCCGGGCTGGACCGACTGGCGGGGCTCAGCGCGCCGCACCTACCAGTACTTCCAGACGACCCTCAACATCAACGGCACGCTGCGCGCCAACCCGGGCTGGTACCAGACCAGGATGCTCGGCGCCGAGACTGAGGACATTCTCAGTGCGCAGGCCCGGTCCCCGCGTCCGTTCTTCCTGTGGGCGTCCTACATAGCACCGCACATCGGGAAGCCTCCGGAGAAGGACGACCCGCTTCCGGTCGAACGCACGGACGGCGCGTACAGCCGGTTTCCGACGCCCGCGGTGCCTGCCGACGTTCGCGGCATGTTCGACGAGACGATCACCCGCGCACCAGGCCAAGATGGCGAGGACGACGTCAGCGACAAGCCCTTCTATCTCCGCAATCTTCCGCAGATCGCACGGGACGAACTCGCCTCCTTGGCCGAGGTGGTCCGCCAGCGTGCTGAGTCGTTGGAAGTGCTGGACCGGGAGGTCGAGCTCACGGTCGACGCCCTCGACCGTACTGGTGAGCTGGACGACACAGTTCTGATGTTCACCGCCGACAACGGCTACTTCCTCGGTGAGCACCGGATCCGACAGGGAAAGCTGTTGCCCTACGAACCCGCGCTGCGAGTGCCCCTGCTCGTCCGCGGTCCCGGCATTCCTGCTGGGGAGGTCCGCAACGACCCCGTGCTGTCCATCGACTTCGCACCGACGTTCCTCGAGCTCTCCGGCGCCCAGCCGGACCCCGCCCACGACGGGCAGAGCTTCCTGGACCCTGCTCGACCGAGCGACCTGACCCACGACTCGGGTTGGGACCGCGTGATCCTGACCGAGACCGGACCCCGGAAGCTCAAGAAGGTCACGCGAACGGGCACCTTGCCGCCCGGGGCGGACGCGGTCCGCTTCACCCAGGGGGCGCGCACCCGCCGCTACCTCTACGTCGAGCACGCGACCGGGGAGCGTGAGCTCTACGACCAGCGGTCCGATCCAGGGCAGCTCGACAGCATCGTCGAAGATCGAAGGGCTGAGCCGATCGTGGAGAAGATGGCCGCCCTGCTGGCACGGCTTCGCGACTGTGCCGGCGAGGAGTGTCGAGCGCCAAGCCCGCACTTCGTGGACCGGTTGACCGTCGCCGGGGCGGAGCGAGACAGGCCGCGCCGAAACGGATCCGGCCGAGTCCGGCCGGACTGAGCCGGACCGGCCGGACCGGTCGCCACGCCGCGCGGCTCGGTGCCCCGCTTTCGCCTCCTGCCGGGGCGTAAAATGCGAGTCCGAGCCAGGGTCCTTCCCCTCGCCTGGCCGGCCGGGAGGACAGCGTCGTGGACAGGGTCGTGGACAGGACCGTCGCAGACCCGGTGATCGGCCGCCTGCTCGACGGCAGATACCGCGTCGGTCCCCGCATCGCCCGCGGTGGCATGGCGTGCGTCTACGAGGCCACCGACATCCGGCTCGACCGGCTGTGCGCCCTGAAGGTGATGCACGCCGGTCTGGGCGACGACGACGACTTCGCGACTCGGTTCGTGCGTGAGGCACGCTCCGCGGCACGACTGTCCCACCCGAACGTGGTCGGCGTCTTCGACCAGGGTGACGACGGCGGAACCCTCTTCCTGGCGATGGAGTACATCCCCGGGCAGACCCTTCGTGACCTCATCCGCGCGGAGTCGCCTATGGCACCGGCCAAGGCCCTGGCCTTGCTGGATCCCATCTTGTCCGCGCTCTCCGCGGCCCACCACGCCGGCATGATCCATCGCGATGTGAAACCGGAGAACGTTCTGCTCGCCGACGACGGCCGGATCAAGGTGGCCGACTTCGGCCTCGCAAGGGCAGTGAGCACCGAGACCCAGCCCTCCGCCACGCGTGGGGTGCTGATCGGCACCGTGTCCTACCTTTCCCCCGAGCTCGTCATCGACGGCTCGGCCGATGCCCGCTCTGACGTGTACGCCGCCGGCGTGCTGCTCTATGAGATGCTGACCGGCCGAAAGCCGCACGAAGGTGACTCGCCGATCCAAGTCGCCTACAAACATGTCCACGAGGACGTCCCGCCACCGTCCCGGGCAGTGCCCGGCATCCCGGCGTACGTCGACGCGCTCGTTGCCCGTGCGACGGCGCGTGAGCGTGACCTGAGGCCGGCCGACGCGGGGGTGCTCCTGCATCAGGTGCGCCGTGTCAAGGCTGCCCTGGACCACGGCGTGACCGACGACCCGGACCTCACCGCCGACCTGACCCCGGCCTGCTCGTTGCGCCTCGACGACGACATCGACTATCTCAGTGAGGACACACCGCGGATTCTCGAGCCGCACCAAGCGGTCGAGCAGACCACCATCATCGGACCCTCGCCCGGGCACGGCGCTCGGCTGGGAGGCCGACCGAGCGGTGCGAGTGAGTACCGTCCTCGGCCCGCCGTCCGACGCCGTTCCCGCAGGGGTCCGATCCTGCTGCTGCTGGTGCTTGTGCTCGCCGCGGTCGCCGGGGTCGCAGGCTGGTACTTCGGGATGGGTCGCTACGCCTCCACCCCGGGTGTCATCGACCTCGGCCGATCCCAGGCACGCGAGAAGGTCGAGGCAGCCGGGCTCTCGTGGACGGTGAGCGGTCGAGACTTCTCCGAGATCGTCGCCGCCGGAGCGGTGATCAGCACCGATCCCGCGGCGGGGTCGAACATCCTCCAGGACGGCACAGTGGCGGCAGTCATCTCGAAGGGACCCGAGCGCTACGACGTACCCGTTCTGCGAGGGCTTCCGCGCGACGAGGCCGAGGCTGCCCTCGAGGACGTCCGGCTCGACGTCGGGGACGTCACCGAACGTTTCCACCCGTCGGTGGCCGAGAACGTCGTGCTCGCGTCCACGCCCGAGGCAGGCGCCGAGCGCAAGCCCGGCACGCCGGTCGACCTCGTGCTCAGCGCGGGGCCGAGACCGTTACGGGTGCCCGACCTCACCGGGGAGAGTGCGAGCCGGGCGGAGAGCGCTCTGGCCGACCGGGGCTTCAAGGTGGAGGTGGTGACCGAGAACCACGACGAGATTGCCGAGGGTGACGTGATCGCGCAGTCGCCGAGCTCGGGACGGCTGTTCCGGGGCGACACCGTGGAGCTGACGGTGTCCGAGGGACCGGTGATGGTGGAAGTGCCGTCGGTCGCAGGTGTCGGTGTCGATGAAGCGACCCAGGCGATGCAGGACGCCGGCTTCCAGGTGCGCACCGAGCTGAGCCAGCTCTACGTCGGTCTCGAGTACGTCGTGGAGACCGACCCGCCAGAAGGCTCCACCGCTCCAAAGGGCAGCGTGGTCACCCTCTTCCTGGTCTGAGGCCGCCCGGGAACTAGCCTCTGCACGGTGAGTGCCGTCTCGCCTCCGACAAGGACGCCCTCCACCGTTCTCGCCACGGTGGCCCTGCTTGCCATGACGGCATGCTGGGGCTCGACGTTCTACCTGATCAAGGACCTCCTCGACCGGGTCCCGGTGCTCGACTTCCTGGCAGTCCGCTTCGCGATCGCGTCGGTGGCACTGTTCCTCCTGGCGCCGCGCGCGCTGGGCAGGCTCTCGGCAGGGGCCCGCAACCACGCCGTCGCACTCGGACTCCTCTACGGAGTGGCCCAGATCCTGCAGACCGCGGGCCTCGCCCACACACCGGCGAGCGTCTCGGGGTTCATCACCGGGATGTACGTGGTCAGCACGCCAGTGCTGGCGGCGCTGATCCTGCGAACCAGGATCACCGCGGTGACGTGGGGCGCCGTGGCACTGGCGACCGTGGGGCTGGGCGTGCTTACCCTGAACGGCTTCAGCGTGGGTTACGGCGAGTCGATCACGCTGGTCGCCGCCTTCCTGTACGCGTTGCACATCGTCGGTCTCGGCGCCTGGACGAACGCCCGGGAGGCCATGGGCATGACCATCGTCCAGCTTCTGGTGATCACTGCACTGTGCTTCGCGGTGACAGCACCGGACGGCATCGTGCTGCCTTCGAACGCACCGGACTGGTGGGCGGTGATCTATATGGCCGTCTTCGCCGGCGCACTGGCTCTCGCGGGCCAGACATGGGCACAGGCTCACCTACCACCGACACGGGCCGCGATCATCATGAGTATGGAGCCGGTGTTCGCCGCTCTCTTTGCGGTGCTTCTGGGCGGCGAGCAACTGACCGCGCGGATGCTGGTCGGCGGCCTGCTCGTGCTCACCGCGATGCTGGTCGTCGAGATCACGCCGCGCCGCAAGATCGAGACCGAAGTGCCGCACATCGCGGTGTGACGCCGAGTTGTGCGGGGCTGCCCTCAGCGATAGGTCCGGGCAAGGGTGTCATGCACCCCCACCGCGCGCAGCACCTGCCAGCCCGCGAGCTTGGCCGCGGTGCCTGCGCGCAGGCCCTCGAGCTCGATGATGTCGGAGACCGGCGAGCGACGAACGAGCTCACCGTTCGGCTTGAGCCTCCCGAGCTTCTCTCCGGCCCATCCCAGCGCAGCCATCGCCTTGTTCTCCTCCGCCCCCAGCCGGCGCATGAGGTCGCGCAAGGCGTTCCGGTCCTGCACCATCTCCTCGGCCAGCCGAGCCAGCTCGGCACCCCGGTCGGTCCCCCCGTGCTGCTTGGCGACACGGCGGGACAGCTCGACCCCTCCGGTGGCGGCGGCGAGGTGGTTGTTGAGGTACACCGACAACATCTTCCGGTCCATCATGGCCGCGGGGTACCCGGCACTCCGCCGCGCGAAACGGCTAGCGCACGCCCGCGAGCACCTTCGCGAGCACCGAGGCCGCGGCGTCGGCGTCGTCGTGAGAGACGTCGAGATGGGTGACGAACCGGGCGGTCCTCGGACCGACTGCCGAGACCAGCACGCCGTGCTCCCGTGCCTGCCTTACGACCGCAGGGGCATCGGGTACGTCAACCGCCACGATGTTCGTCTCGACGCCCACCGGGTCCAGGTCGCAGGCATCGGCGAGCAGACGGGCGTGCATGTGGTCCTCGGCGAGCCGTTCGAGGTGATGCTCGAGTGCATACAGCCCTGCTGCTGCGAGGATGCCCACCTGGCGCATGCCGCCGCCCATGCGCTTGCGCCACACGCGCGACTCCTCGATCGCCGCCCGCGAACCGACCACCAACGAGCCGATAGGCGCTCCGAGCCCCTTGCTGAGACACACCGCGAGCACGTCGGCCACGGCGCCGTACTCCGCGAGGGACACCCCGGTGGCGACGGAGGCGTTCCAGATCCGGGCCCCGTCCATGTGGATCGCGACGCCGGCCGCGTCGGCAAACGAACGCAGGGCGAGCAGGTCGTCGAGCGGGACAACCGCTCCGCCGCCGAAGTTGTGCGTGTTCTCCACCGCGATCGCCTTGGTGGCCACGAAGAACGGACCGAGGTCCGGTGCGAACATCGACTCGATGGCAGGTAGGTCCACCGCTCCTCTGCTCGCAGTCCAGGTGCGCATGGTCAGCCCGGTGTAGGCGGCGTGCGCACCTAGCTCCGCCCGCGCGATGTGCGCCGAGGACTCACACAGCACCTCCTCACCCACGCCCACCAGGCAGCGCACCGCGAGCACGTTGGCCATCGACCCGGTGGGGGTGAACAACGCCGCTTCCTTGCCGAACAGCTGCGCGACCCGGTCCTCCAGCAGGCGGGCGGTCGGGTCCTCGCCGTACACGTCGTCGCCCACCTCGGCAGCGGCCATCGCCGCACGCATCCCCGGAGTGGGCTTGGTGAGCGTGTCGCTCCGCAGGTCGATCACCGGCCGGACACCGGGACTTCGAACGGAGACAGGGGGTCCGAAGCCTGGGCACTGCGCAGCATCTCGGCGACCAGGAACGCCAGCTCCAAGGACTGGACCCGGTTCAGGCGCGGATCACATGCCGACTCATAGCGGTTCCCCAGATCGATCTCGGCCAGTGCCTCGCCACCGCCCACACATTCCGTGACGTCGTCACCGGTGAGCTCGACGTGAACACCGCCTGGCCACGTGCCCAGCGAGCGGTGCACGTCGAAGAAACCCTGCACCTCGGCGATCACGTCGTCGAACCGCCTGGTCTTGTAGCCCGAGGTCGCCTCGAAAGTGTTGCCGTGCATCGGGTCGCAGACCCATGCCGCCTGGACGCCGGCTGCGGTGACCTTCTCCACGAGGTTGGGCAACAGGTCGTTGACCTTGGCGGCACCCATCCGGGTGATGAAGGTCAACCGGCCCGGCTCACGCTCCGGGTCCAGCCTCTCGGCCAGCGCGATGGCGTCGTCGGGTGACGTCCTCGGACCGAGCTTCACCCCGATCGGGTTGCGGATGTGCGAGAGCAGCTCCACGTGAGCGCCGTCCAGCTGGCGTGTCCGCTCCCCGATCCAGACGAAGTGCGCGGACACGTCATAGGGCTGCTGGGTCCGGGAGTCGATGCGAGTCAGCGCGTGCTCGTACTCGAGGACCAGCGCCTCGTGGCTTGAGTGGAAGTCGACGCGGTGGAACTCGTCGGGGTCGGCCCCGATGGCCCTCATGAAGGTGATCGCGCGGTCGATCTCCCGGGCGAGCTGTTCATAGCGTCGCCCCACCGGCGAGGACCGCACGAAGTCGGTGTTCCATGTGTGCACCTGGCGGAGGTCGGCGTACCCGCCGGTGACGAACGCGCGCACGAGGTTCAGCGTCGAGGCCGAGGAGTGGTAGGCCTCCACGAGCCGTCGCGGGTCGGGCAGCCGGGTCTCGGCGCTGAACTCGAAGCCGTTGACGGCGTCTCCGCGGTAGGCCGGCAGACTGAGACCGTTGCGGGTCTCCGTGTCCGACGAGCGAGGCTTGGCGTACTGACCGGCCAGCCGCCCCAGCTTCACGACCGGAACCGAGGCGGCGTAGGTCAGCACCACGGCCATCTGCAGCAGCACGCGAAGCTTGTTGCGCACGTTGTCCGCAGTGACCCCGTCGAACGTCTCCGCGCAGTCGCCGCCCTGCAGGAGGAACGCCTCTCCACGCGAGACCGCAGCCAGCTTGGCCAACAGGTCGTCGCACTCTCCGGCGAACACGAGCGGGGGCACGCCGCGAAGCTTCGTGACCGCCGCATCTAGGGCCGACGCGTCGGGCCACTGCGGCTGCTGGGCAGCGCCCATGGCATGCAGGCTCGCCAGATCCGGGATAGTCACGCTCCCAGCCTACGACGCGTCCTGGCGGCGGGCGTGCACCGACCGGCAATGGAGACGTTGCGCGGAGCGACGCTCCTGGGTTGCCGCCGGAGGTTCAGCCGTTCAGGTCATCGGGGTTGCGGAAGCCTGTCTTCTTCGCACGGACTCCGCGGTTGGTCATCCAGGTCAGCGCCCAGAGGATGACGCCGAGAACCAGCATTCCGGCGGCGATCTGGTACTGGATGGTGTCCCGGTCAGTCCAAGGCCCCAGCAGGAATGCGCATGCGAGGGCGCCCAGCACGGGCAGCACGGAGGGTGCGGTGAAGTGCTGGCGCTCGACGTGGTCGCGACGCAGCACGAGCACCGCCACGTTCACGATCGTGAACACCCCCAGCAGGAGGAGGGCCGTGGTACCCGACAGGGCCTCCACAGTGTCCTCACCGAGCACCTGGCTGACCACCACGATCAGCGCCAACGCCAGCAGGGTGGAGAACACGATCGCCATCCACGGCGTGCGCCGCTCCGTCAGCACCTTGCCGAGGCTGTGAGGCAGCACGTCCTGCCGGCCGAGGCCGTAGAGCAGACGGCTGGCCATCAGCATGTTGATCAAGGCGGTGTTGGCGACTGCGAAGACCGTCATGAAGGGGAAGATCTTGTCGATCGGGAACCCCGGTGCACCCACCTCCACGACGTCCAGCAGTGCTGTGTCTGACTTCGCCAGGTCACCGACCGGGATCACTGCCACGGCCGCGATCGAGACGAGGACATAGACGAAGGCAGCCAGGCCCAGACCGGTGAACATCACCTTGGGGAAGATTCGCACCGGGTCGTGGGTCTCCTCGACCATGTTGACCGAGTCCTCGAAGCCGACCATCGCGAAGAAGGCCAGCGAGGTTCCCGCGGTGACTGCGACGAACAGGCTCCGGTCGCCGGAGGTCTCGAAGACCATGGCCCGGCCGAGATCGGCGTTGCCCTGGCCCATCGCCCAGAATCCGATGCCGATCACGATCAGGAGGGCGAGCACCTCGATGATGGTGAGCACCACGTTGAACTTGACGCTCTCACCCACGCCACGCAGGTTGATCAGAGCCAGCATCACCATGAAGACGAGCGCGATGATCGTGATCAGGCCGTCGCTGCCGCCGATCCCTAGATTCACCCCGTCCAGACCCGCCACGAGGTTCTCCGCCAGCACACTGGAGGATGTGGAGGCACTGGTGACGCCTGAGGAGATCACCGCGAAGGCCACCAGGAACGTCACGAAGTGGATGCCGAAGGCCTTGTGCGTGTAGAGCGCCGCCCCCGCGGCCTGCGGATACTTCGTGACCAGCTCGAGGTAGGAGAAGGCAGTCAGGGTAGCCACCGCGAATGCAACCAGGAAAGGCGCCCATGCGGCGCCGCCGACCTCGGCCGCGACGTCGCCGGTGATGGCGTAGACGCCGGACCCCAAGATGTCGCCGAGAATGAAGAGGAGCAACAACTTCGGCCCGAGCACTCGCTTGAGCTCAGGCTGCTCATCCACATGCTGCTCGGCATTGACGTTCGTGCTCATGATGGACCCCTGTCCGTGCGCTCTGCTTCACTCTCGGGCAAACGCAGCGCACCTGCAAGCACCGCAAGCCGACACGCCGTGGCGAATCAGGACCGTGCCGCACTGCCGGTTCGCTAGAACCAGGGCATCAGCAGGATCTGGAACATCTCCAGGCACACCACGAAAACGACCAGGGGAAAAGCCATCTGCCGCAGCGAGACTCCGACGCGACGCACCTGAGGGGCCATTCTGAGCGTCTACCCGGACAGGTGCCGGCGCATGCCGTGCCGCGGCAAGGCTTTACCTGCGGAGCCTGCCGGCTGCCAACGAGTGCGACAATCCCGGCGGGGTGGCCTAGACCGACTGAGGCGATCACGGGCGTCGATGGACCAGCAACGGGAGTACGGCGGACGCGCCCGCACGCCGCAACGCGGCCGTCGCCACCGTGACCGGCCACAGCGACGAGGACGCGTCCACGACGAGCAGCACCGTCCGTCCCTCGGCAGCAGGTGCCACCGGGGCGACATCGAGACAGTCCCGCCAGTGCGCCGCCTCACCGGCTGAGCTGAGCTCACGCGCATCTGCGAACGGGCGGCCCACCATGATCGAGGCGCGGTCCAGGCGGCCAACCGACGCCAGGTGGTCGGCCACGCCGGCGGTGAAAGTCGCGAAGCCGGATGCGGGCAGGTCGATCACCACCTCGGGGCGGGCCGTCCATACCTGACGCCATGCGGACAGCAGCCGCACACATGCCTGCGTGACCTCGTCGGGTGCCGGCGCGTCGCGGGCGAAGACCTTCGCGACCGTCTCGCGCCACTCGGGGGCGTCGGCGAAGATCAGGCTCCGGCCGATCTCGGCCATCTCCGCGGCCGGGATCCTGCCACGGGAGCCGAACGCGCCACCGGGCCACATCTTGCGAGGTTCGAGCAGGTGCACCTGGCCCCGCAGCGCGGTGGTGACCGCCTCGACCGTGGGAGGTGAGGGTGCCGCGGAGATATCCTCGGGCAGGCCGCCTCGGCACACCGAGCACCGGCCGCAGGGTTCGGCCGAGGGGTCGTCGAGCGACTCCTGCAGCAGCTGCATGAGGCACCGCTCGCCGCGCGTGTACGCCCGCATGATGTCGGCCTCTCGACGGCGGACCGCGATCACGCCGTCGTAGTGGTCGGAGTCGAAGGACCAGGGCGTCCCGGTTCGGACCCATCCGCGCTCGACCCGCTCCACGACACCGCTCACCGCAAGCTGTTTGAGCAGCAGCTCGACCCGTCCGCGGCGTACACCGGACTCGGCCTCCACGGCCGCCACACCGGATGCTTTCGTCGTCGAGAGCACCGTAAGCACCCGTTCCACCTGCTCCGGGACCGGAATCGTCGCCGTCGCGAAGTAGTCCCAGATCCGTGCGTCGGCGTCCGAGGGCAGCAGCACCGCATGCGCATGGGAGATCGCCCGGCCCGCGCGCCCGACCTGCTGGTAGTAGGTGACCGGTGAGGGCGGCGAGCCGACGTGGATCACGAACCCGAGGTCCGGCTTGTCGTAGCCCATGCCCAGCGCCGAGGTCGCAACCAGTGCCTTGAGCTGGTTCTCACGCAGCGCGTCCTCGAGCCGCTCACGCATAGCCGCCTCGAGCTGGCCGGTATAGGAGGCCACCGGCACCGAGTCGCCGTGCACCTCCCGGATCGCCGCGGTGAGCCGCTCCGCATCAGCGACAGTGAGCGCATAGACGATGCCCGACCCGGCCAACCGCGGCAGCTCGTCGACGACCCAGGCGTACCTCTCCAAGGGTGAGAGCCGGTCCACCACCGACAGCTGCAGGCTGGCGCGGGCCAGGGCTCCGCGCAGCACGAGCGTCGAGCTGCCGAGCTGGGCGGCCACATCGTCGGTGACCCGCGCGTTGGCTGTCGCCGTCGTGGCGAGCACGGGCGTGGCCGGGTTGAGCCGCCGGAGCACGTCGGAGACCCGGCGGTAGTCCGGTCGGAAGTCGTGGCCCCAGTCCGACACGGCGTGCGCCTCGTCGATCACCAGGAGCCCGAGCCGTCCCGCCACGGAGTCCAGCACCCGCGTGCCGAAGCCGGGGTTCGCCAGACGCTCGGGAGAGACGAGGAGCACGTCGACCTCCCCGGCTAACAGGGAAGCCTCGACCGTGGACCACGCCTCGATGTTCGAGGAGTTCAGCGTCGCGGCCCGCAGGCCCGCGCGAGCAGCGGCGGTGACCTGGTCTCGCATCAGGGAGAGCAGGGGTGAGACGACGAGCGTCGGGCCGAGCCGTTCCGAACGGCGGACCGCGGTGGCTGCCCAGTAGACCGCTGACTTACCCCAGCCGGTGGCCTGCACCACCAGCACCCGGGGCCCGTCCTCGCCTTCCCGGCCGGTCAGGTCCTGGCAGAGCGCAGCGACCGCGGTCCTCTGGTCGTTCCGTAGTCGTGCCTGAGGCCCCGCCATGGCGCAGATGACCCGGTCCGCAACCTCGGCCTGCGCCGGCGGCAGCACGAGCGCGCCCAGCCCGTCGGTCGTACTCGCGATCGACATGACCTCACCCTAGGCGTCGTCAGCCGAAGAAGACCTCGGCCTCGGCGTACTGCTCGGGCTGCACAGTCTTCAGCGTGCCGGTGCCTTCGATCAGCGGCACCCGGACGATGTCGGTTCCCCGCAGCGCCACCATCGTTCCGTAGTCGCCGTCGTGCACGGCGGCGATGGCCTGCAGACCGAACCGGGTGGCCAACCAGCGGTCGAACGCGGTGGGTGTTCCCCCGCGCTGCACGTGCCCGAGCACCACGGCCCGCGCCTCTTTACCGGTGCGGTCCTCGATCTCCTTGGCGATCCGGTCGCCGATGCCCCCGAGGCGGACGTGGCCGAAGGCGTCCTTCTCCCCGCTGACCAGGCTCATGTCGCCTCCCGCAGCGGGAACGGCGCCTTCGGAGACGACGATGATCGGCGAGAAGTTCGTGCGGAACCGGGACTCGACGTGCCGGCACACCTCGTCGATGTCGAACGGCTTCTCGGGAATGAGTACGACGTTGGCCCCCCCTGCAATCCCGGCGTGCAGGGCGATCCAGCCCGCGTGCCTTCCCATCACCTCGACCACGAGAGCCCGGTGGTGTGACTCCGCGGTCGTGTGCAGTCGGTCGATCGCCTCCATGGCGATGTTGACGGCCGTGTCGAAACCGAAGGTGAAGTCGGTACCGGACAGGTCGTTGTCGATCGTCTTGGGCACACCCACGACGTTGACACCGAGGTCGGCGAGCTTGGTGGCGACACCGAGTGTGTCCTCGCCCCCTATCGCGACCAGCGCGTCGACGCCCTCCGCCTCCAGGTTCGCGGTGATCCGCTCCACGCCACCCTCGATCTTGAACGGGTTGGTGCGTGAGGACTTCAAGATGGTGCCGCCTCGCGGGAGGATGCCGCGCACCTGGTCGACGCCGAGCGGGACGGTCTCCCCTTCCAGGGGACCACGCCAGCCGTCGCGGAAGCCCACGAACTCGTAGCCGTACTCCTTGACTCCCTTGCGGACGACAGCACGAATGACCGCGTTCAGCCCGGGACAGTCACCGCCACCAGTCAGCACTCCGACGCGCATGCAGGCCACACTCCTTCACTCTGGAGATGACTAGGTTATGTCCATGACCTTCTCGATCGTTGCCCGCTCCCTCGACGGCAGGACCTGGGGCGTCGCGGTGGCCTCGAAGTTCCTCGCCGTCGGCTCCGCCGTGCCGGCCGCCGTCGCGGGAATCGGCGCCATCGCCACCCAGGCGGACGCGAACGTCGCCTACAAGGGGCTCGCTCTCGCGCATATCGACGAGGGCGCGACGGCCGAAGTGGCACTCGCCCGCCTGCTCGAGGAGGACGAGGGCCGCGCGCACCGGCAGGTCGGCATCGTCGACGTCGACGGTGCGGCCGTCACGCACACCGGCGAGGAGTGCTTCGACTGGGCCGGCGGCGTGACGGATGAGAACGTGGCGATCCAGGGCAACATCCTCACCGGCCCGGAGGTGGTGCAGGAGATGAAGCGCTCCTGGGACGCGACCTCCCACGAGCCCGACCTGTCCCGGCGGCTCCTCCTCGCCCTCCAGGCCGGGGACGAGGCTGGAGGGGACAGTCGGGGTCGGCAGTCGGCCGCTCTCCTCGTTGTCCGCGAGGAGGCGGGGTACGGCGGCCGGGACGACGTCGCGGTCGACCTGCGCGTCGACGACCACGAGCGACCGTGCGCCGAGCTCGAACGACTTCTCGACCTCAACGACCTCTACCTGACCGCTTCCGCCGAGGAGGAGAAGGTTCCTGTCACCGCGGAGCTGCTCACAGAGGTCGACGACCGCGCCCGCAAGCTGGGCCATCGCGACTTCATGGCCTGGGTGGGCACGGAGAACTTCGAGATGCGCGTCGGGAACGACCAGCCCGGCGGCGTCGCTTGGGTGGATGAGCACATCCTGAGGACCCTTCGGGCGCGAACGGAGCCGCTGGAAGGCAGAAATTGAGCTCTGTGGATGCAAGGATGCACTTCGTTGTTCAGCATCGATTGAGGTGACCGATCATGAGTGTGTTGGCCATCGACGCCGGTACGACGGGCGTCACGGCGGTCGTGGTCACCCCGGAGGGCAGCATCGCCTCTCGGGGTTACCAGGAGTTCGCGCAGCACTTTCCCCGGCCTGGCTGGGTCGAGCACTCACCCGAGGAGATCTGGCAGGCGACCCTCGAGGCGACCCGGACGGCGCTCGGGGGCTGCGACCGGGCCGTCCTCGAGGCGATCGGCATCACCAATCAGCGGGAGACTGTCCTGCTCTGGGACCGTGAGACCCTTGGTGCCCCCCGTCGCGCGATCGTGTGGCAGGACCGTCGTACAGCCGAGATCTGCAACCGCCTCCGCGAGGCCGGGCACGAGGACCGGGTCACCGAGCTCACCGGGTTGCGGCTCGACCCGTACTTCTCCGGCAGCAAGCTGATCTGGCTGGCCGAGAACGACCCGAACACCTGGGCGCTCGTAGAGTCCGGACGCTATGCGGTGGGCACGGTCGAGTCCTACCTGATCGCGCGGATGACCCGCGGCACCTGGCACGTGACCGACGTCTCCAACGCCTCCCGCACCCTGCTCCTCGATCTCGAGTCCGGGCACTGGAGCCAGGAGCTGTGCTCCCTGTTCGGTGTCCCCCGCGACTCGCTGCCCGAGATAGTGCCCTCATGGGGGGAGATAGCGACCACGGACCCGGGATCCTTCTGCGGTCTCGAGCTGCCGATCGCCGGCATTCTCGGAGACCAGAACGCCGCGCTGTTCGGCCAGACATGCTTCGACGTCGGGAACTCCAAGTGCACCTACGGGACCGGATCGTTCATTCTCACCAACACCGGCAGCGACATCGTCCGCTCGGACGCCGGTATGCTCTCGACGGCTGCGTGGAAGTCACCCGAGGGAGAGCTGACCTACGCCCTCGAAGGCGCCATCTTCGTGACCGGCGCTGCGGTGCAATGGCTGCGCGACGGCCTGCAGATCGTCGGATCGGCCGCGGAGACCGAGGCGATCGCGGCCACCGTCGACCACTCCGGGGACGTCGTGTTCGTGCCGGCGCTGACCGGGCTCGGCGCTCCGGACTGGGACCCGCACGCCCGGGGCCTGATCATCGGGATCACCCGGGGTACGACGCGTGCGCACATCGTCCGGGCCACGCTGGAGGCGATCGCCTTCGAGGTCCGGGACGTGGCCGACACGATGCCCGGCCTCACCTCGCTCGCCGTGGACGGCGGCGCATCGGCCAATAACCTCCTCTGCCAGATCCAGGCCGACTCTCTCGGCGTCCCGGTGGAGCGACCGACCATCGTGGAGACCACTGCCCTCGGTGCCGCCTTCGTCGCAGGGCTCGGGACCGGCGTCTGGGAGTCGACCGACGCGCTGCGTGACACCTGGACCCTGGACCGTTGCTTCGAGCCAGCACCGGACCGCACCGCCGCCGACGCAGCACACCGGAAGTGGCGCGATGCCGTCGAGCGCTCAAAGGGCTGGGCGCTCTGACACGTTCACCGGTCGCCGAGCTGCTCACGCGTTGACTCGAGGTCGGAGTGAGCAGCGGCGTACCTTCTCTCCGCTCGTTCCTGCTTCCGCTCCGCCGTGGTCAGCTCGTCGTCCACGTTCTCCAGCGCGTGCTCGAGCTCGCTGGCGCGTCGCCGTACCTCCTCCAGCTCCCCTTGCACCTGGAGGTTGCGCGCCTCGAGCTTGGCGACGCGCTTTCGTGCCTTGACCAGCTTCTTCTCGGCGGCCTCGGCCGTGGCTTCTAAGGCCTCGACCCTGTCCCGGGCATCCGGCACCACGCTCAGCTGGGGCATCCTCTTCGCCACGGGGCGTGCTGACATCCCGAGCGCCTCGGGCACCGCCACGGCGGTGGAGACGTCCACGTCGCCCAGGCCGGTGCTGGTCAACGCCCCGACCAGCTGCCCCGTCCGGACCGCTCGTGCGGCCAGTTCGTCGGTCATGGCCGCACGCAGCGTCTCCTCGACCTGCGTGGCAACGGAGTCACTGACTCGCACGCCCAGCTCACCCGCCATACTGCGCGCCTGGCTGGTCACCGCCGACGTCAGCTGCCGACGCTGCTTTGTCAGCTCGCGCAGCTCGGCCCCGTCGAGACTGTCCTGCGCCTTTCGCAGTGCCAAACCGAGGTCGAGGACCTGGGTGAGCTCCTCGGCCCGATGCCGCGTCAGCATGTTCACCGCCCAGGCTGCGGTCGAGGGCTTCGGCAGCTTCCCGATGGCGACGGCCATCGAGCTGTCCTCGGGCTTCGCCTGCTTCGCGCGCTCGTTGCGTGCCTTCGTGAACGCCTCCGGTGTCAGCGCGTACAGCTCCTCCGCCACGGTGACCAGGTCCATCAGCCGGGCCGCAGCTCTGGTTGTCCGCGGGACCGGTTCGTACGCCGCGGCGGCAGACGGTGGAGCACCACCTCGGACAGCACTCCGTCCCCGGCGACCGCGGTGAGATAGGTGCAGTGGGGCTGGCGACGCCGGTCGGTCGGCGACCCCGGGTTGAGCAGCCGCGGACCCGTCTTCCCGGTGCTGTCCCACGGGATGTGGCTGTGCCCGAAGACCAGCACGTCGACGTCTCCGAACCGCTGCGCGCAGCGCCGCTCCCGCCCGGCCGAAGGACCGGTCTCGTGGACGACCGCGAACCGGACCCCGCCGAGGGTGACCCGAGCCGTCTCCTCAAGACGGCGGCGTAGCTGCGGACCGTCGTTGTTGCCGTAGACCCCGACCAGACGCCGCGCCCGGAACTCGAGCGCGTCCAACGTGGCAACGTCGACCCAGTCACCGGCGTGGATCACCACGTCGGCTTCGGCGACCGCGTGCCACACCTGCTCGGGCAGACCGTGAGCGCGCGTGGGGACGTGGGTGTCCGCAAGGATCAGGAGTCGTTGCACCGCCACCCGGACGAGGGTAGCCACTGTGGGTCCGACCCCGTGGAGAAGCCCCAACCCGCTCGCGATGAGTTCCAACCGGATGTACTCGCGAGGGGTACCCAGGTGTGTCCCCAGGTGTGTCCCAGTCACTAGAGTCCTGAAGAGAACGGAGACGAAAGGTCATGTCGATGGCGCAGGACACGGTTGACGAGCAGGTTCGCGACGACTTTCCCGGACTCAGTGACATGTACCGCGGCGAGCTTCTCGCCCACTGCTACCGGATGCTCGGCTCGGTGCACGACGCGGAGGACCTGGTGCAGGAGACCTACCTGCGCGCCTGGAAGTCGTATGACAAGTTCGAAGGCCGCTCCTCGATGCGCACGTGGCTCTACCGGATCGCGACGAACGCCTGCCTGACGGCCTTGGAGAGCAAGAAGAAGCGACCTCTGCCTACCGGGCTGGGTGCGCCCAGCTCCGACCCGCAGGACGAGCTGGTCCAGCAGCCCGAGGTTCCCTGGCTGGAGCCGGTGCCCGACGCCTTGGTCAGCGCGGAGTCGCGCGACCCGGCCACCGTGGTCACCTCACGCGAGAGCATCCGGCTCGCCTTCGTCGCCGCCCTCCAGCATCTGCCTGCTCGCCAGCGCGCGGTCCTGATTCTGCGGGACGTGCTGAAGTGGCGTGCCGCCGAGGTCGCCGAGCTCCTGGGCACCACGACCGTCGCCGTCAACAGCAGCCTGCAACGAGCCCGCGCCCAGCTCGAGGACCTTTCCCCCACCGAGGAGTCCGTCGTCGAACCCACCACCGAGGACCAGCGCGAGCTGCTCGAAAGGTACGTCGCCGCGTTCGAGACCTACGACATGGCGGCGATCGTGGACCTCTTCACCCAGGATGCGGTGTGGGAGATGCCACCGTTCACGGGTTGGTACCAAGGTGCGGAGAACATCGCTCGCCTGATCTCCGCGCAGTGCCCGGCGAACGGCCCCGGCGACATGGTGATGGTTCCCACGCGGGCGAACGGCCAGCCGGCGTTCGGGCTGTACATGCGCGGGTCCGACGGGGTCCACCGCGCCTTCCAGCTGCAGGTCCTGACCATGGCGCCGACCGGGTCAACCGCGGGGTCGAGTGCCGTGGCTCACGTCGGCAGCTTCTTCGACGAGAGCCTCTTCGAGACGTTCGGGCTGCCGCCGACGTACCCCTCCCCCGAGCACCCCGCACCTGCCCCGGGCTGACCCGGGCATATGGACGGCGACCAGCCGTCGGCACCGCTGATGGACGGGGTCGGCCTTCTCGAACGTGCCATCGGCTACACCCTGGGCAGCCTGCAGATGGTCACCCCCGCCGCGTACTCGCGGCCCTCGCCGTGTAAAGGGTGGGACCTCCGTGACCTGCTCCGCCACATGGACGACTCCTGGCAGGCCATCCACGAGGCCGCCGACCTGAGTCGGGTTGGGCTGCCGGCATCCACGGACTACGGCGACCCCGTCTCCGACCCTGTCGCGACGTTGCGCAACCGTGCCTGCAGCATGCTCGGAGCCTGGACGAACGCGAACGACCGCCACCTCGTCGCCATGGGTGGCCGCCGGCTGACCGCCGGAGTAGTAGTGACGACGGGCGCGGTGGAGATCACGGTTCACGGCTGGGACGTCGCCCAGTCCTGCGGCCATCCGCACGCCATCCCGAGCACCTTCGCCGAGGAGCTCCTGCCGCTCGCCGCGTTGATCG
Source organism: Actinomycetota bacterium (assembly GCA_030859325.1). GTDB lineage: Bacteria > Actinomycetota > Actinomycetes > Propionibacteriales > Nocardioidaceae > Nocardioides_C. The sequence goes on from JALZKI010000040.1 coordinate 34,243, forward strand.
TGTCCGACGCCGACCGGCCGGCGCGCTTCGCTGCTCCGTTGCCCGTGATCTCGACAGCGGCGCCGGACGTGCGCCTGCTCGCGTTCCTGGGCCGCGCACAGAGCTGAATGTTCCCAAGTCGGCAGTCGACATGGCCGGAAGGATTTACACTCCGGTTATGGGGGCTGTGGGATTGACCGAGGGGGCTGCCGCGAGCGCACATCGCTCCGCGCAGAGCGTCGGACTCACGGTTGCCGGCTGGGTGCTGGGAATGGTGACCACTGCGTTGATCCTCGGTACGCCCTACCTCGTCTTCGGCTACTACAGCCCGTCCCTGCATCTGGTGCTCGACTCCATCGATGCCTGCGTGGCCCTGCTGCTGGCCTACCTAGTCTACGGCAGATACGTGCGCAGCCACGGACTGCAGGACTTGTTCCTGGCCGAGGGCCTGGCCCTTCTCGCGGTCGCCGGGTTGGGCCTGACGCTGTTGATCGACCTCATCCCCCGTTCCCAGCCGGCCACGCTCGACGTCTGGTTGCCGTTGAGCCTGCGCGTGATCGGAGCGGCGCTGGTCGTGGCAGCTGCCCTGGCCGGCGACCGTCGCGCCCAGCCGGGTCGGCACAACTGGGCTAGAGCCGTTCCCTGGGTCGTATGTGTCCTCGTGTTCCTGCTGCTGTGGGCGGTGCGCGACCAGCTTCCTGTGGCACTCGACCAGAGCCCGCCCAGCTCGGCACAGCGGCCGGTGATCACCGGCCATGTGTCCCTGCTGCTTGCGCAGGGCTTCACCGCCGTCTGCTTCGCCGTCGCATCGGTCTCGTTCACCTCCCAGGCGGTACGTCGTCACGACGAGCTCGTGCGCTGGCTCGGACCCGCCTGTGCCCTCGCAGCGTTCGCGCGTGTCAACTATGTGCTGTTCCCCTCTCTCTACAGCGACTGGATCTACACCGGTGACCTCCTGAGGACCGGCTGCTACCTCGTCCTTCTCGTCGGCGCGGCCCGAGAGATCGGGCAGTACTGGACTGCGCAGACGCGTGCGGCCGTGCTCGACGACCGCCGCCGGCTGGCTCGCGAGCTGCACGACGGGGTCATCCAGGAACTGGGATACATCCGGTCGGAGAGCTTCGCGATGGCATCAGAGGGGGGACGTGCGGACCGGATCCTCGGTGCCTGTGACCGCGCCCTCGACGAGGCGCGTGGAGCTCTGCACGCGCTGGGACAGGTCGGCGACGAGCCTCTGGGCTTCGTCCTTCACCGTGCCGCGAGGCAGGTCGCCGAGCGGCACGACGTACAGCTCGAGCTGGATCTCGACGACTCGGTGGCCGCCGACCTCGGTCAGCGGCATTCGTTGATGAGGATCACCCGGGAAGCCATCTCCAACGCGGCACGGCACGGGAAGGCCGAACGCGTCCGCGTGCAGCTCGGAACGGTCGACGGCGGCCGTCAGCTCGTGATCGAGGACGACGGTGCCGGCTTCGACCTCGCGGTGACCCGCGTGAACAGCACCGGTTACGGCCTGGTCAGCATGCGCGAAAGGGCGCTAGCGTTACCGGGCTCGCTCAGCGTCGAATCCACTCCGGAAGAGGGCACGAAGGTGGTGGTGGCCTGGTGACCGGCGACAAGCTACGTGTGGTGATGGCCGATGACCACGCCCGCATGCGCGGACGGATCCGGGAGGCTCTGGAGTCGGGCGGCTGCCAGGTCTGTGCTGAGGGCGCCACCGCCGATGATGCCATCCGGCTCGCCGCGGAGCATCGACCCGACGTCGTCCTCCTCGACATCCACATGCCGGGAAGCGGCATCCACGCCGCGCAGGAGATCGCGCGGACGCTGCCGGAGACGGCCATCGTCATGCTCAGCGCGTCGGGCGAGGACGACGACCTGTTCGACTCCTTGCGTGCCGGGGCATCGGGTTACGTGCAGAAGGACAGCGATCCGGCTCGCCTGGCCGACGCACTGCGCGGGGTGGTGTCCGGTGACGCGGCGATGTCGCCGCGGCTGGTGGCGCGGATCATGGATGAGTTCCGGGCGCCGTCGAAGCGGAGGTTCGCCCGGAAGTCCACGGCTGCGGCCAAGCTGAGCGCTCGGGAGTGGGAGGTCATCCAGCTGCTGGGGGAAGGACTGTCGACCGAGGAGGTCGCCGGCCGGCTCTTCGTCTCGCCCACCACCGTCCGGGTCCACGTCTCGACGGTCCTGCGCAAGCTGCGGGTCAAGGACCGGCAGAGCGCGTTCGACCTGCTTCGGGACAGCTGACTCCCATGCCCTCGTCGACGAGCTGGGTGAGGGCCCCGATCAGCGCCTCAGCCTCGTGCAGGCTGTACTTCTCTGACCCGACCCACACGTAGGGACCGTCCTGGGCGGCGGTGTCCGGATCGATCGTCGCGTAGAGCCGGAGCACAGTACGTCGCACCAGGAGGGCGCCGCTCACGTGGACGTGTTTGTCTACGCCGCTGTGCCGGTCATGCCGGAGCGCGCACCACGCCGGGCAGGTGGCACTACGCGCACCGTGAACATCGGTGATCGCGTCGAGGCTGTCCTTGGTTGTTCCAGTGTGTTCGAACTGCATGACGTCACCTCTTTTGGGGTCTGCGTCCGGTGCCGCGGGACGGTGCTGCGGGACGGTGCTGCGGGAAGGGAAAGGCCCCAGGCCGTTCGGGCCTGGGGCCTTCCTCAGTGCCTCATCGTGAGCGCAGCATCTGCTACTTGAGCATCTTGAACAGTGCGGTGATGCTGGACCCGTCCTTGGCGGTCATCGTGGCCGAGTAACGGGCTGCGCCGGTTGGGGTCTTCCAGTTCTGGATGAACTGGCCGCCGGTGCTGTCGTAGCGCAGGCTGGTCGCACCACTGGACAGGGCCTCGATGGCGTCGGTCACCACATCACCGTTGGCGCAGCTGACCTTGCTGACTTTGAGGCTCACCTGTGCTGCGTCGGTCAGCTCAGTCGAACCAGCGAACAGCTCGAACTTCAGCGGGATGGTGCTGCCACTCTTGGCGGTGTTCCACACGCCGCCCATGTCAACCGGAGAGTAGATGCACAGACCTGGCGGATGTCCATGGGTGACGCTCACGCGTCGTCGAGGCCCTGCTCGATCGCGTACCGGACCAGCTGCACTCGGTTGTGCATCTGCAGCTTGCGCAAGGTGTTCTGCACGTGGTTCTGGACGGTGCGGTGGGAGAGAAAGAGGCGCTGTGCGATCTCCTTGTAGGACAGTCCTTTCGCGACCAGTCGCAGCACCTCGGTCTCGCGCTCGGTGAGTTGCGGCGCGTCAGCGTCCCGACCGGCGCGAGCATCGAAGAGCCTGCGGTACTCCCCGAGCACGAGGCCCGCCAGCCCGGGTGTGAAGACGGTGTCCCCCTCGGCCACACGCAGCACCGCCGAGACCAGCTCGGCACGCGAGGCGGACTTCACCAGGTAACCCGTGGCCCCGGCCTTCACCGCCTCGAGCACGTCCTCCTGCTCTCCGGACGCCGACAGGATCAGGACACGCACCGCAGGGTCGGCCTTGACCAGCGCAGTCGTCACCTCGACGCCGTTGGGCGCGGGAATCTGCAGGTCGAGCACGACCACGTTGGGGCGAGCGGCCGGTGCCCGGTTGAGCGCCTGCGTACCGTCCGCTGCCGTAGCCACGACCTCCAGTCCCGCCTCGGCCAGGTCGCGCGCGACACCCTCACGCCACATGGGATGGTCGTCGACGACCATCACCCTGATATTCTCCTGCGCCACAGCAGCCTCCCGTCGTTCGTGCTCGAAGGCTACCGACGTCAGCCGGGCCGCACGTAGGACCCGCGCCGATGCACCAGCGGTCGAGTCTCCTTCCCGATCTCGATGTGCTCGACGACCGTGTCGACCAGCAGGGACCAGCCGACGTCTCGTGGATGCTCAGCCAGCGTGACGCCGGCCCAGGCAGAGGAACCCTCGAGCAGCGGTCCCCACCTGGTGTCCAGCCACGTGCCGAGCGTGAACATCCCTCCCGGCGCGGGTGCGACGCCGGCAAAGGCATCGGCGAGGTCACGGTGCGGCCACTCCAGGAGCTGTACGACGGCCGTCCCGCTCGAGGCGAGCCCCGCGGCGAAGTCGGAGTCGGGATCCACGAGCGCGAGTGCATGAGCCGGGGAGCCGTTCGCGACCATCAGCGACGAGACGGTCAGCCCTGCGCGTGCGCGGCCGGAGCCGCACGTCCACAGCGACACCGTCCCGGTCAGTCGACCACGCAGACGCCTGACCGGGTCACGCGAGGACTCGGGCTCGGCGAACGGATGGGATGAGTGGATGGTCACCCGCCCAGGCTAGGGGTCACGGCTTGGGGAAGGTGAGCTCCCACTCCGTGCCCTCGCCTGGAGCGGTCACCAGGACCGCCGTACCGCCGAGGTCGCCGACCCGGCCGCGAATCGACTCGCTGACACCGAGCCGGCCCTCCGCCGCGGCGCTTTCCAGGCGTCCCTCGGGGATGCCGGGACCGGAGTCCCGGACGGTGACGATCACGCTCGGGCCCAGATCCTCCAGCAACACCCATGCGGGCGCGTCGGTCCCGACATGGGCGGCCACGTTGTCCAGGCAGGCGCGGACGACCGCCGTCACCTCGTCGACCACAGCGGCAGGGAAGAGCACCGGGGACCCTGGCACCGAGACGGTGACCGAACGCGACTGCAGCAAGGACAGCGAGAGGGCAAGGTCCCCGGAGGAGCCCAGGGACGAGGCGGAGGTGCCCTGCTGGATCAGTGAGCGCAACGCCACCTCCTGCTCGCCGGCCAGCCGACCGAGCTCGGCGGACTTCCCGCCGAGCTCGAGACCCCGGCGCTGGACAAGGGAGAGCACCTGGAGTACACCGTCATGGACCACGCGCGCCAGTCGGGCCCGTTCCGCAGCAGCGGCCGCCGAGCGTTCGGCGATGTCGCGCGCGGCGGCCATCTCCTTCAACAGCCCGGTGGTGTAGCCGAGCACCGGGCCGCCGATCATGAGCAGGAAGATGTTGCTGTAGTTGGTCTGGGACAGGTCCGCGCGCAGGGACAGGTCCGCAGCCGAGATCAGCGTTGCGGCGCCCAGCCCTCCGACCCAGTGCCAGTGGATGCCCCAGGCGAGGACGACGCCCATCACCCAGAAGCCGGGCAGCGTCGCCTGCCAATCCGGGCCCTTGACGTAGGAAGTCGCCAGGATGCCTGCGACGGCCACCGCGAGGTCGGTGAGCAGCAGCGGCGGTCCCCAGCGTTTCGGCGCGCCGTAGGCCCAGATCGCGTAGCCAGTCCAGCCGGCCGTCGCGATGATCACCAGCCATCCGAGCCAAGGGTGGTCCATATTGTGGCGGCGCACCAGGTTGAGCCCGATCATGTTCACCGCGACCACGACCCGCAGCACGGCCAGGGCTCGGTAGAGGGTTGCTTCGACGGAATCGGTGACCGAGGCCAGAGCCGGGTGGACCGTCGGATAACTAGCGGAAAGTCGTGCGCCGAGCCGGACGCCGTGCCTGCTGACCATGCCCGTCAGGAGGCTTTGAGCTCGGTGTCCCCGGGGGATACAGGAGGGTTACCGGCCTTGCGCGAGGACTCCTTGTCGAGCGCCTTCGCGCGGGAGGCATACATGTCGACGTACTCCTGGCCCGAGAGCTTCATGATCTCGTACATGATCTCGTCGGTGACCGAGCGGAGGATGTAGCGGTCACCCTCCATACCCTCGTAGCGGGAGAAGTCGAGCGGCTTGCCGAAGCGCACCCGTGGCGAGGTGAACGACCCGAACTTCTTCCCAGGAGGCGCCACGACGTCGGTGCCCACCACGGCGACCGGGATCACCGGCACCCTCGACTCGAGCGCGAGGCGCGCGATCCCGGTCTTGCCCCGGTAGAGCCGGCCGTCATGGGAGCGGGTGCCCTCGGGGTAGATGCCGAAGAGCCCGCCGGACCCGAGGATCCGCTTCGCGGAGAGAAGGGCACCTTCCGCGGAACCGGCCCCGGTTCGGTCGATCGGGACCTGCCCCGCGCCGGAGAAGAACGACTTCTGCAGCCAGCCCTTGAGGCCACCACCGGTGAAGTACTCGGCCTTCGCCACGAAGGTGACCCGGCGAGGCAACGTGACGGGCATGAACAACCAGTCGGCGTAGGACAGATGGTTGCTCGCCAGAATGGCCGGTCCCTCGTCCGGCACGTTCTCGGCGCCCTCGGCAGTAGGACGGAACACCGCCTTGAGAAGTGGGCCGACGAGCACCCACCTGAGCAGCCAGTAGAACACCCGAAACCCCTTCGTCCGATGGTTGAGACCCTAGCCCCCAATCTGCCCTGCGTGCGACGATGCAGGCCAGGTATCTCGTACTCACTTCGGACTAGGTACCTTCCACCAGCCTTTCGACAGGAGTAACCGTGTCTCTGGCCCCGCACGCGCAGCCGTTCTACGCCGGTGGTGCTCCCGACGAGGCGGACGGTCAACGGACCGGCGTGCTGCTCAGCCATGGCTTCACCGGCTCCCCGGCGTCCATGGTCCCGTGGGGAAGGCACCTCGCCGACCAGGGTTTCGCGGTGGCGGTGCCGCGTCTGCCGGGGCACGGTACGACGTGGAAGGAGATGAACTCGACCAGCTGGCAGGACTGGTACGCGGAGCTGGAACAGGCGTTCGACAAGCTGCACGCCAACTGTGACCACGTCGTCGTCGGCGGGTTGTCCATGGGCGGCGGGCTCGTGCTGAAGCTGGCCGCGGACCGGGGCAGTGACGTCTCCGGGGTGGTGCTCGTCAACGCAGCGGTTGCCAGCAGCAACAAGCAGCTGCGCGCCGTACCCCTGCTCAAACGGGTGATCCCCTCGATGGCGGGTATCGGGAACGACATCAAGAAGTCGGGCCAGCAGGAGTACGGCTACGACCGGGTCCCCTTGAAGGCTCTCGGTTCCATGCTTGCTGCGTGGAAGGAGGTACGCCGCGACCTGCCGAAGGTGACTCAACCCATCCTGCTGTTCCGGTCCTCCGAGGACCATGTGGTCGACCCGTCGTCGGCGCGGATCATCGCCAGCCAGGTCTCCTCGCGTGAGGTGCAGGAACGGATTCTGGAAAACAGCTACCACGTGGCTACGCTCGACAACGACGCTCCGGTGATTTTCGAGGAGTCCGTGCAGTTCGTACGACGAGTGACAGGCCCATGACTCAGGATCCAGAAGACGCCAGCCCCGAGGAGCCTCGCGATCACCGGTCCGGGCAACCCTCGGACGGGGGCGGCCGGAAGCTGGACGAGGACGCGGCGTGGCGAGCGATCATCGAGAACTATGGCGAGCGGGCTCACCTCGACGATGCCCCATCCTCGTCGGCCGGGCCTGTCGAGGCCCCGCCCGCCGACCCGATCACGCCGGCCCCGCCCGCAACGTCGGTCGAGCCTATCGAGTCCGACCGCGAGGACACGCCGAGATCGGGAACGACCGGCGACGGGAACCACTTCGTCCCACCCGAGCCGCCGCCTCTGCCTCCGCTTGAGCCTCGGCGCAAGCTCGCCTGGATCGGCCTCTTCGGGTCTCCGGTGATGATGCTCCT
>JALZKI010000052.1 GCA_030859325.1 Actinomycetota bacterium
TGCATTCCGTTCTCGCCGGATCGTCCGGCAGGGTCTGAACTCGACTGTGGAGTTGCCAGAGCTTGTCCGCGGCCGGCCGAACGATCATGGCAACTCTGGGGCTTGTCGTCTCGAACGCGGACCTGGGACTTCATCACCAGCGATTGTTATGCAGCGGAACCGCCGATCATTGCCGAGGCTCCGCAGCCGACAGTTACCCCGGCCTTAGTGCTGAACGCGCTGCGGGAGATCGGCCTTCCCAAGCTGGAAGCGGAAACTCAGCCAGCGGACAAGACGCTGGTTAACTTCGAAACCATCTTCTTCACCGATCCCGAGCAGTTCACGAGAACCGTGACGCTGCTGGGACAGTCGGTCGACATTGAAGCGTCTCCGAGCCAGTACACCTGGCACCACGGCGACGGCACGACCGTGACGACGCAGAGTCCGGGGGCGCCGTACCCATCGAAGGAGGTCACCTACACCTACACCGACGCGCAGGTCACGGTGGGGCACAGCGTCGATGTCACCTATACCGCTCGGTTCCGAGTCAGCGGCGGCAACTGGCAGGCCATCAACGAGACAGTGACCATTGCCGGCCCACCCAGCGCTCTGCGCATCAGCGAGGCGACTGCATTGCTCTCTGGCGAGTACGAATAGGCGCCGCTACCGCTCACCTGTCCACGAATTCAGTGTGGCGGAGAACGCGGTCGCGCCGCCTGTCCACAGCCTCAAATTTGTGCCTCGCCACTGTCGGGTCCAGCCCGATAAAATCGTTCGAACAAACGTTCGACGAGGAGACCTGGTGGAAGCATCAGTAGAAGATCCGGTGGCGTACCGATCACCACGCAGCCTCGAGGCGGACGCATCGGCCTCCCTCGCCGAAGTGTTGGCTCGGCACAACGACCGAGACCTGCTCGACCTCATCCAGCAATCACAAGCGGAGGAGAACCGTTGCAGGGCGCGCCGAATGCTGGCCGTGGAGGAGTTCCACCGGCGGCGCGAGGCTGAGCACCACGACAGCGATGAGGTTACGCACTTCCTGCTGACCCCTGCTCAAGAGACAGGAGCCGAGATCTCACCGCTTCTCGGTGTCAGCGAAGTCACTATTGACATGTACATCAAGACCGTGCGCTCGCTCAGACAACACTTCCCAGGTGTCTGGGCCATGTGCGAGTCGGGCCGTCTCGACCTTTGGCGGGCGCAGTTGGTGCTGGACGGGATGGAGAGCCTCGCGAAGGAGGCCGACCTCGTAGCCTACTCCGGGCTGATCGACGAGTTCCTCGCCAAGTTCGACGAACCTGACACACCATTGCTCACCCTCACCCGCACGCAGTTGCAACGGGCAGTGCGCTACCGCAAGTTGAAGTTCGAGCAGCGGTCAGCCGAGGAAACCTTCTTTACCGCCTATCAAAAGCGCCGTGTTCGGCTCGACCTGATGGACAACGGCACGGGGCATCTCGGGGTAAGCGGGATGGTCACCGACGCGATGGCCGCCGACTACCGGCTCACCCTGATCGCGAAGAAGCTGTGCGAGGGTGACGAGACTCGCACCCTTGAGCAGATGCGCGCTGATGTCGCCATCGACCTGCTCCTCGGCCGGCTCTGCGTGGGTGCGTCGAGCGGTGAGCTCGAGGACGACGAGACGTACGACGGGCGCGAGACTGACGAGCTCGTCAACTGGAGATCGATCGGTGCCTACGCGAGACCCATCATCAACGTAACTGTCCCAATCAAAACTCTCATGGGGCTCTCCGATGAGCCTGGCTTGCTCTCGGGCGGCAACCCCATCCCACCCGACGTGGCGCGCATGATCGCCATGGATCCACAGTCGACGTGGTATCGAATGCTCACGGACGCCGCGAGGAACTGCGCCGAACTCTCGACCGAGTCCTACGTGCCCACCAAGCCGATCTGGCGCCAGTCCGTGGCAGAGCACCAGACCTGCATTTACCCGACCTGCTCACGGCCTGCCGTGCAGGTTGAACTCGATCACCGCATAGAGCACCCGGCGGGCGCCACCTGCACCGAGAACCTCGCACCTCTGTGCAAGCGACACCACAAGGTCAAACACTCCAGGGGGTTCGAGTTGACCCGGCACGTGGACGGGTCGTTCAGGCTCATCACGAAGGCGGGCTCAGTCTTCCGCGTTCCACCTCAAGAGCAACCTGTCGCGGGTTGGCCAGAGCCGGAGGGCTCGGATACCGAGCGCTTGGATCGGGAGTCCCTACTCCCGGTGTAGAACCCGCACCCCGGGAGCGCAGAACCGCCTTGAAACGTGCCCACTCGCCTGCGTCCGATCATCTAGAATTTGTTACGGACGGGTCAGAAGCTATCGGTGAACACGACAGCAGGGGCAGGCCGTGTCTGCGTAAGACTTGCGGCCCGCCCCTACTCTTCCCTGGTCACCGGCTTCGGGTCGAGGGAAGCCGGCGGCAAGACTGTGGTGTCCGGGTGTCAGCCGCGAGGCACTGCGATCCTCTGCCCCTCGATGAGGCCCGTGCTGGAAAGCGCGTTCAACTCTTCGATCTGGTAGACCACCTCGCGGACCTGCCCCGGCGCGGCGACGCTCGAGGCGATACCCCACAGCGTGTCACCTTCGGAGACCACGACGGTCCGGGTCTTAACCGGACCGCCGGACTCCCCCGTAGCCGCAGACTCGCCACCGAGCACGGTCAGGGCCGCGAACACAACAGCGACGAAGACCACGAGCAGCACCAGCCGCCCACGGCGGGTCAGCTGTACCGGCGCGGGCTCGACCGGCGCGGGTCCACGGCCAGCTGGAACAGGGCGAGAGACGGCCGACACGGGACGCCGAGCGGGTCGACGCACCGACGTGCCGGTAGTGGGGAAACCATGCAGAACTGCGATGCTGCTCATCTCAGACCTCCTGGGGAAGGAGACGGCCGGGGTGGCCGTTCGGTCGGTCTTGCATTCGGACGCTGTGTTCATGAACAGATGTCTATCGGCGGCCACCGACAGTCTCTGGTCGGCGGAACTCGAAAGCACGTTCGATCGAACACATGTGCGAACGTAACCTCCATGGCGTGTCTCGTCAAGGAAGCGAGTGCATACGTTGTCGCAACCAGCGCAGTCGGTCCACCGCGTTCCATGTGGACGACCTCGACACGCCGTTCGAACAGGTGTTTGAACACGTCGACGGATGAGACTACTTTGAGACCACGGCACAGGACCCGTAAGGGTCGGCACCGAGGTCGAGGCCCATGACGCGAGGAAGAGGCACCACGATGGCAACAGACAGGCGGACCGGATCCCCAAAGTCCGGCAAGGCTTCAGTAGGCAAGGTCACCGAGCTTCCCGACGGCCCCCCGGACGCGACCGGTCTGAGCCCTCGCCAGCAGCGGGTGCTCAATGTCATCCGTGACTGCGTCGAAGTTCGCGGGTATCCCCCTAGCATGCGCGAGATCGGCGCGCAGGTGGGGCTGACCAGCTCCTCGTCGGTAGCCCACCAGCTCCGGATGCTCGAGGAGAAGGGATACCTCAAGCGCGACCCCCACCGTCCCCGTGCGCTCGAGGTGTTGTTGCCCGATGAGCGTCGGGGACAGAGCGTCGCTTCGGCGGCGGGCGTCGGATCCGGTTTCGACGAGACGGGCATCGGTGACGCCATGCCCGCCGCGGTCAACGTGCCCGTCCTGGGCAGGATTGCGGCCGGCGGGCCGATCCTCGCCGAGGAGCGGGTTGAGGACATCTTCCCGCTACCCAGGAGCCTCGTCGGCGAAGGCACCCTGTTCCTGCTCGAAGTCTCCGGCGACTCGATGATCGACGCCGCGGTGTGCAACGGCGACTACGTGGTGGTGCGCCAGCAGCCGAACTGTGAGAACGGTGAGATGGTGGCCGCCATGCTCGACGGCGAGGCGACGGTCAAGACTTTCCAGCGCAAGGACGGCAAGGTGTGGCTGCTCCCACACAACGAGCAGTACGACCCCATCGACGGCATGCACGCGACAATCCTCGGCAAGGTCACCGCGGTCCTGCGCCGGGTGTGAGACAGCCGGATGCGAGCGGCGGCGGTCACCGCAGGCGTATGACGAGCAGCGGACCGCCGTCGTACCGGCCACCGTCGATCGCCAACACCTGGCCGTCGGCATACACGACAGGACCAGTGATCTGGTCTGACGGCTGGTTGGTGAGCGTGCCAATGATGCTGTGTCCGTGCACGATCTGAGTCCCGCCGAAGCCGTCGAGCATGCGGGTAGCGACCGAGGAGCCGTTCCGGACGGCGAAGTGATACCTGCTGGTCAGCTGAGCCCACACCTCCCAGTGCGCGTCGACGTCGTCGGAGGCGAGCTTCGCAGCGACGCTCTCGTTCACCTCGTGTACGGTGCTCCCCCAGGTCAGATAGGCCGTCGTGTCGGAGTGCATGAACAGGAAGTCCTCGACCCGGGCGAGCGGTGGCAGCCCGGACAGCCAGGTCAGATGCTCGTCGGTCAGTGAGTCCTGATCGCGTGCCTGTCCACCGTTCGTCAGCCAGCTCTGCGCGAACGAGCTGTCGGGAAACCGCTTGGTGCCGACTGCCAGCGCCTCGTGGTTGCCCAGCAGCGGGTGCACCTGGTCCGGTGCCTGCGACTGCAGCGACATCACGAAATTGACCACACCGATCCCGTCCGGACCGCGGTCCATCAGGTCACCGAGAATCCACAGTTGCGCATCAGCCCCACTCCACCGACCGTCCCCAGTGACCAGACCGAACTCCGCGAGACCCTCGACCAGGTCGTCCCGGAATCCATGCACGTCACTGACCACGAACAAGGGGGGCATGCCTCCCATAGTCTCAGGCGAGACGATGGGGGGCCAAGCGGCGTCACCCTCCCAGTTGGTGGCCGCCAGTCATCGGTGCTCCGTCAGCCTCGACTGCCGGCTGCTTCGACCCGCCGAGGCTGATTACACGCGCTCAGACCCGGATCCGCGAGTAGCGCTCGGATGGTCGGCTGGGTCGACGTGGTGAGCGGCTCGGGGGGCGGCGCGAGTGGCGGCATGACGGTGCGTCCGGCGGTCGCGCCGGTGGTGGGGCTCCGAGGGTTCCTGGTGGTGGGGCTGGGAGGTTGGCGTCTCAGGCCGCGTTGTCGAGTTCTCGGATTCGGGTGAGCACGGTGGCCAGCAGGTGGTTGCCGGGCGGCAGCCGCAGGGTGAGGGTTCGACCGTGTCGGACCAGCCGGGCTGGAACGCAGAGCCGTTGGTGTCGGAGCCGGGCGGCGTGCGCGCGGCCGCGTTCGTCGAGCCGGGTGAGGGCTTGGAGCAGCACCGAGAGGTTCCCGGCCAGTAGCGCAGCCCACATCCAGACCCGGTTCACGCTGGCCTGCCGGAGGGCAGGTGCCGCAGGCCCGCGCCGAGCTTGGCCTCTCGGATCCGGTCTTCGATGTCGAACTTGCTGTCCTCGCCCTCGGTGAGGCAGTCAGCCGCATTGCCGTCGGCAGGAGCGGCGAGGTTCACCACGACGGGACCATTGGTGCCGCGCTGCCCCTCGTGAATATGAGCCGCTGCCGCCGGCCCGATCCTCTTCACCTTGAGGACGTAGCACAAGGTGCTCACGTCGTTGTCAATGCCGAAGACGAACGCCTTGCCGGTGCCGTCCCGGTCACCGACCACAGCGCGGCTCCCGATGGTAGATGACACCTCGTTGGAGCCCTTCAGCTTCGTCTCGAGAACCACATTCTCGTGGCCTGTGGTTCCGAGACTCAACCACTATTGCGTCGGGTTCGGGGCATACCTGGGTCCGGATTGGTCTCTCGTCGAGAAACCCGCGCACCTGAGACGGGCTATTGACTCAGCGATCCGGACAAATCAGACTTATGCCATGCAACGTGCCATCCCACGCCTCACGGCCGCCTGCGCGGCCGGACTTCTGCTCGCCACCCTCGGCAGCACGTCGCAAGCCGCCCCCGACCGGCCCGAACCACATACTGCGTCCGGCTTCGAGACGCTGCTGGAGAAACCGGCACACGGCGAGGAGGCGATCACCCGCCTCGGCAGCGCGATCACCCAGGCGGCAGCCCGCAACGAGCTGTCGACGCGGGGGCTGAAGAGACTTCTTCGAACCGACCCGGCGGTGTGGCTCGACGTCCGTGGCCGGGTGTACTACATCGACTCCTTCGCCGATCCGGCCCAGGCGAGCGCAGCCGCAGCGGCGCCGTACCCCTATGACCAGACGTTCTCCCTGCACAGCAACCCAAGCTCGTCGAAGAAGGTCTTCCTCGACTTCGACGGACACCTCGTGTCCGGCAGCGCCTGGAACGACGATGCGGGCGTCGGCACTCAGCGACAGCCGGCCTTCGACACCAGCGGTGACCCGTCGGTGTTCACCGAGGGTGAACGCGACCGGATCCAGAGCATGTGGCAGCGGGTCAGCGAGGACTACGCCCCGTTCGACGTCGACATCACCACCGAGGACCCGGGGGTGGACGGTCTGCGGCGCACCTCCGAGGCCGACGCATCCTTCGGCATGCGGGCCTTGATCACACCGAGCGAGTCCGCAGCCACAGCCATCTGCGGTGCGGGCTGCGGAGGGGTCGCCTATCTCGGCATCTACAACCTCCCCGACAACTACGCACCTGCGCCCAGCTACTACCAGCCGGCGTGGATCTTCTCGCACCGGCTCGGCAACAGTGACACCAAGGCGGTCGCCGAAACCGTCTCTCACGAGGTCGGCCACACGCTCGGCCTCGACCACGACGGCTTCGCAAGCACCACGACGGGTTACGACTACTACGCCGGCCACGGGGCCTGGGCTCCGATCATGGGCAACAGCTACAACAAACCGATCACCCAGTGGAGCAGCGGCGAGTACGGCGCCGGCGCAAATCCGGAGGAGGACCTGTCCGTCATCAAGTCGCACGGGCTCGACGCGATGCCCGACGAAGCCGGTGACACCCGCGCGACGGCCGCCTCGCTCACCGGCGGAACCACGTTGAGGAGCGAAGGCATCATCAGTCACCGGGACGACGCGGACTTCTACTCGATCGCGCGCAGCTGCGCGGACCCGCTCACCGTCACGGTGGCACCGGCACCCACCTCAGCCAACCTGGACATCAAGGTCACGGTGTTCACGGCGGACGGGACCCCGCTCGGATCGGACGACCCACCATCGGCCTTCGTGAACCGGGACATCGCCAACGGCCTCGCCGCCTCGCTGACCGCGGCCACGACCGCCGGGACGTACTACATCAAGGTCGACGGTGTCGGTTTCGGGAACCCGGCGAGCGACGGGTACTCCGACTACGCGAGCCTCGGACGCTACACGGTAGCAGCGAACGGGTGCGGAGACGTGCAGCCCGATCCGCCGGCGACAGCACCAGGTGCTCCGGGCATCGGGGAGGCCGTCCCAGGTGCGACCGGCGGAAAGATCACCGGTACCGCGGTGTGGAGGCCGCCGGCCTCCGACGGCGGATCACCGGTCACCGGCTACAAGGTGACCGGACTGAGGATGAGCACCTCGGGTGCCGTGCTGTCCCGGACGGTCTCGGGGATCCGACCGGCCACCAGCCGTTCCTACGCGATGGTGCTTCCGCGTCTGGGCAAGTACCGCTTCACCGTGCGCGCCGTGAACGCCGTGGGGACGGGCACTGCTTCGGCGCGCTCGAACAAGGTCGCCGGTCGCTAGGCAACCGGTCGCTAGGTCGCCGGTCGTCAGCCCGCCAGGCGCTTGAGTGCCCGAAGTACGACGCCGCGGTCGGTCGTCGGCCACATCGGCGGCAGCGACGCGCGCAGGAACCCTCCGTAGCGCGCGGTCACCAGACGCGGATCGAGAACCGCAACCACGCCCTTGTCCGCCGTCGTGCGGATCAGTCGGCCAGCGCCTTGAGCAAGCAGCAACGCAGCGTGGGTGGCTGAGACCGCCATGAACCCGTTGCCTCCCGCCTTGTCGGCCGCCTTCGCGCGCGCCGACATCAGCGGGTCGTCGGGACGCGGGAACGGGATCCGGTCGATCATCACGAGCTGACAGGTGTCCCCGGGCACGTCGAGCCCCTGCCACAGGCTGAGCGTGCCGAACAGACAGGCATGCGGATCCTCGACGAAGAGCCGCGCGAGCTCCGGCAGCTGAGCCTCGCCCTGAGCCAGGATCGTCAGGTGTGGCAGCCTCTTTCGCGCGACCTCGGCGGCGGCCTCCGCGGCTCGCCGGCTCGAGAACAGGCCCAGCGTGCGACCGTCCGCAGCATCGACGAGGTCGACGATCTCGTCGAGCTGGGCCGGCCCGAATCCGTCCCGCCCCGGAGGGGGCAGATGTCGGGCCACGTACAGGATCGCCTGTTGCCGGTAGTCGAACGGCGAGCCCACGTCGATCCCCCGCCACGGCAGCGAGCTGTCGTCTTCCCCCGAGGACGGAGCCGTCGCTTCGGACCCGGCTGAGTCACCTGCCTCCAGAGAGTGGTCGAGCCGTTCACCGGGGCGCAGCCCGATGCTGTTCGCCACCGAGTTGAAGTCACCGCCGAGCATCAGGGTCGCGCTGGTGAACACCACGGTCTTGTCATGCAGCAGCCGGTCGCGCAACGGACCCCACACCTGCAAAGGCGCCACCGCCAGCGCAGTCCCGCCGCGGTTGTGCTCCCGCTCGGCAAGCCAGAGGACGTCGGTCTCGACGGCGGCCGCCATCCGCTCAGTGTTCTTGAAGATCTCCTGGACCCACCCCCGGGCCTGGGTCCGGCCAGGGTCCGCGTCGCCGCCCGAGGACGTGGATGACTCCTTCGGAAAGGCCGAGAGGAGTGCGCGCGCGCCGTCACGCACGAGCACGAGTGCGTCGGCGAGCGCGCTGGGGAGCGCGTCGAGCCGCCCGGGAGCCGTGTCGTCGAAGGCGGCGCGCAACGCGTCCGCGGCATCGGCGAGGTCGTCGGCCTCGCTCCCGTCGATGTGCTTCTGGGCGCGTCGTGCGGCGCGCTCGACCTCCGCGACCGACAGCTCGTCGGTCGCGGCCTGGGTCACCCGCGCGGAAAGCTCGTGCGCCTCGTCGACGACCACCACGTCGTACTCGGGGATCATCGGCACACCCTCGATCGCGTCGATGGCCAGCAGGGAGTGGTTGGTGACGATCAGCTGGGACTGCGACGCCTTGTCCCGGGCACGCTCGGCGAAGCACTCGGCGGCGAACGGGCACTTGGCCGCGCCCAGGCACTCGCGATGGTTGACCGACACCTGCCGCCACGTCCGGTCGGTGTGCTTGGGCGCGGAGTCCCTGTCGCCAGGACCGCCGGTGCCGCTCTGCTCCTCCCCCCAGGCACGCAGCTCGAGGACCTCGGCTCCCATGGACCCCTCAGGGACGTCGACCAGAGTGCCCTGGTCGGTCGGCACCCCTTCGCGGATTCGGTGCAGGCACGCGTAGTTCGAGCGGCCCTTGAGGACGGCGTACGTCGCATCGCTCCCCAGCACGTGGGTCGATGCCTCCAGCAACGCCGGGATGTCGCGCTCCACGAGCTGGTGCTGCAGGGCGAGGGTGGCGGTCGCGATCACGACCCGCTTGCTGTGCAGCAGGGCGGGCACCAGGTAGCCGAGCGACTTGCCCGTGCCGGTCCCCGCCTGGACGAGCAGGTGCTCGTGCAGGTTCATCGACCGGGCGACCGCCTCGGCCATCTGGATCTGCCCCGGACGCTCCTCTCCCCCGAGCGCCTCAACGGCACGTGCGAGCACCTCCCTGACGGACGGCTTTCCGGCCGCCGGCTCAGCAGCTGTCTCGTTGGGCACCGGAGCACCCTACCCACCGGAACGAACCCGGGAAGCCATCCATCCACAGATACCGAGTGGTTTCCCGCAGGGCGCCGCGTCCTCCGACATAGGACGAAAGGAGTGTCGGCGGTCAGATCACCGCGCCGGAGTCCTGGGGGTCACGCGTCGACCGCTGTGGCCGGCCTCTCACCGCCGACGACATCGGCCACCGACGATGCAGCATGACCGCAAGCGGCGTCGCGGTGAACACCGAGGAGTACGTGCCGATCACCAGCCCGAGGAGCAGGGCAATCGCGAAGTCGCGCAGCGAGTCGCCGCCGAGGATCGCGAGGGCAGCCAGAATGAACATCGAGCCGAGGCCGGTGTTGACCGTGCGCGGCATAGTCTCGAGCACGGCGTCGTTCGACACGCGTGCGAAGTCGGCGCCGCGGCTGCCCAGCCATCGTTCGCGGACCCGGTCGAAGACCACCACCGAGTCGTTGACGGACAGACCGACGATCGTGAGCGCGGCGGCCAGAAACACCCCGTCGACGGGCTTGCCCAGCCAGGCGAAGACGCCGACGACAAGCACCACGTCGTGGAACATCGCGGCCACAGCGGCGGCACCGATGGTCCACTTGAACCGGACTCCCAGATAGAGCATCTGCGCCAGCAGCGCGATACCGAAAGCGATCAGCGCCTTGTTCCGCAGCTCCGACCCGAGGCTAGGCCCGATCAGCTCGTCTCGCTGCTTGGTGGCACCCCCGGCGGCCTCGCCGATCGACCTCCGGATCGTGAACTCCTCGTCGTTGCTGATCTGGCCGGTGCGGACGGCGATCTTGTCGTTGTCGGACTCCTGTACGACGGCGCTGGGGAACCCGGCGTCCGAGACAGCATCACGTGCCTGCTCGACCCCGATCGGTTGGTTCGTGGAGTACTCCATCAGCCGACCACCGGTGAACTCGACCCCGAGGTTGAGTCCGTTGACCGCGATCCCGGCGACCGCGAGCACCAGCGCCGCCGCCGACGCGCTCAGCCACAAAGCACCGCGGCCCATGATGTCGGGGTTCCATCGGCGCAGTGCGTCGCGCACGCGGCCGGTGGTGGCCAGACCGGTGAGCTTGGGGCGGCGCTGCAACCAGCCCGACTTCACCGCCTGCTCGGTCAGCGCCCGCGCGATCACCAGTGCCGAGAGCATCGAGGCCAGCACGCCGATCGACAAGGTGACACCGAAGCCCTTGACCGGTCCGGAGGCGAGCACGAACAGAAGTCCGGCGGCGAGCAGGGTGGTGACATTGGAGTCAATGATCGCGGTCCAAGCCTTGTTGTACCCGGTGGTCAGCGCGTTGCGCAGGCCGGGTCGCGTCGCGCTCGTAAACTCCTCACGCGCACGTTCGAAGACCAGCACGTTGGCGTCGATCGCCATGCCGATGGCGAGCACGAAACCGGCCAGGCCGGGAAGGGTGAGCGTGGCACCCAGCGCGACCAGAACGGCGTAGGAGATCAGCGCGTAGCTGGCCAGGGCCGCCGTGGCGAGCAGCCCCATCAGCCGGTAGGCGAGTGCGATGAAGAGCCCGGTGAGGACCAGTCCGATGACGCCGGCACGAGCCGAGGCGTCGATCGCCTCCGCGCCCAGGGTCGGACCGACGGTGCGCTGCTCGATGATCTCCACCGGCACCGGAAGGGCGCCGCCCTCGATCAGGATCGCGAGCTCCTTGGCCTCCTCCGAGGTGAAGTCGCCGGTGATCTGGGTCGAGCCGCCGGGGATGCCCGCGCCGCACTGCACCGACTCCGAGACCTGAGGGGAGGAGATGATCTGCGTGTCGAGCAGGATTGCGACCCGTCGGCGTGGATCACCCGGCGGGTTGCAGGCGGCCTCCGCGGTCAGCTCGCGCCATCGCTCCCCGCTGCCCTTGAAGTCAACGGTGACGTACCAGCCCGCACCCTGCGAGGGGTCACTTCCCGGGTCCGCCCCGGTCACCTCGTCGCCAGGCACGGCCACCGGTCCGATCCGGACCCGTTGGCCGTCCTCGTCGCGGACAATCTGCTCGTCCTGCGCGTCGCCCTTGATCTTCTCCTTCGGGCGCGCCACCGCGAGCACGGGGTGGAAGCTCAGCTGGGCCGTCCTGCCGATGACCTCGGCCGCCTCACGCGGGTCCTGGAGGCCGGGAAGCTCGACGATGATCCGCTGCTCCCCCGAACGAGCCAGCGTGGGTTCCGAGACGCCGAGTGCGTCGACGCGTCCGCGAAGGACCTCCAGGGTGCGGTCAGTGGCCTCGGCATCGGCCTCGACCAACGCCGAGTCCTGGGTCTCCAGGACGATCTGCGTCCCGCCGCGCAGGTCGAGGCCGAGCTCGGGGCTGGCCTGCAACGCGATGGCGACCGAGCCGGTGAGGATCAGCAGGGAAAGGACGAGACGGACAAGTGGGGCGCCAGACATGGGCCCCATCGTCCCCTACCAGGGCGGCGCGGCGGGTATTGGTGCGCCGGCCGGTGTTTCCTACCCGCCGGCACGCGGCTGCAGGCGGAGAAAGCTGATCGCTGGCATCGGCAGCTCGAAGGTCACCTCGCACCCTCCTGCGTCGTCGGCGGAGACCTCGACCGGGGGCTGCAACAGGTCGAGGCGATCGGCGCTGCGCAGCTGTTCCCACTGCTCGTTGTCCGGCCACGCCTGCAGGTCACCGCTCTCGTCGCCACGGCGCATCCGGCCCCAGACACCGGCGATGTTCGAGTGGTCGGCGTCCACCCGGTGGTGAGTCAGCGTGTACGACGAAGCCGGTGCGAGTCCCTCCACGGACACGGTCACCGTGCGTGAGAGCTGCTCGCAACCCGCGGCCTTGGTCTGGTCCAACGTGAAGTTCCAGGCCAGCACCGAGACCTCACCTGAGTCCTCACGTGTCGCCAGCGCCTCCACGAGCGAGCCCGCCCCGTCGCCGGCAAAGACGACGGGCGCCCGCGTCCTGCCCAGTCGTTCCAGGAGGGCCAGCGCCCACCACCGTGGTTTGCGGAGCTCACCGACGGTGCGCAGCCCGAATCCGCCGTGCGAAAGGGCGCGCGGGCGTCCGAGCTCCTCGAAGTGGTCCGAGACCACCCAGTAGGACAGCGCATCGATCCGCCCCATCGCCGAAGCCATGCCGCGGAGCAGGAACACGCCAGCGAACACCGCGTCGCTCACCTCGTTGAAGTGGGTCGGTGTCACACCCCACTCGGTCCACCAGATCGGGGTGCCCGACCTGCCGAAGCGTTCGAGCAAGGCACGGTAGTCCAGCGGCGGACTGCCGTAGGTGTGGGTGGACACGAAGTCGAGGGCCGAGCCCGACGTCTCCACGTGGGCGAGAAGCTTCTCGACCCAGCCGCTCGCCGCGGAGGACGGTCCGCCCACCCTCAACCGTGCGTCGACTGCACGCACAGCCGCGGCGGTGACGTCGTACATCTTCAGGTACTCCTGCGGTGACCCGGACCAGAACACCTCCAGGTTGGCCTCGTTCCACACCTCGAAGGACCAGTGTTCGACGACCTCGTCGACGCCGTACCTGTCCACGACGTGCTGGGTCAGGTCGCGGACGAGGTCGTGCCACCGTCCCCAGTCCTTCGGCGGCGAGACGATCGCGCCGTACTCGAAAACCGTCTTGTCGGGGTCGCTGGCCAGGTCGCGCGGCATGAACGAGATTTCGACCACCGGGTACAGCCCAAGTGAGCGGATGTGGTCGTAGACCCGGTCGACGCCGGTGAAGTCGTGCACCGGCTCACCGTCCACCTCACGGTAGGCCCCCACGTCATCACCCAAGATGGCGTGCGCGCGCACCGACTCCACTCCCAACTCGTCGGCAGCTGCCCTCAGTGCGGAGCTCAGCTCCCGCCCGATCTCCCGTCCCCCCGTCTCGTCGGTGGACAGGGCGTAGGAGAGGTGCTCACTGCCGATCATCGACCGCCACGGACGGGCGAGCTCACCCGCGTCGGTGGCGGCGTCGACGACCACGTTGACCGGGGCCGACTGCTCGGCTGGCGTCGCACTGACTCGCTCAGACGAGGGGCCTTGGACGGCGACGTCGGAGAGCGTGGCGACGGCGTACCACCGCCGCTGCCCCGCTCGGCCGGTGGTGTCCACGTAGGGCGGGTGCGGCACGGCCAGCACGTCACCCCCCGCATGGTCGAGCGGCTCGAGGTCACCCTCGGCACTGCCGGCGGCGTACACCTGGTAGCCGACCGCGCCCTTGACCGGCTCCCAGTCGAGGGTGACCTGCCACCCTCCCGGAGTGGCGATGAGCCCGAGTGGCGGGTCGAGCTCGGGCGCCCGCCCGATGCTCAACGCACTGGTGCCCGCAGGTCCGGTCCGGATCCCGATCCGCTGCTCCCAGTCTGCGCGCGCATCGGAACTCGTCGGGCCCGCCTGGTCACGGCCTGGCACTAAACACCTCCATGCGCATCAGCGGACGCAGCTTGCGCTTCATCGAGCCCTGGGCCACGTACTCGCGGACGTTGTTCCCCGCGAGCTCGTTGCCGAGCGCGGCCATGATCATGCCCTGGTCGAGGGAGAGGTACCTCTTGGAGACCTGTCCGCTGCGCACGGCCACCGCGTCGTAGAAACCTCCACGGCCGTAGGCGTCGAAGCTCGTCCGGATCGCCTCCAGGTTCTTCATCGCCTTGTTGTGCTTGTAGCGCAGCGCGAGAAAGGAAGCGTGCGGGGTCACCACGCCGTCGCCGTACTCCGTCGGGGCGGGGGAACCGGGCCGGCAGCCCTCAAACGGCTGGTCCACCGTGGTCCGCTCCTGGTCGGAGGTGTAGCCGGCTCCGTCGAGACCGAGCTGGTCCACACCGTACTCGCGGTAGCCGCCGCTCGGATTGTTCGACGGCGAGAACCCCCAGAAGCCGTAACCGGCCTCTCGAAGCCCATGCTTGATCTGGCCCTCGACGTAGAGCGGGTGGTTGACACCCCAGGAACGCTTGCCCCACCTCTCCTCAGGCACGAACAACGGCACCATCAGCGCCTCGAACATGCTTCCGCCCCAGGTCGGCACGACATCCATGCCGCGGTAGGGAAGGGCACCCTCGAAGACCTGCATGCCGAGGTACTCGCGCCACTGCCCGACCGGCTTCGTCTCGGTCCAGTCCCAGGCGCAGGTGTCATTGGGAAAGGTTCGGTAGGTGCCGAAGTAGTGCTTGCGCGGGATCTGGCCTTCGGCGATGCCGAGGTACGAAGCCATCCGCGGCTCGGTGTTGAACGCGCCGTAGTGATGCCCGGTGTACCAGACATCGGGGCCGCGGCCGCTGTAGTTGCCCTTCACCGCCGCCGGATCCAGCGGGTCCTCATCCCAGAAGCCGCCACGGATCTGGCCACCGGGCGCGTTCTCCTGGGCGTTGTAGTAGAAGCCGAAGTCCATGCGCTCGCGGATCGCGTCGGCCTTCGTGGCCAGGGACGGCGCGGCCCGGCTGGTCAGCAGCAGCGCGGTCGCCAGCCATGCGTTATCGACGCTGGACAGGAACGGCTTGAGCGGTTCCCCGCTCTCGGGCCAGATTCGCAGCTTGGCTCCGGTAGCGGGGTCATACCAGTTGTAGAACATGCCGCTCGGGCCATGGTTCTCCAGACCAGCCACCGTCTGCAACGTTCGTCGCAGGCGCTGACGGGCGTCCGAGCGAGTGATGAAGTGCAGGTCGCGGGCGACCACGGTGCTCCACAGGTAGGCGCCCATGTTCGTGGGTGAGGTGAACTCGCTGCGGCTACCCGCCAGCAGATGACCGCCTACGTTGTCGGCGGGCAGGCCGGACCGCTTGTCGGTCATCGCATCCATGGACCTCCAGGTGTCCCTGGCGTAGCGTCTGAGGGTCGACCTGTCACCCCGACCGCCGTCGAGCGTGGCGGCCAGGTTCACCGATGACCCGGTCGGCTCGGGTTGTGCGGTGGCCGTGGGTACGGCGGCCGTCCCGAAACCCAGCGCTACCGTGGTCGTCGCGCACACGAGTGCGCCTCTGCTGCGTCGTACTCTCATTGACTGTCTCCAACTCTCGATAACTCACTTGATTCCGGTCATGGCGATGCCTTGCATGATGTAGCGCTGAAGTGCGAGGAAGACCGCGATCACGGGGATCACGACCACTACGGCTCCGGCGAGCAGCAGGCCGTACTGAGTGGCGTTCTGACCCACGGAGTACAGCGCGAGCGCGACGGGCAGGGTGTACTTGTCCTCGGTCTGGGCGATCACCAGCGGCCACAGGAAGTTGTTCCACGAGCCAAGGAACGTCAAGATCCCTAAAGTGGCCAGCGCCGGCCCGCACAACGGCAGAATCACGGAGAAGAAGATGCGCAGCTCACCGGCACCGTCGACCCGTGCCGCGTGGATCAGCTCGTCGGGGAGCCCGAGGATGAACTGGCGCAGGAGGAAGACCCCGAACGGTGCGGCCAGGAACGGGAGGAAGATCCCGGGCAGGGTGTTGGTCAGCCCCATGTTCGTGGTCAGCATGAACAGCGGGACGAACGTCACCACACCGGGCACCATCAGGGTGCCGAGCACCAGAACGAATACAGTCCGCTTGCCGGGGAAGTCGAGCTTGGCCAGGGCGTAGCCAAGCATGGCACCGAAGACCACGTTTCCGACGGTGACCGCGAGCGCGACCAGGGTCGAGTTGGCGAAGTACGTCGGAAAGTCCAGCCGGCTGAACAGCGACGCGTAGTTCCCTGACGTCACACTCTCCGGCCACCACGTCGGGGGTACGGCACGGACCTCGGACTCGGGCTTGACCGAGGAGATCACCATCCAGAGGAACGGGATCACCATCAGCAGCAAGCCGCCACCGAGCACGAGGTAGAGCCACGCGGGCGTAGAACGGGTGGATGGTGTCCTGGCTTGCTGGGTCATCGGGGTCAGTCCCTGTCTCGAAGCACCCGGAACTGCACAAGAGTCAGCACGACGACCGCCAGGAAGAGCAGGTAGCTGGCGGCCGCGGCGTACCCGTAGTTGCCGAAGCTGAACTGGTCGTAGGTGAAGAAGGTGACCGACCTGGTTGCGTCGAGCGGGCCGCCCTTGGTCATCACGAACGCCTCCTCGAAGAACTGGAGATAGCCGATCCCGGTGATCACCGCCCCGAACAGCAGGGTCGGACGCAGCATCGGCAGCGTGATGTGCTGGAACCGCTGCCATGCCGTCGCACCGTCCACCTCTGCCGCCTCTCTCATCTCCTCGGGGATGGTCTGCAACCCGGCCAGGAAGATCACCATGAGCGTGCCGAGGTTGCGCCAAGCGGCCATCACCACCAGCGCCGGAAGGGCTAACGCCGTGCTGTCCAGCCAGGCCGGACCCTCGATGCCCACTTGGGCCAAGACGGTGTTCACGAGTCCCCCCTCCGCACGGAGCAGGAACTTCCACACCACCGCGACCGCCACGATGCTGGTCACGACAGGCAGGTAGTAACCCACCCGGAACAGCCCACGAAGCCGGGTGATCCGGTTCAGCCCGACAGCGACCCCGAGCGCCATGGCCATGGTCAGCGGGACCCCCAGCACGACGTACAGGCCGGTGTTCACCGCGACCTTGCGGAACAACGGGTCACCGAGCAGGTCACCGTAGTTGGACAGTCCCACAAAGCCGACCGCGAACGGGGACCGCATGTCGGTGCTGCGGATGTCGGTGAAGCTCATTCCCAGGCTGGCGAGCACCGGACCGGCGGTGAAAACCAGGAACAACGCCATGAACGGGACGGCGAGCACCCACGCGGCGACAGCCTGCTGCCGCCGCGTGGGATCTACGTGCCGAGAACGAGTGGGCATGGCCGTGGCCTTCCGATCCGTGACCGGGCTCAGAACCCGGTGCCGATGGACTCGGCCTGGCTCTGCATGTGTCCCACCGCCTCGTCGACGGGGGCCGCGCCCTTGACCGCCTTCTCCACATCGGAGTCGACCACCGCCGCGACCTGCTCCCAGGTGGGCACAGCCGGAGGCGCCTGCGCGTTGCCGAGCTGCTCACCGAAGACCTGGAGCTTGGGGTCGTCGGCGAGCTTGCCGGAGTCCCACGCGGTCTTGACGGCGGGAAGGTCACCCAACGTGGAGTACCAGTCCTGCTGCACCTCCGGTTCGGAAAGCCACTTCACCAGCTTCCAGGCCGACTTCGGGTTGTCGGAGTCCTTGAACACGGCGAGGTCGCCGCCACCGACGAACGATGTACCGGGGGCGGAGTCGGGCCCGGGCAGCGGGGCCACGTCGTACTGGTCCGGTGAGACACCGGCGTCCTCGACCAGTCCGGTGTGCCAGGGTCCGGAGATGAAGGAGCCGTACTGGCCCTTGGCGAAGCCGCTCTCCAGCTCACCGGCGTCGAGCACCCGCGTCGGTGAGAGACCGTTGTCGAAGAACGTCTTATAGTACTCCAGCGCCTCGGTCATCTGGGCGGAGTCGATGGTGTACTCGGTGCCAGCAGGGTTGGTCACCGAGGCTCCGTTGGACCACGCGAACGGCAGCACGGTCTGCCAGGAACCTGTCTGGCCCGGCTGCAGGTTGATGCCGTACTCCGCTCCCGCCTTGGACTCCATATCTTGGGCGAACATCTTGAGCTCCTCCCAGGTCTTCGGAGCCTCGGACCAGCCCGCCTTCTCCGCGAGGTCGGCGCGGTAGTAGAGCACCCGTGTCTCGACGTACCACGGCACGCCGTAGGAGGTGTCGCCCACAACCGTCGAGCCCCACGCCCCCTCGTAGAAGTCGCCTTCCTCGACGAGCCCCTTTGGCGTGGGGTCGAGCCCGTCCGCCTGGGCGAACTCGCCCATCCAGGTGGTGCCGATCAGACTCAGGTCGGGCGTCTCACCCGCCGCGATCGCGTTGGCGATCTAGTCGTGGGCCGCCTCCCAGGGCACCGCGGTGACGTTGACGTCCGCGTCGGGGTTGTCGGCCTCGAAGTCCTTGACGAAGTCGCCGAGCATTTCGCCCTCGGTGCCCATCGCCCACACGTTGATGGTGCCGGTGGCCGGACTGTCGTCGATCGCCGCTCCCGCTCCCGGTCCCGCCTTGTCTGACTCGGCCTCCCGGCCGCAGCCGGTCAGGGCGAGACTCGCGACAGCTAGCAGAGCCAGCGCGCCCATGCCTCGGCGGGGTCGTCGTGCAGCCTGTCCTGAAGTCGATCTGGTCATTCGATGTCCTTTCCGGGTCGCCCGCTGCTGGTCCGGATGACCAGCTCGGTCGGCAGTACTTCATGGCGTGGCTCGGTCCTCGAGCCGGTGATCAGTTCGTCGAGCATCTGGGCGGCTGTGGCGCCGAGCGAACGCATCGGCTGCCGCACGGTGGTCAGGCCGGCGTACCTGGCCGCCATCACGTCGTCCCAGCCCGTCACCAAGGCCCGGCCGGGGACGTCGATTCCTTGTTCATGCAGCTCGGCGAGCACGCCGAGGGCTAACTCATCGTTGGCACACACGAACGCGTCAGGCAGCTCCCGGGCGACCTGCTGCCGAGCGACCTGGTGGCCGGCTGCCTCGGAGAACCCCTCGGGCTTCACCTGCCGAAGGTTGACGCCGGAGGTCATCGTGCACTCGTGCTGAGTTCCGGCGAAGCGCTCGGCCACGTCGGGCGAGGACTCGGGATCACCCACAAAAAGCAGCTGCCGTGCGCCGCTGTCGAGCAGGTGCCGGGTCAAGGTGGCGGCACTGGTGGTGTTCTCCGCCTCGAGCGAGTCGACTCCCTCGATGCTCGGGCGGGCGAGCAGCACCACTGGCAGCGGTCGCGCCGCTATGCGAGTCACCACGTCGTCGGAGACTGTACGGCCCATGATGACCAAGCCGTCGCAGCGGCCGGCCATCTCCTCGACCATCGAAGACGCCGCAGCACGCCCATGCGTGGACAAGATGAGCACGGACCTGCCTCGTTCGGCAGCGAAGGCCTCGTAGCCCAGGACCACCTCGGCGTAGTACGGGCCGGACAGGTCGGGAAAGACAATGCCGTTCGCGGCGTGCCGGCGCTCGGCCAGGGAACGACCGAGACTGCTCGGGGTGAACTCAAGCTCGAGTATCGCGGCCGCGACGCGGTCCCGCGTCGCCTCGCGCACGTGGTCGTGGTGCCGCATCACCCGGGAGACGGTGGCGATCGACACTCCGGCTCGGCTTGCCACGTCGCGGATCGTGGGGTGCATTCGACCCTCTCCTCACTTCGCTTTCCTGTAACCGGTTTCTGTAAGCGGTTACATTCCCACCCTGCGCGATGCTGCTTACCTCTGTCAACACCTGACGCGACATCGGGCGAACGGCCGGACCGTTGCAGTCGAGACCGCGGTGCAGCTCTTCTCTGTCCCGGCTCGGGGCGTTACCGTGTCGCCTGGCAACATCCAGTCCCTCGGAGGATCGACATGTCGTTGGAACGTCGTACATTTCTCAAGGGCAGCACCGCTGCCGCACTCGCAGGCGGACCGTTCGCTGGCTTCATCGCCGGCCCGGCCGCGGGCGTCCCCGGCCGCCGCAGGCCCGGGGACGCGCTCTTCCCCGTCCGTGACAAGCGGGACGGAGAAGTTCGGTTGCACCTGCCACGCGGCTTCAACTATCGCTCATTCCACGACACCGAGTTCCCCGTCGTGCTGGACGACGGCACGGCGCTGCCAGGTCGACACGACGGGATGGGCGCCTTCCGGGGCGAGAAGAAGAACGACGTCATCCTGGTCCGCAACCACGAGCTGAACAACCCCGACGTGTCCCGTGGAGAGACCTACGACCATTTCGGCCCGGGCACGCCGTACGACGCCGCGGCCCGTGGCGGAACGACAACGGTCCTCATCGACCGGCACGGCAAGGTCGAGCGTGCCTTCACCAGCCTGAACGGCACGATGATGAACTGCAGCGGCGGCGTGATGCCGTGGGGCAGCTGGATCACCTGCGAGGAGACGGTCAACGGACCCGACGTCGGCCCCGACTTCACGGGCGCGTCGAACGAGCCCCTGGAGAAGCCGCACGGCTACGTCTTCGAGGTGCCCGCCGGCGGCCAGTCGGACCGGCAGCCGATCACCCGGGCCGGCCGCTTTGCGCACGAGGCGGTCTCCTTCGACCCGGTCGGCGGGACCCTATACCTCACCGAGGACAACTTCGGGTTCGCGTCCGGCTTCTTCCGCTACCAGCCGAAGGTTAACCCGATGAGCACGGGACACCTCGACAACGAAGGCCGGCTGCAGATGCTGGCCATCGTGGGAGAGCCGAGGAAGCATCTCGAGGGCGACCAGGAGCGGGGGACGACGTACGACGTGCGGTGGGTCGACATCGAGCAGCCCGACTTCCGAGGCGACGAGGACCCCTCGTCGCTGATGTCGAACAACGACGCGATCCGCTACGTCGGGGACCAGGGCCGGGCGAAGGGCGCGGCGTACTTCTCCCGACTCGAGGGCCAGGTCTACGACGACGGGGTCGTCTACTTCACCTCGACCCAGGGCGGCGGGCCGCAGGAGGAGGGCGTGGAGGGCGCGGACGGCTACGGCCAAGGATCAGGACAGGTGTGGGGATACGACACCCGCGACGAGACGCTGACAGTGGTCTACCAGTCACCGAACCGGGAGACCTTGGACTTCCCCGACAACGTGACGACCAGTCCGTGCGGCACGCTCGTGCTGTGTGAGGACAACACCGAGGACAACTACCTGCGTGGACTCGCGCAGAACGGTCGGCTGTGGGATATCGCACTCAACCGGCTGCACAGCAAGACCGGGGCGGAGCGCTTCGGCGACGAGTTCGCCGGGTCGACCTTCAGCACCGACGGTAAGACGCTGTTCGTCAACATCCAGGCCAGCAGCGGGATGTCGTTCGCCATCTGGGGTCCGTGGCGGGCGATCGGCGTCTGAGACCATCCGGCTCGGGCGAGCCCGGCCGGCACCGCCCGGCTCGTGCGGCCCTTTCGACGTGCGACCTCCCCCCTCACCGGCCTGGACAGTGCTCGGTCAGGGGAGGTTGCACGTCCAGATGGCCCCCGCGGGATCGGCTCCCGGTTGCTGCCGGCGCGGCTCTCGCTCAAATTGCGCCCGGTCTGCCCGTGCCGGCCGAAGACGGCGGAGAGCGCGTCCCGGCGGGCGATCTCGCAGCCGTTGGTGCGGTCGTACTGGAACTCACCAGTTCGCCCCGCCAGATGCCGTCGATCGTCGCCGTCTGTGGACCGCCGTAGATCTCGGTGCAGCCCAGTCCCTTGGGCACCGGGGCGAGGGCACGAGGGGCGCGGGCGAGCGCCGCACAGGCGGCCTCCGGATCCGGGTGCTCCCCGCCCGGGGGATCACAGCGCAGCGTGTAGGTCTTGACGGCTGCGTTCGGCCCGCTGCGAACGGTCACTCTCAGCTGTCCGACGAGCTCAGACATCGACGTCTCGCCTCCGGGGTGCTCGGGCTCTCGCCGGACGGGGAGCTCTGGAGGCCGTCCAACCGCGGGCGTGCCGCCGGCTGTCCACACCCGACAACCACCAGGGCAAGCGCGAGCTGCGACGGCCAGACGGCGCCGGTCACGAGCTTCACGGCGGTTCAGACGCACGGAGTGCCCGAATGGTTCCAGCAAGCGGGCGGCGGGCGGGAGAGAACGTTAGCGGCGGACACCGCCGTCCTCACCGGCACCGTCGATGGAGACGATGGTCGGCTGCTCGGAGCCGGAGTATCCGACCCAGCCCAGGTACGGTGCCAGTTCAAGTCCGGACCAGTCCAGGGTGACCGGGTAGGTCTCACCGAGCTCAGCATCGATCGACTCGAGGTCCACGGGCGCCTCGGCCCCGACAGCCAGGACATCAATGCGCAATGTCACGTATCCTGCGCTCTTGTGTAGATGCCGTCAAGGCAAAGCCACGTCGTTCCCGCCCTGGCCGCACAGGTGCTAGTTCCAGGCCCCATTGCGGGTTCAGGCGGTGGCGGTGAGGTACGGCGCCAGCTCGCCAGCGAGGTCCGCATGGGCACGACCGTGCACGATAGTTCCCTCGCCGGTGTGCTCGATGAGGTCGACCTCGCCCTGCTCGTGGATCCGGTTCAGCAGGTCACCGCGCTCGTAGGGCAGCCGCGCCTCGAAGGCGATGCCGGGGTGCGGC
>JALZKI010000062.1 GCA_030859325.1 Actinomycetota bacterium
CCACCTGCCCGGAGTGCGGGGGCACCCGGCTCAGCGCCGCGGCCCGGTCGTCGAAGATCAAGGGCAAGAACATCGCCGACGTCTGCGCGATGCAGATCAGCGACCTCGCCGCGTGGGTGCGGGGCCTCGACGAGCCGTCGGTCGCGCCGCTGCTGGACACGCTGCGGCACACCCTCGACTCGTTCGTGGAGATCGGTCTCGGCTACCTCTCGCTCGACCGCCGGTCCGGCACGTTGTCTGGCGGCGAGGCGCAACGCACCAAGATGATCCGACACCTCGGCTCCAGCCTCACCGACGTCACCTACGTCTTCGACGAGCCCACTACTGGCCTGCACCCCCATGACATCCAGCGGATGAATGACCTGCTGCTGCAGCTGCGCGACAAGGGCAACACCGTGCTCGTCGTGGAGCACAAGCCGGCGACGATCGCGATCGCCGACCACGCGGTCGATCTCGGCCCCGGCGCCGGTACGGCGGGCGGCGAGGTGGTGTTCGAGGGGACCGTCGAGGGACTGCGCACCAGCGACACGGTCACCGGGCGGCACCTTGACGACCGGGCCGCCCTCAAGGAGACGGTGCGGACGCCCACCGGCACGCTGGAGATCCGCGGCGCGACGGCCCACAACCTGCAGGACGTCGACGTCGACATCCCGCTCGGCGTGCTGGTCGTCGTCACCGGAGTGGCGGGCTCGGGCAAGAGTTCGCTGATGCACGGCTCGGTGTCGGGCCAGGACGGGGTGGTGTCGGTCGACCAGACCGCGATCAAGGGCTCACGGCGCAGCAACCCGGCGACCTACACCGGAATGCTCGACCCGATCCGCAAAGCGTTCGCGAAGGCCAACGGCGTGAAGCCGGCACTTTTCAGCGCCAACTCCGAAGGCGCCTGTCCCGCCTGTAACGGCGCCGGCGTCATCTACACCGACCTGGCGATGATGGCCGGCGTCGCCACCGTCTGCGAGGAGTGCGAGGGGAAGCGGTTCCAGGCCGAGGTCCTGAAGTACAAGCTCGGCGGCATGGACATCAGCGAGGTGCTCGCGATGCCGGTCACCGAGGCCGAGGCGTTCTTCGCCGACGGCGAGGCGAAGACGCCGGCAGCGCACACGATCCTCACCCGACTCGTCGATGTCGGCCTCGGCTACCTCAGCCTCGGTCAGCCGCTCACGACGCTGTCCGGTGGGGAACGGCAGCGACTCAAGCTGGCCATCCACATGGGCGAGAAGGGCGAGATCTACGTCCTGGACGAGCCGACCACCGGACTGCACCTGGCCGACGTCGAGCAGTTGCTCGGGCTCGTGGACCGGCTGGTTGACTCCGGGAAGTCGGTCATCGTGATCGCGCACCACCAGGCGGTCATGGCGCACGCCGACTGGATCATCGACCTCGGCCCCGGCGCCGGCCACGACGGCGGCCGGATCGTCTTCGAGGGCACAGCCGCCGACCTCGTCGCCGCCCGCTCCACCCTCACCGGCGATCATCTCGCGTCCTACGTCGGCACCTGACCAGGCCCATGTTGAACTCGTTCCATTTTTTGATCGCCGCAGCCGTGGCCGCGACCATGCTCGCGGCACGCTCTTTTGCCGGCGCCCAGTCGGGAATGCAAGCGTTCAAACCGAGGTCGACTCGATCGATCCCGTTTGAGGCACCCCTACCGGAGCACGTTGGCCTAACGGCTGGGGGCTCCCGGCGGCGGTTGCCTCCAGCCGCGTCTTGGCAATTTCGGGATGGCCGGGGGTCCTCACCACGCCTGCTCGATGATTGCCCACGCCTCGCCGAAGCCGTCAGCGTCGGCCGGGTCGAGCTTCGTCCGTTCCGGGTAGCGCCGGTTCAGCTCGGCCTCGACGAGCGGCACGATGTCGACGCCATTGATCCGGACGTTGCGGATCTCGCCGTCGATGTCGACATCCTCGAGCCACGCGCCGCGCACCGTCGCGCCGGTGAAGTACACGTTTCGGAACCACGCGCGGCTGAAATCGACCTGCTCGAACCGCGCGCCGGAGAAGTCCTGCTTCACGAACTCGGTCATGTGCACAGCCTGCCACCGGGTTCCGACGTCGGGTGATAGCTCTCGAGAAGTCGCGACGCCGTACGGGCATCTTTGCCGATGGTTCGTCTGAGCTGTGCCGGCCGGCCGGCGACCAGCCGGACGCATACCGACCACCAGCGGTGAATTCTGATGACCGCCGATACCGGGGAGTTGCTCCGTCCAGTCGGCAAGACCAGTGCCGCGAAACGAACGACAACCGAGGCACCACAGCCCTCCCACGGGCCGCGGCGGGCGTCCCGGTCGCGGATCCCATGCGGGACAACCCGCGATGATTCCGGTGACCTCCACGACGCGGTCGAGCTCGTTCCGGTAGCCGTTCCTGACGGGAACATCACGGGCCGCGACGCCGACGTGTCCCTCGATGCTCGGTTCAGCGAGAGTTCAGCCCGAGTCGTGTGCCGGGCGGCGCAGCAGGACGGCGGTGAACTGCTGGGGGCTGCCCCACGGCGTGACGTGCTCCTCACCGCTGGTCGCGATGAGTTGGTAGCCGGGGAACTCGGCGGCCAACTCCTGGTGGGTGTAGCGCACGATCGGCAGCCCGCTGCATGTCGTCGGGCCGTCCGGACCGAAGGTCGCCACTACCACCCATCCGTCGGGCTCCAGGCTGCGATCGAGGGAGGCGAGGTAGTCCTCGCGTTCGTCGGGCTCGGTCAGAAAGTGGTAGACCGCGCGGTCGTGCCACACGGCGTACCGGCGGGTCGGTCGCAGGTCGAGCACGTCTGCGACGTCGAGGACGACCTGCGTGCCCGCCTCACCGATCCGGTCCCGGACGGTCTGTAACGCGGTGGTGGACAGGTCGATGGCGGTGAGATCGCGGAAGCCCCGCTCCAGGAGGTGGTCGACGAGGGTGGACCAGCCGGCTCCGACGTCGATGATCGGCTGGTCGAGGCCGACGCCGGCCTGGTCGACGAGACCCAACGAGAGGTCCGGCACCGACTGCCACCAGGAGACGCCGTCGACGTCCTTGCTGTCGTGCACGCCCTCCCAGAAGTCCTGACGGCCCGCCGGGTCGGCTGGTCGAACGGGTCCGGACATGTCACTCACCCTAGCCCGGGCCCTCCCGGCCGCGCCGCCGTCAGTCACGGGGTTATGACTTCGTAAGGGTTTGACGGACGCCCACTGGTGGACTCACGGCTTAGTGTGGAGGTATGTCGTCATCCGCGAACACCCGGGCCTCGGGTTCTGGACCGGTGACCACGCCTGCCGGGGATGTCTCGACGCTGGTGGACGGCGGCGACATGGACTGTGGCAGCGGCCTGCTGCTCCTGATCACCCGGGCGATGCGTCGCCTGGAGGCGGGGCAGCTCCTCGGTGTCCGCAGTGCCGAGCCGAGTGTGATCACCGATCTTCCCGTGTGGGCGGACCTTGTCGGCCATGACGTTGACGCCCAGGTCGGCGAGGCCCCGGAGGGGCCGTGGTGGTTCGCGGTGCGGAAGCGCGGGGTCACGTCGCAGACCGGCGACCTATCCGAGACCGAGACGGAGTCGGGCACGGTCTTCAGCCTCGGGTCGCGCGCCCCGGTGGGTCAGCGGCTGTGGGTCTATAGCAACTTCGACTGCAACCTCGCCTGCGACTACTGCTGTGCGGAGTCCTCACCCAGGGCAGACGCCCGCCGTTTCTCCACGGTGCTGGCTCGCGACGTTTTCGCGGAGTTTCGCGCGATGGGTGGGCGTGAGGTGTTCCTGACCGGTGGCGAGCCCTTCATGCATCCCGACCTCGGCGACCTGCTGGCCGCCGCCGAGGGCACCGAGCGCACCCTGCTCACCAACGCGATGATCTTCGGCCGGGGCCGCCGCCGTGAGCTGCTGGAGTCACTGGACCGCTCGGTGACTCTCCAGGTCAGTCTCGACTCGGCCGCTGCCGACCTGCACGATCGGCAGCGTGGCGCCGGGTCGTGGGAGCGTGCTGTCGCCGGCATCGGGCTGACCCGGTCGCTCGGCTTCCGGGTCCGGGTGGCGGCCACGTTGTACGACGAGGACCCGGCCGGCGTGGAGGCGCTGCACCGCAGGCTCGACGAGGAGGGCATCGACCGCGAGGACCGACTCGTCCGGCCGGTAGCCGACGAGGGCTTCGCCGACGGCGGCGTCCACGTGTCGATCGACAACCTGGAGCCGGAGCCGACGCTGACCGCCGACGGCGCCTGGTGGCACCCGGTGGCCGTCACCAACCCGAACATGCGCATCGCAGACGCGCCGTTGCCGCTGGCCGAGGTGTTCGGCGTGGTGCGGGACACCGTGGCCGTCCAGGACGCTGCGGCCCGCACCGGCAGAGAGGTGTTCCGATGTGCCTGAGACCACGACGAACGGCTCGGCCATAGGCGCCGCAGTCCGCTGGCTGCTGGCGCCGGCCACGGACGAGGCGCCCCGCGCGCACGCGGTGGGGGCCGCGGCGGTGCGGATCCTGCTGGGGCTGATGTGGCTCTACAACGTGTCCTGGAAACGGGCGCCCGACTTCGGGCAGTCGGCCGACAACGGGCTGTACCACTTCACCTCCTATGCCGTGAGTCACCCGGTGTTCCCCCCGTACTCGTGGGTGATCGAGCACCTCGTGCTGCCGGTTTTCACGCCGTTCGGCTGGCTGGTGCTCGTCCTGGAGACGACGCTGGCGGTGCTGCTGCTGACCGGCTCCTGGGTCCGGCTCGCCGCCGCGCTCGGGATCGTGCAGTCGCTCGCGATCGGTCTGTCGGTGGCCTACGCCCCGGACGAGTGGCCGTGGTCCTACTGGCTGATGATCGGTGCCCACGTCCTGCTCCTGGTCAGCGCCGGGGGCCGCGTCCTGGCCGTGGACGCCGTCCGCGCCGGGCGGAACACCGGGCGTGTGCTCGGTCAGGTGTGGGGCGGGTTGAGCGTCGTGGTCGGACTTCACAGTGTGCTGCGGTCCTTCGCGGACCCGGTCGCTGCCCGCGGTCCCGCCCTGGGCTCCAGCGATCCCTCGGTGAGCCTGGGCGCGTACAACCTGATCGGCGGTCTCGTCCTGGTGGTCGCCGGTGCGCTGCTGCTGGTCGCGGCCCGTTCCGGGGCACGCCGCCTGGGGGTCGTCGCGGCCATCCTCGCGACCCTGGCCGGGCTGTCGTTGCACGCCCAGCTCGGGTTTTCCGACCCGTTCCTCGGGGGCACGCCCACCTCGGCGGCCTACCTGTTCTGCCTCGCCGTGGTCGGCGCGTCCCTGGGACGGTCCGGCTCCCGGGCGGGGGTCGCACCACCGGAGCGTGTCGACGCCTCAGGCACCTGAACCCCGACCCGAGTACCGACGGAGAAACCCATGCCCCAGATCCAGCGACGGTCCCTTCTGATCGGCTCGACAGCTCTGCTGCTGCTGTCAGCCTGCGGCGGCGAGGACGAGTCGGCCGGCGACGCGGCGCCGGACTCGGATTCCGCTGGCCCGTTGGGTATCTCGGCGATCCCCGACCAGGACCCTGAGCTGTTGAACCGGCTGTACCCGTCGGTGGCGGCCCGGTTCGCCGACGCCACCGGGCTGGAGGTCACCTACCGGCCGGTGACCGACTACACCGCAGTGGTGCGCGCCTTCGAGGTCGGCGACATCCACCTGGCGTGGATGGGTGGTCTCACCGGGGTGCAAGCCAGGGCCCGGGTCGAGGGCGCGATGGCCATCGCCCAGCGTGACATCGACGCCGACTTCCACAGTCTCTTCATCGCCCACAGGTCCGCCGCGCTGGAGCCGTTCGACGACGTCTCCGGGCTGGCCGGGCTGGCGGGTCGCACCCTGACGTTCGGCAGCGAGACGTCCACGTCGGGTCGGCTGATGCCGCAGTACTTCATGGCCGAGGGCGGGCTCGACCAGGCGGACCTGAAGGGTGAGCCCGGGTTCTCCGGCTCCCACGACGCGACGATCGAGGCGGTCGCCTCCGGAAGCTTCGAGGTCGGCGCGGTCAACGAGCAGGTGTGGACCGCGACCCAGGAGGCGGGCGAGCTCGACCTGGGCGAGGTGGTCGTCCTCTGGCGCACCCCCGGGTACGCCGACTACCACTGGCTGGCTCGCCCCGACCTCGATGACGCGTACGGCGCCGGGACGACGCAGGCTGTCACGGACCTGCTGTTCGGCCTGGACGCGGCCAACCCCGACGACGCCAAGATCCTGACCCTCTTCGGCGCGCAGTCGTTCGTGGCGACGCAGAACTCCAACTACGACCAGATCGAGGCCATCGCCGCCGAGCAGGGACTACTCGCGTGACCGAACCCGTGCCCGTCGCGCGGCTCCGCATGGCCGGGCGCCGGTTCGGCTCGCACGAGGCGCTGGTCGACATCGACCTCAAGGTGACCCCGGGCGAGCGAGTGGCACTCCTGGGCACCAGCGGTGCGGGCAAGAGCACGCTGCTGTCACTGCTGAACGGGTCGCTGAGCGCCACCGCCGGGACGGTCGAGGTGCTGGGCGCCGACCTGAATGGCCTGCCAGCCGCGCGGCTGCGGCTCGTGCAGCGCCGGATCGGGACCATCTCCCAGCGCCTGGACCTGGTCGAGCAGGTCCGGGTGCTGCACAACGTCAACGCCGGCCGACTCGGGCAGTGGAGCAGTGCCCGCGCACTCGCCGCGCTGGCCTGGCCCCGTGCCGACGATGTCGCCGTCGACGCGCTGGACCAGGTCGGACTGTCCTGGGCGGTCCACGAACGTACCGAGCGGCTCTCCGGTGGGGAGCGTCAGCGCGTCGCCATCGCCCGGTTGCTGGTGCAGAACCCCGACCTGGTGGTGGCCGACGAGCCGGTCTCCAGTCTCGACCCGACCCGAGCGGCGAGGATCCTCGACCTGTTGAGCGCGGCGGGCCACCGGCCCACGGTCGTGGTCAGCCTGCACCAGCCCGACCTCGCCCGGCGGCACTGCACCCGGGCGATCGGTTTGAAGGCCGGTCGCCTGGCCTTCGACCTGCCGTCCGGCGACCTCTCCGACCGCGTCCTGGACGATCTGTATGCACTGACGTGACGCTCGATCTCGGCACCGACCTGGACCGGTCGGTCACCGGCCCACCCGTTCGCCCACGGGTGAGCGCGGGCACGGTCGCCGCCCGGCGGGCGGTCGTGGTGCTGCTGGTCGTGCTGCCGCTCGTCTGGTCCTGGCGGCGAGCACTCCCGGAGGACTCCGAGGTGGTCAACCGCGGTGGCGTCCCCCTGGTCGCGGACCTGCTGGCCTCCGTCCTGCGCCCCGACCTGTCGGCGGACTTCCTGGCACTGGTGCTGGACGCCGTGGTGGTGACGCTGGTCTTCGCCGCCCTGGGCACCGCGGGTGCGCTGGTGGTCGGGATCCTCGGCGGCCTGGTGCTCAGCGACGTCGCGTGGGACCATCGCCCCCCGAGGGGGGTACGGCTGCTGCGGGTGACGCTGCGGGGCGTCCTGGTGGCCGTCCGGTCGATCCACGAGCTGATCTGGGCGCTCCTGTTCGTCAGCGTCCTCGGCCTCGATCCGCTGGTCGCGGTGCTCGCCATCGCGCTCCCGTTCGGGGCGCAGACGGCAAAGGTGTTCGGCGAGACCCTGGACGGCGTACCGCCCGGCGCGTTGCGCACCCTGCGCGCCACCGGCGCGCGACCTGTGCCCGCCCTGGCCTACGCGCTCTTCCCGACCGCGGCGCCGATCCTGCTGTCGTACTCCTTCTACCGCTTCGAGTGCGCCATCCGGTCCGCGGTGATCCTCGGCGTCGTCGGGGTCGGCGGGCTCGGCCAGGAACTCGTGGTCAGCCTGCAGTCGCGCAACTGGGACGAGGTCTGGACCCTGGTCGGGGCGGTGCTGCTGCTCTCGGCCGCCGCCGACCTGTGGAGCACCCTGCTGCGAGGCGACCTGGCGGTGGTGAGCTGCGCGGAGTGGTCCGGCGGCACGGAGCGCCGCCGCCCGCCAGCCGTCGCGCCCTCCATCGAGGGGGAAGGTACGGCGCCTCGTTCCGCGCGGGCCGACCGATCCTGGTGGGCCCGCCGCACCGCCCTCGTCGCGGTCCCGGCCCTCGTCCTGGCCTGGGACGCCTCCGACGTCTCCCTGTCCGGGCTCACGTCCCCCCGCACCCGGGACCTCACCGGCCGACTCCTCGACGACCTGTGGCCCCCCGCCCTGCCGCCGGGCGGCTGGCCGACGCTGACCGGCGCAGTCCTCGACACCCTGGCGATGGCCGTCCTCGCCATGGCCGCCGCCGTCGTCGTCGCGATCCTGCTCGGCCCCTGGGCCACCCGCCCACGCGCCGGCCCGATGGACGAGCACACACGGCTCCTGCGCAACCTGGTCCGGAGGACTGTGTGGTGGGCGTCCCGGTTCCTGCTGCTGGTGCTGCGCTCGATCCCGCCCACGGTATGGGCGGTGATCGCCCTGCTCGTCCTGTTCCCCGGCATCCTGCCCGGCGCCCTCGCCCTCGGCATCTACACGGGAGGCATCCTCGGCCGCCTCGTGGCCGAGGCCTGGGAGAGCATCGACACCCGGCCCCGCGACGCGCTGCGCGCCGTCGGCACCCAGCGCTGGCTCGCCTCCCTAGCCGCGACCACCCCACCCTCGGTGCACCACCTGGTCACCTACACGCTCTACCGCTTCGAGATCTGCGTCCGGGACACCGCCATCGTCGGCGTGGTCGGCGCCGCGGGCCTCGGCCGGCTGTTCGCGGAGAACCTCGCGATCTTCCGCTTCCCCGTCATCACCACCCTGCTCGCCGCCTCGTTCGTCGTCAGCGTCGCCGCCGAGCTCGCGGGCCGGCGCCTGCGGCGCGCGCTCAACGCGTCGTGAGCCGGCGGTGGGTGAGGAGCCCGCAGGGCCCTGCGGGCAGACTGAACCGCCCGACTCACTCTCCTCGTTCGCCTCCATGCCACGTCGGCCTCCGGTGATGGTGCTGGGCGGCCGTCGGCAGAGGCGACGAGCGATGCGTCGGCGGAGGGCTCGGCGACCGCGCCGAAGTCC
The DNA here is from genome assembly GCA_030859325.1 of Actinomycetota bacterium. Lineage (GTDB taxonomy): Bacteria > Actinomycetota > Actinomycetes > Propionibacteriales > Nocardioidaceae > Nocardioides_C. The sequence continues at coordinate 8,922 of JALZKI010000062.1, forward strand.
GAGGATCGTCCGGGAGAAGCAGAGGACGAGTAGGATCCGGGGGGCGCGGGGGTTCCCGCGGTGCTGGACTTCTCCTCCCAGACCGTCGACGGGGCTGCCTTCGAGGGGCCCGCCCTGGCCGGGAGGCCGGCCGTGTTGTGGTTCTGGGCTCCGTGGTGTCCCACGTGCCGCGGTCAGATCGATGGTGTCAGCGCCGCTGCGGAGCAGTACGCCGACGAGGTGACCTTCGTCGGGGTGGGTAGCCTGGACGGCGGCGAGGCCATCGGCGACTTCGCGGCCGACGTACCCTCGCAGGAAATCACCCACCTCACCGACCCCGACGGCGAGGTCTGGCGACACTTCGGCATCACCGAGCAGAGCACCTACGTGGTGCTCGACGCCCAGGGCGGAACCGTCGCGAGCGGCTACCTCGATGACGCCGAACTGCTCGATGTCGTCGGCGACCTAGCCGGCAGCTGAGCCGGCCCGCGGACTCGGACGAGGTGCGGTGTTCGACTCGCCTCTGCTGGCCGTCGCCCTCGGCGCCGGCCTGCTGGCCGCGGTCAACCCGTGCGGCTTCGCGCTGCTCCCGGCCTACCTCTCGCTGTTGGTCCTCGGGGACCAGCCGCCCACGCGGTCCCGTGCCGTGGGCGCGCGTACATCAAACATTCCGCCGACGAGCATCGCTCAAGGCGAACTCTAAGCTGCCCGATCTGTGCTCGAACTGGTGTTCGAGGATGTGTCATGCTGCAGAGGTGGCGGGCGGCATGCGTAGAGGGCTGGGCTCCCCGATGGTTCGGCGCGTCGGCCAGAGCTCGGACGGCGAAGACGAATGTCCGGCCCGACACTGCTGGGTCTCAGCAAGTGTGGACGCAGCTGGTGTAAAACGACCTGGTCGCTGGTGGAGTGGGCGTCGCTCGGGTGCGGACGAGTGGGAGGGACGAGTGATCTACGCGGCTGAGCTGCGTGCGGGAGAATGGGCGGTGGCGGAGGAGTGGCTCTCGGCCGCAGTGCTCACCCCGCACGGAGGCTCCCTCCGTGGTGGTCACAGACCTTGCGGCGGTCCCTGGACGGGCACGGCCATGCAGGCGGCCGAGATCCTCAGTATCTCGGTCCAGCGAGTTGAGCTGCAAGGCGACTCTCGAGTACGCCATCTCCAACGGGGCGGCAAAGAGCAAGGTTGAACCCGTGGGTTCACGATCGTGAGCCGTCATGCCTTGAGGGTGAGCCCCGTAGCTCGATTGTAACGCCGATAAGCGACATTATGTCAGCTTGAACCGATCCCCGGACGCTCCCCCCGGCCGAATTGCTCACAGCGGTGCTCCTCGCACGCGCAACTAGAGAACGAGTGCAGAGCGGAATGAGAGCCCGACTCCGACGACAACGACGAGAAGGGCGGTCGCGGTCGGAAGTGTCCGGGTCAGGCGGAGCAGCAGGCTCGACTCATCGCCGTTACGACGATGCCGCTCGGCCCAGCGCTCGACGTGGTCACGGGCACGGGCCAGGGCGAGACCGGTGCCAATCAACGCCAGGGCCATCCCGATGCCGTATCCGAGAACGAGAAGAACCCCGAACCAGGTGCGGCCCAGTGCGATGCCGCCGAGGAGAACAATCAGTGCGGACGGGCTGGGCACCATCCCGCCGGCGAAGCCGACCGCGATCATTCCTCGCGCACTGGTTGCCGGCGCAGGGTGCGTGTGACTGCCTCCCCACCCATGTGAGTGCGTGACTCCCTGGGAGTGACCGCCTGAGTGATCGTGGTCGTGGGGGTGGTCGTCCGAGTCGTCGTGGTCGTGGTCGTGGAAGTGCTCAGAGGGCTGCGCGTGCTCGTACGTCTGCTCTGGAGGATGACCGACGCTCGCGGTGACGAGCTGGGCCACGCGCTGCTGAGGTGCGACGGCTGCTCGCCGCCGCGCCTGCCGCAGCAGACTGACGCCGATGCCGAGCAGCAGCAGGCCACTGGCCAGGCCGAGCCAGCCGTAGATCCGTTCCGGAGCGGTCAGCGCAACCGCAGACAGTACGAGGCCGAGCACCAGCACGCCGGCCGTGTGGGTCAATGTGACGGTCAAGCCGATGATGCCGACCTGGCGAAGTGAGTTCCGCTGCCCAAGGAGGTATGCAGCCATCAAGGTCTTGCCGTGTCCTGGAGCGAAGGCATGCAGTGCTCCGAGCAAGATGGAGAGCCCCAATGCGAACAGGGCGAGGCCAGGCCCCAGGTCACGGGCGGAGACCAGCCTGGTGAAGGAGTCGGTGAGATTGCCCATGCCGTTGTCCGAGGGCTTCTCAGGCACCGATGTAACAGGGCCCGCGCCGGTGACGATGCCATCGCCCGATGTCACTCGGGCCCTCGCTGATCGTTGGTCCAGCGGCGAGGTGAGAAGGTCGTTGGGATAGTCGGTGAGGACACTGGACACGCTCGTACTGGCGGCGGTACTGCCGGCGAGCCGGACACCGTCCCCTGTCAGCGTGATCTCCCGCCAACCGGTGCGCCCGAGACTGTTCTGATCTACGTATTCCAGCAGCTGCCCCGTGGTGTCGACGTCGTCGGCGGTCCGCAGCTCACAGGTCAGGCGCATCGTGGGCAGACCGGCCTGCCCGGGCAAGAACTCCAGCCTGTTCGAGGTGACAGCAAGCTCTTGCCGGACGCTCGACAGTTCTAGCCGGACGCCGGTGCGGAGGCGGTCACACTCCTGCTTCCCGTAGTCGGCCGCCGCCCCAGCGGCGACTTCCTCAACTTCGGCCTCCGGGAACTTCTGGACGGTCGGAATCTCGGCGGAGTCCACAACCAGTTGGACGGCGACAGACTGCGGCTGGACGTACAGGCCGCTGAAGGAGTTGACGGTGAAGTTGCCCAGCGGATGCGCGCTGGCTGCCGGCGCGAGCAGCATGACTCCCATTCCTGCCGCAGCCACAATGACGAAGAGACGAGTCAGGCTCGCGACGAAACTATCGCGAGATCCGTAGCGGCTCATCGAGTCTGAATCCTGTCGAGTGCAGCCTCGGCCCGGGGAGCGAGCAGCGATGAGAAGTGCGGGTTGAGGGACAACGCGCGCTCCAGCGAAACGCGCGCGGCGTCGAACCTCCCGAGGGACATCTCGATGATGCCCCGGTGGTAGGCGAAAAGGGCGCTCTTCGTGCCGAGCCGGGCCGCTGCTCTCGCGAAATGCATCGCTTCCTGGTCACGGCCGGTGACATGCAGCGCCCACGCGTACGCGTCGGCAGCCTCGATGCTGCGCTGGCTCTCCCAGGCAGACCGTGCAGCCTGCAATGCCGCCCTCCCCCGTCCCCGGTCCGCGTCGAACAGTGCGATCTCGAGATCTACGCTGACGCCTGCCGCCTCGAAAAGGGAGCGGGTCGCAGCGACCACGGACTCCTGCCGGGCCGCCTCCTCGTCGCGACCCAGAGAGCGTAGTAGGTCAGCGAAGGCGATGAGATAGGTGGGTATCGGCAGCCGTTGCACCACTCGTTCGTAGAAGTTGACCGCCTTCTGGGCATCGCCACGCGCCGCGGCAACCTTTGCTCGGCCCGCCAACAGCGCAGTGTAGGAGGAGTCCTGACCGATACCCTGCCTGTAGTACTCGTCGGCTGCGGCGAGGTCACCGGAGTTCCAAGCCAGCTCTCCCAGGTAGAACAGGCAGTAAGCCTGGTCAGAGGGTCGGTCGGCCATGTCGAGGGCCCGCTTCAATGCCGTTTTGGCCGGACCCAGCTGCCCGTCGAGCTCCCACGCGTAGGAGGCCCGGGTGAAGGCCGGGACCCCGGGTTGCAGATCGAGCATTCCTTGCAGTTCGCTGCGGGCCTGGCGGTAACGGCCCAGTTGTTGTAGCGCATCGGAGAGGATGCCTTGGTTGGCTGCGCTGTAGGGGTTGATACGTTGCGACTCACGGGCGCGACGCAGTGCCTCGTCGAAGTCGTGCCTGGCGGCGGCAAGTGCGGCCTGGCCGGTCAGCGCGGCGGCGTTACGGTCGGGCTCTATGCGCAGTGAGCGCCTCAAGGCGGCCGCCGCTTTGGGATAGTAGGTGGGGTCACCGGTCACGGCGGCCTGCTGTACGTAGGCGGTGGCCAACGAGGCCCAGGCCGGGTGGTCGCCTGGAACTCTGCGCAGGCGCTGCTGCAGCGAGCCGATCACGCGCCCGAGATCTGCGCCTGTTGTCGTCACGAGGCCCTGACCCACCACCCCGCTGCCGATGGGGGGGGCCGGCAGCACCGGTCCACCGCGAGTGAACAGAACGCCCATGCCGAACATGGATGCCCCCAACGCGATGACGATGAAGAACGTGCCGAGTCTGCCTAGACGCAACGTCACCCCCGCTCCACCTCGATCGCCGCCTTGAGGGTGCGCTGGCTGTCCCGGACGAGGCGCTCGTACCAGCCGGATTCACCTGCCGACTTGTCCTGCTGGTGCTCCGACTTCTTGTCCGCGAGTCGACGTTTGCTGTCCTGCGTCAGACGCTCGTACCAGCCGGATTCGCCTGCCGACTTGTCCTGCTGGTGCTCCGACTTCTTGTCCGCGAGTCGACGTTTGCTGTCCTGCGTCAGACGCTCGTCCCAGCCCGGTTTGTCGCCGTGCGGTGGGATCCTCTTGACGAGGTCGGCGTACACCACGACGTTGCTCGAGTACTGGTCAGCCTCGGTGTCGAAGGAACCACCGCAGGTGAGCAGGTGCAGTGTCGGCTGGCCGTCCGAGCGGTAGACCCGAGCGGACGGGAACCGTGTCCGTTCATAGACTTGCATTTCGCGAACCGCGAAGATGGTGCGAGAGCCGTCGTCGAGAGCGACCTCGATCCTGTTTCCGGCGCGCAGCCCGGAGAGCTGATAGAAGACGGCCGGGCCGGTCGGAGAGTCGACATGTCCCACCATGACCGAAGCGCCCGCCTCGCCGGGGGCTGGGCCGCCGCGCCACCATCCGACGTCTTCGTAGTCGTCGGGAACCTGGAGGTCCGTGCCGACTACTGCAAGCTCGGTCGGGTCTTGGTCGATGTCCAGTGCCGGAATCTTGATGTTCACCGGTGCCAGTGTGGGGGCGGGCCTCTGGACTGCGATGGTGGCGGCACGCACTGGACGTGAGGACCGCTCCAGCGGTGGCTGCATCGGCGGCACCGGGTCTGATGAGACCCCGGTGAATCGTCGACTGTCCACCTCGCCGGGGGAAGGGCCGTAGGTTGTGGTGATGCTCGGCGATGAGGACTGCTCGACGGATTGACCAGCGGACTGACCGCCGACGATGGATACCCCGGCTCCGATGATCAGGACGGTGGCCAAGACGAACAGGCCACGGGCTGTCCAGAGGTATTGGCCCGGTGGGCGGGCAGACATGCGCCTGCCCACCCACCGGTTTAGTTCCAACTGCATGCGTCAGCTCTCAACCCCGACGCGTCCACGGCGATACATCACGACGCCGAGTCCCGCGAGCAGGACACCCAGCGCACCAGCCGAGATCGGCAGCGCGGAGACTGCACCGTCCTCGGATGCCGGCGCGGACGCCACCTCGCGCGTCGGAGCCGTGTTGCCCGACCCAGTCGACTTGGTGTTGTCGGCAGTACCACCGGCACCGGCGGCGACGCCACCGGACGGCGCTCCCTCGCCCGAACCCGAGTGCGGCATGGCCACATACGGGAAGGTCTCACCGAACGGCAGGTCGTTCTCGTTGACACCGTCGCCTGCGGCGAGGGCCTCGACGAGCTTGCCCGTGCGCACCGCGCCCTCGAGCGCCTGGATCTCGATGTCGACGACATCGTCGGTCAGCCGGCGTCCGTTCGGGAAGCCGGCGGTGTCGCCTGCCAGCACTCCGAGCCGGTTCGGCTCGGCGGCAGGTGCGATCGAGGTGTTCAGTCGCAGCATCTCGGAGGGCTGGACCTTGCCCTGGGGCATGTTCAGGTCCTTGATGCCGGTCAGGAAGATCGAGAAGATGTCATCGCGGGGAGCCTTCGGCGCCGGGATGCCATAGATGGCCTCGATCAACTTCGGAACTTCCGGGTCGTTGACCCGGTCAACGATCGCGGGCACAGTCGCGTCCTTGACGGGCGGCAGCGCATTGAACGCGTCCTTCAAGCCCGCGGGAACGACGACCTCGTTGACCAACGGCATGCCCAGGCGAGACACCTGGACGTACTTGCCTTTGAACGACTGAGTGCCGTCGGCCTTCCGCATCTGCATGCTTGGGCGCTCCGTCGTACTCCACACGCCCACGACCGGGTCGCTGCCACTGGTGAGCACGCTGGTCGGCACCTGCAGCGCGAGCGTCTGGACGTTGTACCCGCTCAGGGTGTCCGCACCGGTCTCGGAGAGGTCACCGCCGTAGAGCAGGTCGAAGATCCGCAGGTCGGCGAAGAACGAGTCATCGGCCTGGCCGGCGAACGTCTGCTCGCCGCCGTCGAGCGGGATGACTGCTCGGGCACGCAGGCCCGCGTAGTCCGGCATCGATGCCGCGCCGACGTTCGACGGTGCCACCGGGGCGTTGTCGACAAGCGTCTCAGCCTGACCGCCGGTGATCTTCTCCAACGTGTAGGTCTGACGCACCAGCAGGTTCTCATCGTCCAGCTCGGTCACCGGCCCGTTGTTGTACAAGAACGTGTCGGTGCCGCGGTTGTCGGTGGTCTTGAACATCCACCGGTAGGTGATGTCGGGTTTGGCATCGCCGTCGTTGTCGATGTTGATGTCGTAGTGCGCGTCCTCGGCGAACTCGTAGAAGTTCGGCCCACCGGCCGGTTCCTCGAAGGGGAGCCAGTTGGCGATCAGTGTGGTCGTGTCCGGTGAGTCCGGGCTGACGAACGCGTAGACGTCGGTGTTGTCGGCTTTCGGATCGTTGGTGATCAGAGGAGCTTCGCGGTGGCTTGATGCCGAGCCTACCTCCGCTGCCAGGAGCGCAGCGGATCCGCCCACGGTCACAGCCGCGGCCGAGAGGCACGCGACGGCACTTCGAAAGTGTCTGTTGCGAGACATGTTTTGAGCCTTCCATATTGGATCATTGAAGAGTTCCGGCCCTGGTTCTAGGGCCCGGCCCGGAGAAACCGCTCCGCTTCTCGGGATGCGGATTCTGCGCAAAGGTCCCCTTTCCGTATGCTGGGCTCAAGGAGGTCGATAACCTCCCATAAGAGACTTTACTTTATTCGTTATACCTGACGATTGGTTGTTCGGCCTACTCGTTGGCAAAGATTGGTGCGGAACCGTTTTCTTTTGGATCCCATGTTGATCAGCTGAGACAGCGACCCATCTCGGTCCCATCTCGTGACGAAAGGTGAGGAATGCCCTCGCGGAAGAGGCAGCCCGCCTTCGACCGCAGAAGTCCGCTCCTCGCGCCGTTGACTACGGCAAGATCACAGCTTCTCGGGGTAACGATCTGTTCCCACCCACGTCGACGTCCCTTGGCTGGCTGAGCGCAGAACGGTCAGCACTGCCGGCGGTAGACCCTCGCCTCCCATGGCGCCAGCTCCACACCCGCTCCCCCATCTTCCCGGCCCACATTGGTCAACAACAGCTCACTTTTCAGCCACGACGTGATGTCCGGCAGGTCGACCCTCCACGGATCGCAGGAGAAATTGGCAAGGACCAGCAGCTCCACCTGGCCGAGTCGGCGCAGGAACGCATACACGAGCGGGTCGTCCGGAAGCAGCATCGTGAAGTCCCCATCGGCAACCGTCGGCTCGCGATGTCGTAGCCCGATCAGCTGCCGGTAGTGGTGGAACACCGAGTTGGCGTCGCCCATCTGCGCGTCCGCATTGATCTGTGCGTGGTTCGGGTTCACGCCAATCCAAGGAACGCCGGCGGTGAACCCCGCGTGTGGCGACCTGTCCCACTGCATGGGCGTGCGCGCATTGTCTCGTCCCTTGAACCGCAGCGCGGACAACACGGCATCCGGTGACCTGCCCTTCGACGTGGCCTCGGTGTAGTGCCGGATCGCCTCGATGTCCCTGAAGTCCTCTATGCAGCCGAACGCCATGTTGGTCATCGCGAGCTCTTCGCCTTGGTAGACGTACGGCGTGCCACGGTGGAGGTGGAGCACCGTGGCGAGCATCTTGGCCGACCTCACCCGGAACTTCCCGTCGTCGCCGAACCGGGACACCACGCGAGGCGTGTCGTGATTGTTCCAGTACAGGCTGTTCCAGCCACGTTCGGCGAGCCCCTTCTGCCACCGACCGAGCGAGGCCTTGAGCTTCGGCAACACGAACGGCACCACATCCCACTTGTCCTCGCCTGAGTCCACCTCCATGTGCTCGAACTGGAACACCATGTCGGTCTCCTGACGCGCGGGGTCGGTGAACAGCACCGCCTCTTCGACCGTCACCCCCGGCATCTCCCCCACGACGAGCAGAGCGTCGCCGTACGCGGCAAAGACCTCCTCGTGCATCTCGTGCAGGAACTCGTGGATGCGGGGACCGGAGATGAAGTACGGCGCGCCGTCACCATGCTCCTCCCCTGTGCGTACCTTGCCGTCGGGGAGAGTCGGCGCCTTGGAGATGAAGTTGACGACGTCCATTCGGAAGCCGTCGACCCCACGCGCCAGCCACCAGCGCATCATGTCGAAGACGTGTCGGCGGACCTCGGGGTTCTCCCAGTTCAGATCTGGCTGTTTGCGGGAGAACAGGTGGAGGTAGTACTCCTCGCTCGTTTCGTCGTACTCCCATGCCGAGCCTGAGAAGAAGGACCCCCAGTTGTTGGGCTTCGCACGCCACCAGTACCAGTCCCGCTTCGAGCTGTCCTTGCTCGCGCGAGACTCCTCGAACCAGGGGTGCTCGTCAGAAGTGTGGTTCACGACGAGGTCCATCACCAGCCTGATGCCGCGTCGGTGCAACCCGGCGACCAGCTCGTCGAAAACCTCGAGATCGCCGAACACCGGATCGATATCGCGGTAGTCGCTGATGTCGTAGCCGTTGTCATCCATCGGTGACGGGTAGACCGGGGAGAGCCAGACGACGTCGATCCCGAGTGTTTGGAGGTAGTCGAGGCGTCCGAGGATCCCGCGCAGGTCACCGACACCGTCGCCGTCGGAGTCGGCGAAGCTGCGCGGGTAGATCTGGTAGACCACTGCGCGCTTCCACCACCGTTGCCGCGACTCTTCTGTGTTCTCCGGCTCCATGCGCCTACTCCGTCTCGTGCCAGGACCTCTCGGTGCGCTCGCTGAGGTCTTCCACGACCGCCTCGAGACTCCCGGTGTCCGCATACCTCCGCCGCTGTCGTGCCGCCCCGCTGCCTCTAGCTGTCATCCGTGCGAAGGCACCGCGAACGAAGTCCTCGTCACCGCTGTCGGACAGGGACCCGGCGACGTAGTCGAGCAGAGCGTCGAACGTCTCCCGGAAAGGTGAGAGCTGTTGGCACTGAGGATGCACCAGAGGTCCGGCCATCCCGAACTTGGCTGCCCGCCAGCTCGCGACGCGCAGGAGCTCGCTGCGCCATCGAGCCGTCGGAGTGCCCGCTCGCCAGTCCTTCGCGCACGTGTCCACCAGAGCACGGGCGAGAGCGGTCACCAGGCCTGCCTCCTCGGGCTCGGTGCACACGTCGGCGACCCGGATCTCCACCGTCGGGTAGTGCTGCGCCACCCGCACGTCGTAATAGAGCATCCCCGGGTCGAGGGACGCGCCCCACTCGATCATCTTCTCGGCGACCTCGCCGTAGCTCATGGCCGTGCCATAGGCCTCGGCCGGACCGGTGCTCGGCCACCGACTCCATGCCTGCGAACGCCAGCTGGCGTAGCCGGTGTCAAGGCCGTGCCAGTACGGCGAGTTGGCGCTGAGTGCCAGGAGAACCGGCAGCCACGGCCGGATTCCGTCGATGACAGCGACCGCCTCCTCGTCGTCGGAGACGTCGACGTGGACGTGCATGGCGCACACCAGCCCATGCCGTGCGATCTCGCCGTACTCGTCGTAGATGCGCTGGTAGCGCGGCTTCGGCGTGATCTGCTCGTCCGGCTCCGGCAGCACCGGAGTCGGCATCGCCACAGCTATCGCACCGACCGCTCGCGCGGACTCCCCCACGGCACGACGGCACCCTCGGAGATCGACGAGGAGGTCCTCCAGACTGTGGTGTGGCGAAGTGGCGGTCTCGAGCTGCTGCAGGAACAGCTCGTGCTCGACCTCCGGCGTCCTGTCAGGGCCGTCGGCGCCACGCGTCCACGCCCGCGTACGCTCTGTGCTCGCACGCACTGCTTCCTGGGAGACGGCGGCGAGCGTCCACGTGTCCGGGTCGACGAGCATGAGCTCTTCCTCGACACCCATCTTGCGCGAGGACGTTGGGTCTGCCACGCGTTCTCCCTGCGTTCGTCGACCGGCCGGGTCCTCCTGATGTCTACCCGACGGGGTGGTCGGCCATGCAGCCGGATACCCGCCTCGCCGTCCAGGCGCACGCTGACACCTCCCCTGGACCTGATATCAAGGCCGGGTGAGTGTGACTCTGGTGGTCTTCGACTGTGACGGCGTGCTCGTCGACACCGAGCGCCTGGCCGTCGGCATCGAAGCACGTGCTCTGTCCGAGCTGGGCTGGCCGCACACGCCCGAGGAGATGGTGGCCCGTTTCATGGGGAAGACGAGCGAGGCGATGCTCGCCGAGGTCGAGTCGGTGATCGGGAGCGAAGCGACCAGGTTCTTCGACGAACGCACGACCGCTGAGGTGCACGAGCTTTTCGGCCGGGAGCTGATCGCCGTTCCGGGGGCCGTGGACGTGGTGGAGACCCTGACCCGTGAGGGTGTGTCGACCTGCGTCGCGTCCAGCGGCTCCCACCAGAAGATGCGCACCACCTTGGGCATCACCGGTCTCTTCGACCTCTTCGACGGGAGGATCTTCTCCGCGAGCGAAGTGGCGCACGGCAAACCCGCTCCCGACCTCTTCCTGCATGCGTGCGCCAAGATGGGCGGCCGGCCGGAGTCCACGGTGGTCATCGAGGACAGCGTGTACGGCGTGCGGGCCGCGGTGTCCGCGGGGATGACGGTCTATGGCTTCGCGGGAGGACTGAGCCCGGCCGAGGCGCTCGAGGAGGCCGGCGCCGTCGTCTTCCATGAGATGACCGAGCTGTTCCCGCTTCTCGGCTCTCGCTCGAAAGGAGCTCCTCGGTAGGCATTTCGGGCGGCGGGTGTGGTCAACCCCTCGGGTTCGCGGCCCGGCGGGAGCCGAGAAGTCGAAGCGTACTGGCGAGCTCCTTCGGGCCGGAGCGCCAGCCACTCGGGACAGGGAACTCCGGGACGGCGCGGTCAACCGACGCGGTCACCTCGAGAACGACACCCCCGATGATGAACCCTGCCACCAGGTCGGCGAACCAGTGCCAGTCGAGGGTCAGCGAGGTGATCAGCATGGTCACGGCGAGGACCGTGACCCCTCCCCACAGGAGCAGGCTGGTACGTCGGTGCGGAGAGGCATATCTGGTGATCAGGTAGGCCATGACGCCGTACACGAGCACGATGTTCGCGCTGTGCCCACTCGGATAGGCCATACCGCCGTTGAAGAACGAGGGGTCGACGGTGTACGGCCCTTCGCGGCCCAGGCCAACTTTCAGCACGAGGACGACCAGGTTCAGCCCGAACACCGAAGCGCCCGCCACCACCGCTGGACGCCAGGACCCGTGCCGTCTGGAGACCAGCAACGCCACCACGGCCAGAATCGGCAGGCACACGGCCCGCTGACCTACCCGGTCGAGGAGGTACAGCGCGGGCAACCACTCGCGCGGCGGCGGGGCCAAGGTGAAATACGCGTCGAACTTTGCCAGCGGGCCCATGGCGAGCAGTGTGACCGCGACGAAGACCAACGAGAGGAAGCCGGCGAGAGCCAGACCGGAGGACACCTCGGTGTCCCAGCCGTTCTCGCCCGTCCCCTGACGTGTCCTGCGCATCCGGTTGCACCCTGCCTCTCGTCCGGATCAAATATAGGCTGGTCGTCGTGGCCACACTTCGTCCCGCTCCCTCGCGTCGCGTGCGTGTCCGCGAGGTGGCCGATGGCGTTCCCCGCGAACACGAGGACCGGCTGGCGACCGAGGAGCCGCTGGAGATCAGGCTTGCCTGGCCCGGCAGGCGGGCCGAGCGGCTGAGCCTGACCATGCGCACTCCGGGCCATGACTTCGAGCTCGCGGCAGGATTTCTGGCGGGGGAGGGTCTTGTCGCCGACGCTCAAGATCTATCTGCAGTCTCATATTGCAACGACAGTGCGTTGCTTCCCGAGCAACGCCCGAACGTGGTGACCGTCCAGCTCGCGCGGCCACCGCGCCGTACCCCTCTGAAGCGCTATGACGGACCGGGTTCCGCGATCTCGGCCTGCGGTGTGTGCGGCAAGCAGAGCATCGAGGAGGTGCTCACGGTCGCGTCTGGCCCGGACCTGGCACGGCGGTGGAAGGGCCTGACCGTCGACGCTGCGACTCTGACCAAGATGCCCGAGACGCTGCGCGCCGCACAGCGGGTGTTCGAGAGCACCGGCGGTCTGCACGCGGCCGGCCTGTTCGAGGCAGACGGCACCCCCGTGGTGGTGCGCGAGGACATCGGTCGTCACAACGCTGTTGACAAGGTCGTCGGTTCACAGCTCCTCGCGGGTACGACGAGCGACCTGCCGGTCCTTTGCGTCAGCGGGCGGATCGGTTTTGAACTGGTGCAGAAGGCGGTCACCGCGGGCATCGGCCTGATCGCGGCGGTGGGCGCCCCTTCCAGTCTCGCGGTGAGTCTCGCCGCGGACGCCGGACTGTGCACCGTGGGGTTCCTACGGGGCCAGCGGTTTGTGATCTACACCGTCCCAGAGCGGGTCGGCGTGTGATCCGCGAAAGTGTCGGCGGGCCGATCTAGCGTTCTGGTGTGCGCATCCTCCACACCTCCGACTGGCATCTTGGTAGGTCCTTCCATCGCGAGGGCATGCTCGGTGCCCAGGCGGAGTTCATCGACCACCTGATCGACACGATCGCCTCCGAGCAGGTCGACGCAGTGGTCGTGTCCGGCGACATCTACGACCGCGCGCTTCCGCCGGTGGACGCGGTGGCGCTCGCCGACGATACCTTCGCGAGGCTGGCAGCCTCCCACGCCCGCGTGGTGGTCACCAGCGGCAATCACGACTCCGCACGCCGGCTCGGGTTCAACGCCCGGCTGATCGACTCCTCGGGCATCCACTTCCGCACCGACGCTTCCGCCTGCGGGACTCCGGTGCTGATGGAGGACGATCACGGCCCGGTCGCGGTCTACGGCCTGCCCTACCTCGAGCCCGACGTGCTGCGGGAGCCCTGGCATCTGCAGTCCCGCACCCACACGGCAGTGCTGACCGAGGCGATGCGTCGAGTCGGTGTCGATCTGGCGACCCGGCCGTCGCGGACGCGTTCCCTTGTCATGGCCCACGCATTCGTGTCTGGTGGCGAGGCCAGCGACAGTGAGCGCGACATCTCGGTCGGCGGAGTCAGCCTCGTCCCGGCCCATGTGTTCGACGGTGTCGACTATGCCGCCCTGGGCCACCTGCACGGCAGACACACGCTCACCGAGAGCGTGCGCTACAGCGGCTCCCCGCTGGCCTACTCCTTCTCCGAGGCCCAGCACACCAAGGGGTCGTGGCTCGTCGAGCTGAGTAGCACCGGATTCGAAAAGGCCGAGTTCGTCGAGGCGCCCGTGCCTCGAAAGCTCGTGAAGCTCCGTGGCGACCTCGACGGCCTGCTGCACGACCCACGCCACGACGGTCAGGAGGACAGCTGGGTCCAGGCCGTTCTCACCGACTCCATGAGGCCGACCCAGGCCATGGAACGACTGCGAGCCCGGTTCCCGCACACCCTGATCTTGTCCTTCGAGCCGACCGGTGGGCCGGGGTCTGACCCGTTGACGCCTCGGGCGCTGACCGGGCGCAGCGACTACGCCATCTCTCTCGACTTCGTCGCAGACGTGCGAGAGACACCGGCGAGCGAGGCCGAGGCTGCCTTGCTTCTCGAGGCATGTGACTCGTGCCGGCATGGTTCGGACGCGGACCAGGTGGTGAGCGCCTGATGCGCATCCACCATCTGGAGGTCACCGCGTTCGGTCCGTTCTCCGGGTCTGAGACGGTCGACTTCGACTCGCTGACCGACTCCGGCCTGTTCTTGCTGTGCGGCCCCACCGGCGCCGGAAAGACCAGCATCCTCGACGCAGTCTGCTTCGGGCTCTACGGCGAGGTGCCGGGCGACCGCAACTCGGCCAAGCGGCTGCGCAGCGACCACGCGGTGCCCGGCGTCGCGCCGGCCGTCGTGCTGGAGATGAGCATCAGCGGGCGACGGTTCCGGGTTCACCGGTCCCCTGCCTGGCAGCGGCCCAAGCGGCGCGGGAAAGGCATCACGGTCGAGCAAGCACGGGTCAGCCTCGAGGAGGCCGTAGCCGGCGAATGGATCCATCTCTCGAACCGGCTCGACGAGACGGGTCATCTGATCACCGAGCTGCTCGGCATGAACGTCACCCGGTTCTGCCAGGTCGCGCTGTTGCCTCAGGGGAAGTTCCAGACGTTCCTGCGCGCCAGGTCCGAAGAACGCCACGAAGTCCTTCAACAGCTGTTTCGGACCGGCCGGTTCGAGGACATCGAGAAGTGGCTGGTCAGTCACCGCCAGCGGCTGAAGACGATCGACCAACGCCACCAGGCGGCGGTCGCCTCCGTGGTGAGCCGGGTCAGCGAGGCGGCAGCTGCCGAGATTCCCGAGCAATGGGACCTGCACGAGCTCACCCTCGCAGCCGACGACGGTCGTGTAGCCGCCTGGGCCGATGACCTCGTGCATGCAGCCGTCATCGCCAGGACGGAGGCACAGGCCGAGCTCGTTGCCGCGCTCGTCGAGGCCGAGGATGCTCGAGGCAGGCTCGAGGAGGCGCATCGCGCCCAGGACCTGTGTGCCAAGCATGCCGATGCGACCGGTGTCGAGCGGTCCCTGGCCGAGACCGACGAAGAGGCCGCACAGGCTCGGGCCGCGCTCGACTCCGCAAGACGTGCCGTCGCCGTCGTCCCTCTGCTCGAGGTCGCCGGCAAGGCGGGCGCCATGGCGAGGGCCTCTCGGCACGACCTGGGCGAGCTTCTGACGCAGGCCGCCCGACTGTTGCAGGCCGATGCGACCGCGCTGACCCCGGCCGACCTGACGGTCGCCGAGCGCGCCGCGCGCGAGAAAGTGACGGTCGCACGGATGCTGCTCCCCCGCGAGCGGGAGCTCGAGTCCGCGCGGATGACGGTCGAGTCCACGTCCGCGCAGCTGGGTGAGCTGGCGGCCATGGCGACCGCTCTGGGAAAGCGGTGCCAGGCAATCCCCATCGAGATCAGTCGCCTGCGTGACGAAATGGTCGAGCACTCGAGGCTGGCAGCCGAGCTCGGTGTGGTCGAGCAGACCGAGAAGCAGCTCCGGGCCCAGTTGGCGGCAGCCGAGAAGCTGGTCCTGCTGCACCGCGAGCTCGAGGCGACCCGAGTGCGTCACAGGGCCAGTGTCGAGGCGGCCCATGAGCTGCGCGAGCAGATGCACGACATCCGTGAGGCACGGATCACCGGCATGGCCGCCGAGCTGGCCGGGGCGCTGGCCAGCGGCGGGTCCTGCCCGGTCTGCGGCTCGGCGAGCCATCCCTCGCCCGCCACCTCGGTGACCGGCGCGCCCAGCAAGGCGGATGAGGAAGCCGCGCGCTCGGCCTACGAGGACGCCGACTTCATCCGGCAGAATGTCGCCGAAGCGCTCTCCGGCATCGAGCGGAGCTGCGCCTTGGCCCGACACGTGACCGACGGCAACACCGTCGCGGTCTTGCACGCCGAGCTGCGAGCGGCCCGGGAGCGGCGCTCCTCCTGCCAGCAGGCTGCCGCGGAGCAGGCCCGGCTCGAGGCCCGGCTCGAACTTCTGCATCTGGAGCGGACCGAGGTGCAGCTGCGTCTCACAGAGGTAGGCGCAGACACCGCGCGGCTGACCCAGGAACGCTCGGGCGCCGAGAAGGTCGCAGACAAGGTCTCCGCCGAGCTTGCGGATCTGCTCGCCTCGGAGGAGGTGGCCGACAGCGTCGAGCGGTTGATCGAGACCAAGTCGAGGGCCGGCATGGCATTCACCGCGGCTCGCGAGGCGTTGGTGGCCCGTGACGCCGCGATGTCGCGGGCCGAGGAGGCGCACCAGCAGGCCCGGGACTGCGCCGTCGAGAACGGCTTTCTCACCAGCGACGATGCCTCGTCGGCCATGCTGAGCCGCGAAGCCGTCGAGTCACTCGAGGCTGGGCTCACCGCACGTGAGCGGTTACGTGCACAGGCGGTCCCCGTACTCACGGACCCCCAGGTCCTGGCGGCTGTCGAGGCGGGCACACCCGACGTGGCCGGGGTGCAGGCTGCTCTGAGTTTCGCCGAGGACATGGCCAACGAGTGCGGCGCGACGTCACGGCTCATCGCGATCCGGGAGAGCCGGCTCGAGAAGCTCCGAGCCGAGCTCCGAGCAGAGCTCGGAGCGTGGGCGCCGACCCGCTCGGCCTACTCCGTGGCTGTGCGCGTCTCCACCCTCGCCGAGGGCAAGGGTGCCGACAACGCCGTGCAGATGCGGTTGTCGGCCTACGTCCTCGGTGAGCGTCTCGCCCAGGTCGTCGCTGCCGCGAACCAGCGACTCGCCACGATGAGCGACCAGCGCTACGCGCTCGAGCGGTCGGCGGCTCGCGGGGTGGGCGAGCTGCGCGGCGGGCTCAGTCTCCTGGTGCGCGACGAGTGGACCGGTGAGTCACGAGACCCCGCGACGCTGTCCGGTGGAGAGACCTTCGTGGCCTCGCTCGCGCTCGCACTGGGTCTCGCCGACGTGGTCACTCAGGAAGCCGGTGGTTCGAACATCGACACCCTTTTCATCGACGAGGGGTTCGGCACGCTCGACCCGGAAACCCTCGACGACGTGATGGACACCCTCGACGGGCTGCGCGACGGAGGTCGCGTGGTCGGTATCGTCAGCCACGTGCCGGAGATGCGAACGCGGGTCCCCGCGCAGCTGCAGATTCGCAAGGAACGGTCGGGCTCGCGCGTGGTCGCCAGCCGTGAAGCGGTGTGAGCCGCCAGAAGCGGCCGGTCGCCGTGGTCGACATCGACGGTGTGCTCGCCGATGTCCGCCACCGGCTGCATCACGTCGTGCAGAAGCCGAAAGACTGGGGCGCTTTCTTCGCGGCCGCCCCCGAGGACCCCGTTCTCGGTCAGGGAATGGAGACGGTACGCCGGCTCTGCGAGGTGTGCGACATCGTCTACCTGTCCGGGCGCCCGGAGCGTTGCCGCAAGGACACCGTCGACTGGTTCGAGCGTCACCGTCTTCCCGAAGGAGATCTGCTGCTGCGCCGCCACGACGACCGCAGACCTGCCTGGATGGTCAAGCTCGAGGCGCTCGGCCTGCTGTCCGAGAAGGCGACGGTGACCGTCCTGGTCGACGACGATCCGTTGGTGTGTAAGGCCGCCCGCGACGCGGGCTATGACGTGTTGCCGGCGGACTGGATGGGGGCGCAGCCGGAACGGGCGCAGGCCGCGCTGATCGAGGCACAAGAGGTTGACGGGCGAACCTAGCAGCATCTCCGGCATCCGGGGCGTGAGGAACTCCTTCGATCGGTCGGGGGCGCGACCCCGGGCTCTGCCATCCGCCGCTCGCGGAGCCGACCGCTGTAGCCTCGCAGTCATGCTTTCTGGGAGACCCAGTAGACAACCCGGTAGACAGCCCGGTCCGGACGGTACGCGGAGATCGGTGGAATCCTCGTTCACGGCCCTCCCCTACCGTCATCTCGCCGAGGCCGCGCTCACCCGGGTGCAGGACTTCCACGTCTCGCACGCCGACTTTCGATGTGAGCGGGTCCGGAAGCAGCAGATCCGGGTCCGGGACGGCCACCTGCAGGGCGCAGGCGACACCGAGGACTTGGGTTTCGCGGTACGCGTGATCCTCGACGGGGCATGGGGTTTCGCCTCAGGCGTGGCGCTGACGTCCGAGTCGGCTATCCAGGTCGCCGAGACCGCAATACGGGTGGCGCAGGTCGCGGCGAAGATGACCACCCGGCAGGTGGCCCTCGCGCCGGAACCGACGTACGACGACGTGGAGTGGGTCTCGAGCTACGAGATCGACCCACTGTCGGTCCCACTGGCGGAGAAGGTCGACCTGCTCTGCGGCTGGACGGGGCGACTGCTCGATGCGGCAGAGGTTGCGCACTCCTCTGCCCTCGTGCAACAGGTGGTGGAGAACAAGTTCTACACCGACCTGTCCGGCACCACCACCACCCAGCAGCGGGTGCGGGTCCAGCCAGAGGTCGAGATCTTCGGCACCGACGAGGCGTCCGCGCGCTTCGACTCGATGCGCACCATCGCGCCTCCGGTCGGGCGAGGCTGGGAGTATCTCGTCGGCGGTGGTTACGACTGGGGCTCCGAGCTCGCCGAGCTGCCCGACCTGCTCGGGGAGAAGCTGGCAGCACCGTCGGTGACGGCAGGATCCTACGACCTCGTCATCCACCCCTCGAACCTCTGGCTGACCATCCACGAGTCCATCGGTCACGCCACCGAGCTGGACCGCGCACTCGGCTACGAGGCCAACTACGCAGGTACCTCGTTCGCCACCTACGACCAGCTCGGCAAGCTAAGGTACGGGTCGCCGATCATGCACGTCAGCGGTGACCGCACCGTGGAGCACGGGCTTGCCACGATCGGCTACGACGACGAGGGTGTGCGAACCCAGTCCTGGGACCTGGTCAAGGACGGCGTCCTGGTCGGCTACCAGCTCGACCGGCCCATGGCGCACAACATGCAGGGCGCGCTGAACGGTGGACGCTCCAATGGTTGCGCCTACGCCGACTCTCCCGGGCATATCCCCATCCAGCGGATGGCCAACGTCTCGCTTCAGCCGGCTCCCGACGGCCCCAGCACCGAAGAGTTGATCGGAGGGGTCGACCGCGGTATCTACATCGTGGGGGACAAGTCGTGGAGCATCGACATGCAGCGCTACAACTTCCAGTTCACCGGCCAGCGTTTCTACCGCATCGCGAACGGTCGGCTCGCCGGTCAGCTGCGTGACGTTGCCTACCAGGCGACCACCACCGACTTCTGGGGGTCCATGGAGGCAGTCGGTGGCCCGCAGACATGGGTTCTCGGTGGCGCCTTCAACTGCGGCAAAGCTCAACCCGGTCAGGTGGCGTCGGTCTCCCACGGCGCTCCCTCGGCCCTGTTCCGCAACGTCCGCGTGCTTGACACCACCGCCGAATCCGGACACTGAGGAGGCGCCATGACCACGTCGACCATTGCACCTACCCCTCAAGAGCTCGTAGAGCACGCCTTGGCCACGTCCCGGGCCGACTTCTGCGTCGCGATGGTGCACGACTCCACCAGCGCCAACCTGCGCTGGGCCAACAACACGCTGACCACCAACGGCGAGATGCGCTCCATCGCCGTCAGCGTGATCTGTTTCGTCGGTGCGGGCGAGGGCACCGCGTCGGCCTCCTCGACCGGAAGCGCGGCGTCCTTCGGCCAGGTGACTTCTCTGGTGGAGGCGGCCGAAGCAGCCGCCCGTGCGAGCACCCCGGCCGAGGACGCGACCGACCTGGCTGGCGAGGTGCAGAGCGACGACTGGCAACAGGTGCCGGGCGAGACGTCGATCGAGGTGTTCGACCGCTTCGCTCCCGCTCTCGGTGAGGCTTTCGGTCGCGCGTCAGCCGAGGGTCGCATCCTCTACGGGTTCGTCGACCACGACGTGACCACCACCTACCTGGGGTCGACCACGGGTCTGCGCCTTCGTCATGTGCAGCCCACGGGGCACTACGGATGCACTGGCAAGCCCACCGACCTGACCAGCAGCGCCTGGGTCGGCGGTGCGACCCATGACTTCTCCGGCGTGGACGCTCTCGCGCTCGACGCTGAGCTCGCCCAGCGACTGTCCTGGGCGCAGCGCAGGGTCGACCTGCCGGCGGGTCGACACGACACGATACTGCCGCCCACCGCGGTCGCGGACCTGCTGATCTACGCCTACTGGAGCGCGTCGGCTCGCGAGGCGCATGAAGGCCAGTCGGTGTTCTCTAGACCAGGCGGAGGCACCCGGATCGGTGAGACACTGTCGACCAGGCAGGTCCAGATGTTCTCCGACCCGGCGTACGACGGACTTCGGTCGATGCCCTTCGTGACCACGCCCTCGAGCAGCAGCATGGCATCGGTCTTTGACAACGGGCTACCCCTTGACCGCACGGACTGGATCAGGGACGGAAAGCTGTCCGCCCTCGTGCAGACCCGACAGTCGGCGAGGATGACCGGGCAGCCCGTCACCCCCGGCATCGACAACCTGGTCTTGTCCGTCGACCACGCGCACGGTTCGATGGCCTCCATGGTCGGTGAGATGAAGCGCGGACTGCTGCTGACCTGCTTGTGGTACATCCGGACAGTGGATCCGCAGACCTTGCTGCTGACCGGACTCACCCGCGACGGCGTGTACTTAGTCGAGCACGGCGAGGTGACCGGTGCGGTGAACAACTTCCGCTTCAACGAGAGCCCGGTGGACCTCTTGGACAGGTTCTCGGCAGCTTCCGAGACGGTTCCCAGCTTCTCCCGTGAGTGGGGCGACTACTTCTCGCGTACGGCTACTCCGGCGCTGCGCGTCCCGGACTTCAACATGTCGAGCGTCAGCCAAGCCAACTGAGCCGCGTTGTCAGAGTCTTCGATGGGTCCCGCACCCGCTGCCCCTGGTGCCCTGGTGGGTCCCGCACCCGCTACCCCCTGACAACTCCGGCTGCAACCGCCCGGGATCGGGGACGGCGGCTCGTACGGTGAGCGCGAGTGCATGAACGTCGCGCACTTTTCGGCACCGGCCACGCCCGGAAGACCGACGCCACCGATGCTCATGCGATCGCGGCGCGTGAAGACCGTGAACCGGTTGCACCGGCTCCTCACCGAGCTCATCGCTGGTGGCGCCGGGAAGGATCTCACCGCGACCAAGGCCAAGCGGCTGTTGGCCATGGTCAGACCGAGATCTGTTGTGGGTATGACGACCTGGCAGATGGCGGTCGAGGAGGTGGCCGACCTGGTGGCCACCGACGCAAACTGAAGGCCCTGACCAAGGAGTTTCCGCCGCGGTCCAGGAGCGTGGGTCGCACCTGGTGGACCTGCGTGGGATCGGTCCCCGTCGCGCGGCCCGCATCCGGGCGACGTCGGGGATGTTGCGCGGTTCCCCGACCGGAACCACTTCGCGTCCTGGACCCGGACCCCGCCCCTGGACACCTCCTCCGGCGAGCAGATCCGACACCGGCTCTCCCGGGCTGGGAACCGGCGGCTGAACCACGTGCTGCACATGGCCGTCATCGCCCTGATCCGCCTCGACAGCGACGGCCGGACCTACTACCGCCGCAAGCTCGACGAGGCCAAGACCCGCAAAGAGTCCGACGCTGCTTGAAGCGGCGACTCCGACCTGGTCTACCCCCAGCTTGTCGCCGACGGCAAGCAGATCGCCGAGGCCGCTGCCCTGGCGTGAGCCGAAGACGCAGAGGCCGGTCCGAGAGGGTACTCGGGGGCGTCACTCACAACCAGCGCGGCCGGGGGCGCTCCGCCTTGACCACTCCGACGCGGCGGCGCGGGAGCTGAAGAGCCGCTGCCCGCAGGGGGTCTGCGGGGTCGGCGTCGGGCGGGGTAGCGTCGGTGCTGCGGGTTCGGGTTGTGGCTGATGTGAAGAGCCGATGACCGGGGGAACCGGTATGACGCAGTTGCACG